>JAPLUY010000014.1 GCA_026397385.1 Candidatus Aenigmatarchaeota archaeon
CACGCATGACGCGTGCGTCTTCGCGAATCCTTTCTGCAGGAGTTTGATGTCCAGAACGCACTCGACGAGCCCCTTTATTCCGATCAACCTCTTGTACACGTCGGTGTACGTTATCGCCGTCTTGCCCTCGAGGTCTTCGAGTGTCAACTGGCACGGCGCAACGAATCCGTACCTGTGCAGGACCATGCCTTTTTTGTGGTACACGTAAGGCGGAAAAACATAGTCTACGTCCGAGGGTTTCTTGAACCCCCGCCGGATGGTCAGGTCAGGCGTGCCCGTAATCTTAGACTTGAAAACGGATGGCAGCCCGAGGTTCACGTCCGAATGTATGCTGAGCCTGCCATGAACCGAATATTCGTGCTCCATTTTTTTCACCAGAACGTGTTCTTCAGGTGCCGCCCGAACGCCTTCTCCAGGAGGAGGAGCGCCGGATATAACGTAACCATCCGCACAAGACTGACGAACCTCAGATGTCTGAAGTCCGAGGCCAGCTTGCCCACATAGTCGCGGAAAAAGTCCATCTTGCCTATGTAGTACGGGAACGCCGAGAGGTTCTCGATGTCGCCGCCCTTTTCCATGGAAACGCGCAAGAAGAGCACCAGCCCCGGTATCACACCCATGTGGTCGGCCTCGCCGACGATGTACGCCCAGTCGAGCTTCTCATCGTCTAGCAGCTTGCGAGTGTTGTATGCGTCCGAATAGCGTATGCTCATGTGCCTGTATATGCGGTGTATCACGTCTATGAGCAGGCCGTCCTCCGGCGAGGGCACGCGGAATTCCATATCGAACAGCTTGACAATACGGCTCTTCTTTATCACCGATTCCGCGTCTATCGCATACTCGCCTATCTGCGAGAACCCGCCGCCGTGTATCTCGACTGTTATCGGCGACCCTTCTATCGAAAGCGATACCTTGCCTGCAAGCGTGCTCCCCATCGACTGCGCTACCACCTTGCCGACAAGCTTCTCGATTACGACGTCCCGCGCGCGCCTGAAGTCCTTGCCAGCCACCAGGAAGTCGACATCGAGCCCCATGTCGGGATGGTTGCTCAACGTCTTGAAAATCACGAACGGTATATTCGCTGACTCGAACTCGTTCTGGACCTTGGATATCTCCTCGTGCGCGCGCCTGCTGCGCGTCACGGCATCCTCGACCTGCTTCGTCTGTTCGGCACTAAGCTGAATGCGCTCGGCCGCACGTATGAACATCCTGTTCTTCTCGGCGTTCTTCCTGAAAGATTCGAAACTCTCATCGTCCACAATGTCCACCATAACAAACAATTCAGAGCCTGCTATCCTTAAGTGTTTTTCTGAGCTTGGCTATTTTTTTAACGCAGAACAGCGGCATCGCCAATGCGGCCAGCAGGAAGAAAAGTCCACGGAAGCCTCCGATTGCGAATCCGCCGAACGCGGGCATGGTTGCGAACATGTCAAGCAGCGCGGCGAACGCAAACATGTGGAAGTAGCCGCCAAGACCGGAGGGTATACCTCCTATGCGCCGAGCCCAGCTCTTAGGTGTATCAATCCTGGTTGCACGGAGCCTGTACATGGTTCCCATGACATAGTCCGAATACACCCCCGTCATGCGCACGATAGAAGCCGAGAAAACAAGCGCCAACCCTATGAAAAGCAGCCGGACGTCTCCCAGCGAGGAGTAGACGCCGATGCTTACGGCCACGAAGAGGGCCGTGTTGACTATTGGATGAGTTATCTCGTCGAAAAAGTATCCGAACTTCGTCATCGCCTTCCTCCATCGCGCGACTTCGCCGTCGACCTGGTCTAAAATCAGGTGCACGTTCACTACAGCCCATCCGACAATCCAGTAAAGCGGGTTCGCGGACGCGAAGAACGAGGCACCAGCTAGGCCGAATATCATCGAAAATAGCGTTATCTGGTTAGGCGTTATCGAAGTGCGCACGGCAATCCAGGTTACGTATGTGGATATCTTCCTCATCACGCCCCACATGTAAAAGTCGTGCTTGTCTGGCCTGTCCTGCGTAGCCTTGCGCAGCTGTTCTATGCTCGGTCCGTTGGCCATGAGAGTCACTTAATCCTTCTTAATGTTTCACGGGCAATAAATAAAAACGGCTCTCGGCATACCTAACATTTAATAAAGGTTTGTTTACATCTATGTTCATAGGATTTTGGATTTGGCGGTGCTCTGGTTGAAGACTGGTCTGAGGTTCTGGATCCTGGCGATTGCGTTGGCCGTAGCTGCATGGTACATAATGTCGCCACTAGTTTTCAGCGCTGTTGGGCTCAAGGTGACCGGCATTAGCGCCGGGGCGTCTTGTGGAAACCTGCGCATAGGCGACATAATCACGAACGTGGGCGGGGTCAGGGCGCCGAGCTTGAAGGATTTTCAGGGCGCTTCGGACGTGGCTAAATCGGGCGATCGTGTATCCATGATAGTCAATGGCGGGCCTGGCGGTTGCACGGCCATAGCTGACGGTAATTTGGGGGTAACCGTCGAAAAGGTTAGTCGTGGCTGGGTGAGACTCGGCACGGACATATCGGGTGGCAACAAGTTCGCCGTGACCGCGGCGTCGTTCGCTAACGGCGAGACGCCCACGAGTGTGGCTGCTGTAATAAAACAAAGACTCGGCGTAATAGGCCTGAAAGACGCTTACACGTCCGTTGATGGCAACACCATATACGCATATCTGCCGAACGGCGAGAGCGTGAACCCTGTGATTTTCCCTGGGAAGTTAGAGGTACTGGTCAGACAACCTGTACCTCTGAGCAACGGCACCGCGACCATTAAAATTGGCGGCGGCCAGTACAGTTTGTCCTGGGACGGAGTTCGCACTGCATACGCAGGCGTGACACATGCCCTCGGCGAGCCTTTCGACGTGAGCGGTGTAAAGGTGACCGTGTCCAACTTCACCAATGCTTCGTTGACGGTCGATGAACTGATTTTTGGCAACGGCGACATAACTCCGATGCCCGGCGGGCAGGAGCACGTAGCGTATGACAGCGCGAGCGCGTCCTATGTCTACAGCGTCCCTGTCGAGCTTTCACCCGAAGCATCTAAGAGGTTCGCCGACGTGGTTGGTGGGTTGCAACCTCTTTATGGATCGGACCAAGGCGCGCTCAACGGCGTACTCGTCTACTCAATCGACGGGTCCGAGCTGTCCAGACTGTCCATACCTTCCAGTATACTCAACTCGCCCCTGACAAGCCTCTCAATTACTGGAAACGACCGGGCGCTCGACAACGCGGTCTACAAAAAGAAGCTAGTCGACATGGCGCTGAATGGAGTTATAGAGAGCGGCGTGCAGGCGCGGCTCGTGGGTGCGTTCGAGGGTGAATTTAGCTGGGTAACCCCGGCAGCCGTGGCGTTCATCGGTATTTGTATCGTAGCGATCTTCATAGAGACTTTCATACGCGATAAACGTCCGAAGCTTTCGCTTCTTGCCATGGCTGTGCCATTGTTTGAAATCGTGATGATCATCGCCGTGGCCGAGCTGTCCCAGTCGCTGGCGGACCAGGGATGGGTCGTGGACGGGCTGACCCTTGCAGGCGTGGCAGTGTCCGTCTCGCTCAGCGCAGTGGAAACCGCGCTGCTGACCGAGAAGTCGTTGTACTCTTCGTCAAGTTCGAGGTTCTCTCGAGCTTACATGTGGTTGTCCATAGCGGCAATCGTGGCCGGGACCGTGATATCATTCACGCTTTTGAACAGGTTCGGACTGGCAATCGCGGTCGGCGGAGTGCTAGGCTACGTGGTTGTGAAGCCGTTCTATGAGGAGTACGCGTTGCAATTCAGGCACTGATTGAGGCCGTGCAGTACTTGGAACGGACGTCTCCGATGTAGAAAAGAAGACCCCCTCCGCATGCCACGCACTTTCCGGAAAGTGGCGGTATGATGTAAACTTTCGCGCATTTTTCGCAGACCAGCCCGTCCGCCGATGCTAGCGGCACTTCCAGCTGAGCCGCCACAGTGGCAGCAGATGCCTTCTTTCCGAGCAATGACGACAGCAACATCTGCTTGCCTATGCCGAGCAGTTCCGACTTTTCTATGCCCATGGACTCGAACACGCGTTCGAGAGGAGGCACTAGCTGGTTTTCCATATAGTACTTGGAATCGACCTTGATTCCGTGGGCTTTTACGTAGTCCGGATCCTCGGCGCGGTTCGACAGCAGCTGCATGCCGTGCACGATAACAAACCCGACGCGGTCGCCCACACCAGGCGCGTCGTTGGGGCTGCGCATGCGCATCTTCTTCACGACCTCTATGTGCGGCTGGACGCCCTTGTACGATTTTATCGGTTTGGAGATGCTTTTCGTTATGACGAGCTTCTCGATCGGTATCTCGTTGTTTTGCAGCCGGCGCATGACGCCGCGAACGTGCTCGAACGCCTTCTTCGGGTTCTGCTCCTTCAGCACTATCTCGAGTACCGTGTACAAAGTCTCGCCTACCAGGTCGCACCAGTCACGCCGGACCGTCTCTATGCCTTTGGTTATTATCTCGCCGTGTTCGTCGTCCGCTCTCTCGAACATCCAACCGCCATAGCGCTTCTTCGTGAGTATGAGAATCGTCTTGAACACGCCCTCCGTCTTTATGCTGACTATGCCTTCCAACCTCGCGTTTATCGTCTTCGCGAGCTCGTTGCCGAGGTCGAACGCCTTAGGCACATCGTCGGTGCCCGTCTTCACCATGATTGAATCAGTGTCGCCGTAGATTACCTTGAACCTCTTGTCCTCCTCGACCGTGTCCCTGGTCTTCTGTATCAGGTAGCGCCCGCAGCTCGTTATCGTGTTGGCTACGCTCAGCAGGTATACCTTCGCCTGCATGTAGCCCGTATAACCGTAGAAAGCGTTCGACATTACCTTCAGCGCGAGCTGTTTCGCGTCCAGCTCCCTTATCCTGTTCTTGTCTTTCTCGCTCTTCATGACTTTCTTGACCTTGTCGCGCTCGGTTATCAGGTACTCGACTATGCCTGGGATTATGCCGCGCCTTGTGTCTTTCGATACGAACTTCGATCCGTATGGCGTGTCTATACACGGCTTCTCCAGTTTGGCTAAGTTGTCAGCATCGAGCTTGAAGTCAGACTCCGGCCCGCTGTCGACCAGCGTGGTGGGACAGATGTTGAACGAGATGTATATCGACGGGTACATGCTTTTGAAGTCCAGGTACGCGATGCAGGAGGTGTGCAGCCCGGATTCCGGTTCGAGCACGAGCGCGCCTTTAAGGCCTTTCGTCTCGCGCTCGATGTTCCTGCGCGTGAATTCCTCCGGCGACGGCTTGCACGGCACGACAAAGCCAGCCTCGTTGAACTTGCGCAGCAGCAGGTTCTCTATGCGTGCGGATTCGCCGCCCGAGAGCGAATCCTGAAGCAGGAGCCCGGACACGCGCGACAGCGCGATGAACTTGTCGAGCATGTTCTTCTCCAGGAGCAGCCTCAGCGCGAGCTCCGAATCCTTGCGCGAGTACGCTATCAGCTTCTCTATTTGTTCACCGTCGCCGTTCCAGTATTTGCTTATCTCGCTGTGTGCTATGTCGACCTTGTCTTCGTTGAGCAGCGCACGAGATACGTCGCCGAGTCCGTATCGTTTAAGCCTGAATCCACCGCGGCTCGCCGCATCCTTTATCAGGTCGTACGTGTCCGCTATTATCCTGCCGGGTATAGTGTTGCGGTAGTGCATACCGAGCTTCTTGCAAGTGGCAGGCTTGACGTTGCAGCGGCCGATGGTGCATGGTATGCCGAGCTGCTTGAAACGCTCGGTTATGTACGGAAGGTCGAATCCGTTTATGTTGTAGCCTACGACCACGTCGGGATCGTACGCGTCGAATATCTTCACGAACTCCTTCAGCATGTCTTTCTCGTTGGAGAACACCCGGACGCTCTTGTCCGCGGACTTGATCGGTTTCGTTATAAGTACCAGCGACACATCGCCGTCGTGGTGCGGGTGGAACGCGATGCTTATCATGGCGATCTCGTCCCTGCGCGCATCCGGAAGGCCTTCGTTGCTTCCTACGACTTCTATGTCTATCGCGGCGTACCTGAAGTCCGGGAACGGAGCCTCCGACGACGCCTCTATCTTCTCGGCAGTCAGCTTCTGCTTCGCCTTGATTGTATTTGTGCCGGCCGGGACACCCGTGACCTTAAGCATGCCCAAGCCGGATATTTTCCTGTCAGCCATGAACCTGTACTTGAACAGTATGTCGGCCTCGAACATCTCCTTTACGAAGGGCGTGCCACGCAATGCCTCCCTTATCTCGGGCACGCGCGATGGGTCGGTTGCTACTATTTTCAACAGGTCGTTCTTGTCCGCATGGTAGCCTATCGGCAGGAAGCGCTGCACGACCTCTATCTTTTTCACGGCACCGTGGAACGTCTCATGCAGGAACTTTTCCACGGCCTTAACCGTCTCTTCCTTAAAGTCCGTCGGAAGAACGTAGAAGTACGGTTCGACCCCCTCCACGAACGCGCAAGCCGTCTTTCCGTCCGGCATCTTGCCGAACATGCGTATGACTGGACGGTTGTTCACGTTCATGTAGTCGCAGTCAAGGAGTTGGAAATCTAGGTCCATACGATAATTCTATGATAGGTCAAGTTTATTAAAGTCCCTCGTCCGCAAATCGATTGAGAAGAACACCGGCACGTCCGAGAAGCTGCCTATGCTTATCACGCTCGTGCCCTTGTAGTTTGATGCGGCAGGTTCCTTCGACCCGATCGCGACGAAGATGTCCGGCACCACGTCGAAGAATGTCGTGTATCCAGCTGAACCGCCACACTTGTACGCCGGGCCGAGAGGCAATGCCCGCCGTTTGAGGAAGTTTGTCATGATTTCGTTGTCGTTGCCGCCCCACACGCCTCTTCGCGGTTGCATGCTTTCGCTCTGGCATGACACGACCTTCAGGCCGCCGAGCTCGAAGACTGACGGCGCCGAAACTATCGACCTGCAGGCACTCGACGGCAGCCGCGCGAGAATCTCCTCGGAGTCCTTTGCATGTCCTGGATCCGAAAAAACGATGACGTACAGCCCTCTTGCGGAGTTGAGTTTTGCCCATTCCAGAAATTTTTCAAAACTCTTCGCCTCGAACCCTGCGGCGTATGGGTCGGCCTTGTTTATGAAAACGCACAGCGCGTCTCCTTCGACCGCGACCGTTCTCTTGAGAGGAACATCGACAAAAACTATGCGTTTGGCGGCCGGAGTCGCATCGGAAGATTCGCACTCGACTCCAATTATGTCCCCTTCCACTACGCCAGTAAATTCCTTCGTGTCGCCGAAGTTGAGGTTCAGCGAGCCTGTCGCATCCTCTACAAGAGCGGTGCCCTCTCCCGTCTTTTCGAGCACGCTAACTATTAGAGAAAATTTCTGCTGCTTCTGTATTTTGTTTATAGACACGACGTCGCTAAGCTTTTCAGAGAGCAGACGTCTTGCAGCTTCGTATTCACCGGCTCTCTTGGTGATTGCATCCTCCACCGAAATCTTCGACTCCCGTACGGCAAAGTCCATTAAGATTAGCGGCGCGATGCACAGCCCAGCCTCAGCGCCGTGCGATCCTAGGACGTCCTGTATGTATTCGAGGGTTATTATCGCCGGCCTTTTCGAGTGTTTCTCCGCCTCCGATGAAGCTGCGAGAAACGCCTCCGCTTTACCGGGATCCTTCATGAAAAAATCGAGAGACGCGGAGTCCAGGCTGTAACCGCCCGCCAGAAAGCGACTGACCACATCCCTGCTTTCGACCATACCAATCCTGCCAAAAATAATCAGGATTTGTAAAAATTAAACCCAATCTGTAGGACAGTTCTAACGCCTAAGCGTGTACACTACCAGTCCTGTCTTGCTCGCGTCCTTCGAGTGCGGCAGCGCCATGGCCTGGACTTTGTTTGTTTCCACCAGTTCCTGGAGGTATTTTTGCACAGTATTCCAACTGACTGGCTGTCCGGTCTTCTCGGAAACTATCCTAGTCATGGCCGAGACCGTCATGGGGCTGCCCGAGGCGCCGAGCATGTCCATTATCAGCATGTGTACGCTTGATCGCTTGTTCGGACGGCCGCGTTTCATACCTTTTCTATAACTATTCATAGAAATAAATTTTTATGAGGCTTCGCACGAACGTTCGAATAAGCGGCAAGCGTCTAAACCAATCATCAAAATAAAAAATTCATTATTATATTATTATATTATAACATTGTTATAGTTTAGTTAGTTAGTTGAAGAAAAAATGAATAGAATGAAAATAGTGTCGCATCACGTATACGCAACAAAGGTTACGAACAGTCAGAAAAAAGAGATGGAAAGTTTTCAATAAATGGTTTGAATGTTCATAGAATAGAGTTGGAACATTCATAGAAATGTTTTTGAGCGTAGATAATTTCATTTTTGAGAATTTTTCAACAGATAATGCGTTCAACAAAAACTATTCAATAACGAAACTTAAGACAGAAAATCATGACTTAGACGAACTTCGTCAGGCCGTGTATCAGGAAGAACTTGGTTATAACAGCGCGAACCATCTTGTCCTTGTCGCGCACCGGCTCGTAGTTCACCGGGTTTGATCCGCGCAGCTTGCCTAGGAACCCCGTGGAAGTAAGGTTGTCCAGCCGCTTCCTGAACGCTTCCTGGCATATCTTCAACCTGTGGCCGTCCTTCATCTCCCGATAGAGTATTGGGAAGCAGAACGGCTGCGTGTCGAACGGAAAATCCTTGCCGGTCATGTAGAACTTGCGCAGTATCTGCACGTCCAGAAAGTCGAGCTTCTCGGCTAGAAGCATGGTCGCCTGCTCGAAATCCGATGCGAGGAGCTGCTCGACAACGACCTTCTGCTGGTTCTGCGTCATTGTTTCCGTCTGCATCACAGCACCGTTAGGCATGTAACGTCCAACGTCATGTCGGCCAAGCGCTCGAAGAAGAAGCTTGACGTTGAAGGTAAATATCAATTAACAAGTGAAGTATAAAAAACGTTTTCGGTGGCGCAAGAGCTATATCAATCCGGCTATTTCCGCGGTCACGACGCCGTCCTTTACCTCCAGGATGCCGCAATAACCCTCCGGAAGCCTGCCGGGGTTGATGATTTTCGTGCGGCCCAGCTCGTCGACGCCCCTCCCCTCGTGTATGTGGGCGCATACAGCGGCCTCGGGCTTCAGTTCTTCGATGAGCCGGCGCACGACCTTCGATCCGACGTGCATTCCGGAAGGCAACATATCGACTTTTGTCCCAAATGGGGGGTTGTGCGTCACCTGGATCTTGTATTTCGCGTCCTTCACGTCCTCGTAGGCCTTGCGCAGGCCCGCTTCTATCTCGGCTTCGTCCGGCTCATACGCGGTTCCGAACGGCGTCTTCGCCCCACCGAATCCGTAGAAGCCAATTTCGCCGACTGTTTTTCCCAAACCATGCACGCTGACCCCGCCCTTCTCCAGGAGTGGTATGATCACCAGGTCCATGTTGCCCGGCACACAGATGACAGGCTTCCCTGCAGACTTCAGCTCCTCGATGAGCAGCCGTCCTACATCCTCCTGCGTGAAACCGCGCGGCGCTATGTCGGTGAAGTCGCCCGGGCATACTATTGCATCGAACCCCAGCTCCTTCAACTTGTCCAGAGACTGCATCATCATCTCCGTGTCGTTATGTATGTCTGCTATCACTGCAATCCTCATATTCGGCACACTCCCGATAAACTATATTCAACTTTAATT
>JAPLUY010000001.1 GCA_026397385.1 Candidatus Aenigmatarchaeota archaeon
CCAGCATCAGGTTGTCGTTGCTGTCGCCGAAGATGGTCATTCCATATGATGACGTGTCGAAGTACACGTTCGCCATGCCGGTAGGCCCGACCTTGGTCGCGGGCGGGACGTCGTTGCCCGCCGACGAGCATGCGGCGATGTTGTTCAGATTCGTCATCTCACACCATGCATACGAGAACCCCGACCAGTTCGCCACCAACGGCGCGAGTTGTGTCGTGAATACGACTAGTAATATCAGCATGAAACCTGGCCATATTGAGTTTAATCGCTGGGTGAGCACTAATAGGCCGAGCAGGCACAGACCGACAATTGACCAGATTAGCCCGACCGTGCGCGTATCGGATACGGTGTTGTTCGGGAATGCCATATTGATTATTCCCGTCAGGATGCTTGTCGCGCCGTTTATAAGCTGGCTCGTGAATAGGAGGTAGCCGAGGAATGCTGTAACGAATAGCGCCTTTATCCACGCCTCGAGGTTCCCGTAGTCCGCGGGGTTTTCTTTCAATTCTTTTTTTTGCTGTTCGCCCACAGCTTGTTTGGCATCGCGATGCATACCACAGTAAACACACACTTTAGTCTTGACGGTGTTCTCGGACCCGCAACGATTACAAATCCACGTCGGAGGTTCAGACATAAAACTGCCTAATAGTTAATTATCTTTAAAGAAAAAATACCTTTGAAAGGGCTCCTGCCAGACGATTAAGCATTTCAGCTTTCGCCCCGAAAGAGAATAGTACAAGCTACTACAAAGGAGGTAACTACAGATGCAACAGAACAGGAATCAGAACGCGAAGGTCCCGCAGGAGAAGAAGCCGCAGATGCAGCCGCAGAGGCAGCCTTCTCAGCAGAGACCCGCCGTTCAAAATGTACCACAAAAAATGCAGATGCAACAGAGACCACAGATGCCTCAGATGACACAGGCGCAGCCACGGCCGCAGCCGCAGAAGCAACCCTCGCAGCAGAGGCCCGTCGTTCAACAGATACAACAGAACACCCAGCGGCAACAGATGCCGCAGATGACGAAGGTGCAGCCGCGTCCGGAGCCTCAGCAGAGACCCCAGATGCAGCCCATGCCGCAACCGCAGTCCAAGCAGCTCCCTCAGGCTAGGCCGCAGCAATCTCAGCCCAGGCCTCAGCAAGCGCAGCTCGGGGTCACGGAGAACGTCGTGTTCGTCGGCCAGAAGCCGAGCATGGCCTATGTGCTGGCGGTGATGACGCAGTTCAACTCGGGCAGCGTGGAAGTCCGCGTCAAGGCTCGAGGAAAATCGATCGCGCGCGCGGTCGATGTCGCGGAGATAATACGCCGCAAGTTCCTCAAGGACATGCGCGTCAAGAGCATACGCATCGACACCGAGGAGTTCCAGCCCGAGGGCGGGTCATCGAAGGTGCCCGTGTCGACGATAGAACTGGTTCTCTGCAGATGAGCATAGGCGTATAAAAAACTTTGAAGGGTTTTTTGATTTCCGTTTCCTTTTGTTTTCCGTTCAGCGCTCGAGTATGAAAGACTTCTTGTACAGCGGGTTCTCGCGCACGGCGTGCACGAGCATCTCCATGCGGTCGCCGATCGCCATCGCCTCGTCCTGGTCCAGCACGTACAGGTATATGCCCGCGCCCTTGTCAGAAGGCGAGCCCGCTGCCCGTGCGACGGACGCGAGCGCCTGGTTGTTCGCCCAGAGCACGACGCCCTTCCTGTCGGCGTGTATGTCCAGCCCGTACTTGCCTATCTCGATGTCCGAGGGCTGCACCTCGTGGTCCCCGCCCTGCTCGAAGATTATCTGCCGCAGCTTCTCCTCGGCCTTTCCGCTCTTCAGCGCATCTTCGACGAGCTTCGGCCCGTCCTTGCCGACCATGTTCAACAGCATGCTTGCGATGTGCTTCGCCTTGTCGAGCGCGTCAGGCACGGCGCGCTTGCGCATGATTATCTCCAGCGCCTCCCTCGCCTCCAGCGCTGGTCCGATCGTATGCCCGATTGGCTGCTCGCCGTACGTTATAGCGCACTCGGCCTTTATGCCAAGCCTCCCGGCCATCTCTATCATGTCCTTCGCGAGCAGGTCGGCGTCGCCGATGGTCTTCAGCTTCGTGCCGCGGCCGCACGGTATGTCTATGATCAGGTACTCCGAGCCCACGGCCTTCTTCTTGCTCATTATCGACGGCATCATGAGCGGGTCGATGGACAGCGGATGCTCGATGCGGATGAAGATGTCGTCCGCTGGCGCGAGCTCGAGCGCGCCTCCCCAGACGATGCAGCCGCCGGTCTTGTTCACGACTGCCTTCATCTCGTCCGCGCTGAGCGTGACGGGCATCAGCACCTCCGCGCGGTCCGCAGTGCCCGCTGCCGACGTTATCGATCGCGACGATGTCTTCGGTATGGTCAGGCCGCACGCCGCCACGATGGGCACGACGAGCAGCGTGGTCTTGTCGCCCGGAACGCCGCCGATGGAATGCTTGTCCACCACGTACGGCGCGTTGAACTCGAGCTTCCTGCCGGTCTCCACCATCGCGCGCGCCATGCTCACCGACTCTTCCATGCTCATGCCGAAGCTGTTGAGCGCCGTTACGAACGCCGTGAGCTCGATCTCGCTCAGCCTGCCAGCCACAGTGTCCTTCACTATCTCGAGGCATTCCTCGTACGCTAGAGGCCTGTTCCTCATCTTCGAGCGTATGTAGTTCACGGACGTCGGATACTGCGCGGGGTTGACGTCCAGCTCGGCGCCGTTCGTGATGTTCATAACGGTCGCTATGCGCTCGAAGACGCCTATTGTGCCCTTCTGTACGGCGGAGCGTGTGATGTTTACAACGGCGGTCATCTCCGCGCCGCCGTCCTTCAGCGTCACCCTTCCCAGGACGCTGACGCCGAGGTCGGCCGCGTCCTCCTCGTGCAGCACGGCTATGGGTTTGTCTCCGGCTTCTATGCCAAGGACTTTGACTTTCAGCTTTACCATGATTGCAGCCTTCCGGCTAGCCCCAATGTTTCAGCGCATGCCTCAGCTCGGCGTGCGTCCTCGCGTAAGCGCGCAGCGGGATCCTGCGCATCGTGGCGTCGACAGCCTGCCTCGCGGCCGCCGCCCCTGCGCGCGTGCCGAACGGGTGGCCGTGTATGCCCCCGCCCATCTGGATGATTACATCCTTGCCGAACAGCCTGTACTCCGCCGGGATCATTCCCGGGTGCAGCCCGCCAGACGCAACAGGCATCATCGGCTTTATGCCGTGCATCGCGGCCTTCGACGCTCGCAGGTTCTCGCCGACGTCCGCCTCGGTCTCCTCCATCTTTCCCACGGCCGTGCCAACGTGCAGCTGGTCTATGCCCACGATCCGCAGGAGCTTCGCGAGCACGGCCATCGATATTCCGTGCCGCCTGTTCTTCGTAAGCGCCGCGTGCATGGCGCGGTGTCCGTGCAGCACGAGCGGGAGGTTCTCCTCGCGCAGCGTCTGCAGGCCTGAGAATCCCGTGGTGAGCACGTCGACCATCGCGTATTCGTTGCCAGCGTCGGCGAGGAACTTCGCGCGTTTCAGCATCTCGCCCGTCTCCGCAGTCACGTTCGCCATGTACATCTTCCGCTCGCCTGTCTCCTTCTCCGCGCGGTCGCGCGCACGGAGCGTCGCCTGCACGCGCTGCCTGAATCGGTTGAAGCTCTGGCTCGCAAGGTTCTCGTCGTCCTTCACGACGTCGCATCCTCCGGCCCACGCGTCGTACGCGACGGCCGCGTGGTCGGCCGTCCGCAGCCCGAGCTTCGGTTTGATTATCGTCCCGATCAGCGGCCTGTTCTTCACGCCGGTGATCCTGCGCACGCCCGCGATGCCGTACCGCGGGCCGCGGAAGCTGCGCGCGAGCTTGCGCGGCAGCCATATGTCGTTCAGCCGCAGGTTGCGAAGCTCCTTCAGCCCGAACACGTTGCCGGCGACGCTGCTCAGTATGTTAGGCATGTTGCCCGGCTCGAAAAGTTCCATGGGATACGCGATGCGCGCGGTGTTGCCGCGCAGGCTGAAGACCTTCGCCGCCAGCCGTTCGACGTACTTGTGCATAGTCCTGATATCGGTCCACGTCCCGACCGAGCTCTCCGCAGCGACCCCGCCGGCCGCGTGTCGCATGCTTATGCCCAGCGGCTCCACATGGAACTCGCACACTAGGTCGGTCGATCTGGGACTGTAGCCCGTGTCTATAAAGTCCTCGTATCTCACAAAATCACTTCCTCGCTTTTCCGAGCAGGCGCTTCATTCCCGCGGGCGATATCACGCCCCTCTCCGTGACGAACTTCGTGACCAGCTTCGCCGGAACGAGCTCGAATGCGGGGTTGCGTACCTTCACGCCCTTCATCTCCCCGGAGTTCAGAAGCTTCCGGTAGACCTCGGCAGCCGGGCGTTCCTCGATGTACAGCTTCTTCCGGCGGTCGAGCTTGAGCGTGTCGCCGACGACGTATAGCGGCTTCCTCCTCTCCCGCGCCTCGAGCGCGAGGTTCATCGTGCCGGTCTTGTTCACGAAGCCGAACCCGGGCTCCGAACGTATGGCGTCCGCCCCGACCACTACGCAGTCGACCTCTGGCATGAAGAATCCCACGGCCGAGTCCGTTATGAGCGTCACCGGTATCTTCAGCGCTGCCAGCTCCTTCGCGGTCCGCACCCCCTGCTCGAGCGGCTCGGTCTCCGTCGCTATGACCGCCACTCGTTTGCCTTCCTTCCATGCGCGCTTGATCGTGCACAGCGCCTCTCCCGAGTGGCAGTGCGTCATTATCGTGTATCCGTCGCCAAGCAGCCTCGAGCCGTTGCGGGCGATGTCGTCCGTCATCGAGTCCATCCGCTTCAGGAGCGCGTCTATGGCGCCGAGCGTGCGCTTCTTCTTGATTATCTCGATGCAGTTGTGCAGAACCACGGCTGTCGGCCGCGCGTCCTCCAAAACTTTGGCAGCAACTTCGAACTTCAGCCCGAAGCCGTTGCGTTTACAGAAGCCGCGCAGGAAACGGAGCGAGTACGTCGCTATCTGCTTCGCGCCCTGGACCTTCACGGATTTTATCTGCTCGACGGCGCGCGTCAGCGCCGGGTCGTCCTTCAGCTTCAGCCTTTTCACGGGCTTAATCCGGACGTGCCTGAATGGCGGTGTCGGCCGTGCTTTCCTTATCCGCAGGACGTGCCGCCCGCGCTTCGATGCCCCATCCTTGCGCATAACAACAACTTCGCTTTACTATTACTTAATTTTTCCCTAGGCGACCTTTCGGAAGGTTTAAATGCGCTGCGGTCCAGTTGTGGATTGTATGGCAGGCAAACCCGATACGGAGTTCGCCGAGAAGCGGAAGCGGCTGGTGGACGCGCTGGCCGAGGAGAGGGTCGTCCGTTCGGACGCCGTACGGAAGGCTATGCTGAAGGTGCCGCGCGAGGACTTCGTCCCTGCCGAGCACCGGAAAGCTGCTTATGATGACACGCCGCTGCCGATACCCGCGGAGGCGACCATATCGGCGCCCCACATGCACGCGATGTACCTCGAGGCCGCCGGGCTGAAGCCCGGCCAGGACGTGCTGGAGGTCGGGTTCGGCTCGGGCATACTGTTAGCATACGCGAAGGAGCTCGTCGGCGCGAAGGGCAGCGTTACAGGAGTCGAGATCTCACCGGACGTCTACATATTCGGCAAGCGCAACCTGGAACGCGCCGGCTACGACAAGAAGGTGCGGCTCATGTCTGGCGACGTAACGAACGGCGCGCTCGCGAAGGAGAAGTTCGACAGGATATTCGTCAGCGCGACCGCGCCGGAGGTTCCGAAGCCGCTGACTCCGATGCTGAAGACTGGCGGGATCCTTATCGCGCCGGTCGGCGACGCCTACGGCAACCAGGAGCTGGTGCTCGTTATGAAGGACAAGGCTGGCAAGCTGCTGATGAAGAGCCTCGGGCCCGTGGCTTTCGTGCCGCTGCGCGGGCAATACGGGAGCCGCGGCTGAAACTTTCCGGACGGCTCTTTTTTAATATTCGTAAACAAATATCATGATTATGGAAATACCGATCGGTTATTTCTTCGCGACCGCGTACTTCTCTTTCGCGTCGGGCGCAATCGGAGTCTTCATAGTGATGCAGATACTGCAGCTCTTGGGATGGGCCGACTGGCTCGGCAAGAACAAGAGCACGTCCATCGGGAAGATTTACAGCGCCAAGTCCGTGGATGATTTAGCTAGGATAATCATGTCGGAAGGCAACATATACGGCGAAGACGGCAAGACATACCACGCGAGGGGCATAGTCGACATGGTGAAGGCTATCGAACTCTACGTCGACCGGAAGGACGTAGTACCATCGTCTAATCCGACTCCAGAAGAGAAGCAGGATATTGATATGCAAACGGGGATTCTGAACTACCTGAAGGCTGAAGCGGTAAGCGACCCGTTTTCGATAATACCCAACAAGGAGATCCGCGAGAAGCTGAAGCAGCTGAAATCGGGTTATAAGTTGGAACGCGAGTATACTAATCCGATGACGCAGGTTGAGCCGAAGAAAAAATTCAAGTAGGAATCCTTATGGGGTCGGCGAGATTCGAACTCGCATACCTAGGTATCTTCACGCATTTTTCATCCCGCTTGCGCGGTCGACGCTCCATGCATAATTCTGGAGCCTAGAGTCCTAACCATTGAACGACGACCCCATGTTTCAGTATTTCGTCTTTTGTCTTAATCAGTATTCTATGCGAACCTATTTTAAAGTTGTTATTTGACGCATTTCTGCGCCTGCAGACTATCACGCCGGTCCTGCAGTCTAGGTCGGAAAGATACTTTTCCACCTGCCGTATTTCCGGTTCGGATATAGGCTTTGTATGGTAGTCTTTCACTTCAACTATTATAGGTATTTCGCCCACGGTTAAGACCGCATCCGCGATGCCGTGCAAAGTCCTCACTTGCGTTCTGACATAGCCGAAATTTTTTAAAATCTCTACGACCTCGTTCTGGAAGTCGGAAGCGCTCTTTCTCACATCGGATTTTGCAATTCCGTACACCTTCCTGTCTTTCGGGTACGGAACTTTAGCAGCTCGGAATGCTTCCCTTATCCCTCCCTTGAATATCGTCTGTACGTGGGTTTTGCACTTTCTGTTTATCTCCCATTGGGTAGTGTTCGGGTGTCCTCTTACATACCGGACGATTTCCAACATCTTTCTAGGCTTCCGTTTCGCGTGGAACTCCGTCCATTTCACGCCTGCATCTTTGAACGCCTCTTTCATACCTCCGAAAAGGTGATAAACGTTGCTCTTAATTTTCCCGTTAAGCTCGTATGACGTTATCAGCGGATTTTTTTGGATGGCACGTATAGCCAAACGCTTCAAATTTTCACGGTCTCTTTTTCTGAGTGCTGGATCGGACGGACGTCGTTTGTACTCCACGCCAGCCTCGTCGAACGCCTTTTTTATTCCGCCAAAAAGTCTGTGAACATTCACGCGTAGAGGTTCCTGTACATCCGTTATGGTGGCATCTGTGTGGTTTCGTATATAATTCACCACTAGTCTTCTGCTTTCAGCGGCGGTTCTTCCTACCAGATGGCATCAGCTACGGATACCGTTCCGTAAACCTTGGATTTAAAGAAAAACTACACTTCGCTTCCGCTGACTAGAAGCTGAGACAGTTCATGCAGTTCATGGCGATGAGCGTCATCGCCACGAGCGCTATCAGCAGGACGATCCATGTCCGCCGCTCGCCGCGCGTCTCGAACAGCCAAGCGAGGAAAGCGAACCATACGCCGAAGAACGCCACCAGCGGGAAGTTGAACGACAGCACGGCCGTGAAGAGGTTGTACCCCTGGTTCCAAAGTGCGTTCTCGCTCACGCCGAACGCCACCGCCAGGAAGAGCGCGGCCCACACGAGCGTCCGCGTGCCGCGCTTCTTGTCCTTTTCGAAATACGCGCCGACGACCGTCAGCGCGACCGACATGACGCCCGCCAGAAGCGCATAGACGAGCTCGACGTCAGAAAAAGTCATAGAACCGCCTTAGAGTATCGCGACTTCGCTCGCCGTGCCGACAAGCTCCTTGAACCTCCGCGCGTCCGAGTCCGTCCCGATGAGCGTCTTGATGTGCATCGGTATCGTTATCTTCGGGCGTATCTGCTTGACGAACTGCGCGGCCTCCAGGGGCGTCATGACGTACGCCCCGCTTATCGGCACCATCGCGACGTCGATGTCCTTCAGGTTCTTCTCGACGCCCGGCACTATGTCGGTGTCGCCAGCGTGATATATTCGTATGCCGCCGATGTTTATCACGAATCCGACGCCGCTGCCTACCGGGTGGTACACCACTCCGGGCGAGCGGAACTTGTTCGTGTTGTACGCCGGCACGGCCTCGATGCGCACGCCGTCGATGTCGTACGACTGCCCAGGCGTGATTATCAGGAAGCGCGCCTTGTCAGCCACTGCGCGCAGCTTGTCCTTGGCCGCGGCCGTAGTTATTATGACGGTGTTGCTCTTCAGCACCTTCTGCACGTCCTCGGCGCTGCAGTGGTCGAAGTGCTCGTGCGTTATGAGGATTATGTCCGCCGGTGCCGCGGGCTTGATGTTGTATGGGTCGATGTAGATAGTCTTGCCTTTCGTGACGCGGAACGCCGAATGTCCGAGCCAGTCTATCTTCACTCCGGAGTAGTCCATGGTACCTGTATACTATTTGGGCGGGAAAGGATAAAAGAAGGCGCCGTCTACAGCCAACTCGATGCGCATTTGGCGCGAAAATATGCGTATGCCACCAGTATCGCGTAGCTTGGAATCCTTGCAAGTATATAGCCGTGCGGAATCTTCTTGTTGTCCAAAATGGTTTTTGAGGACTTGTACAGTCCGTAACCGGTTATGGTGAAAAGTGATGCTTGTATCAGCTGGTCCAATGAAACGCCAGGCAAGAACCCGACGCGAGATATGAGGTATGAAGCGACCCTGGCGGATTCCATCATGTACAACGAGGATCCAGAGCGGTCCCCGTTTTGAGCAACAGACTCCACGACCCCGATGAGCGTACCGTTCTTAAGGACCGTGATAATTGCATCGGTGGAAGAGGCAGCCGTCAGAAGCGCGGCCACTACCATGTCCGCGTTCTCCATATCTCTTGGAACCCACGCGGGCAGTTTGCTGTTTAGGTACTCTTCCAAACTTTTCAACTTGCTTAGATACGTCTTTTTCAGGGAGCCTGCCATATGCTACAAATTAAAAATAGGAACTGTGGGAATTAAAGCCTCAGGTGGGACTTGAACCCACGACCTAATGCTTGCCTGATTTTTATACAGGGCAATTGCTCTACCGGCTGAGCTACTGAGGCATCTACAATACTCTGTTTCTACGTGCAACTTAAATATCTTTTCGGCGCAAAGATAACTTATGCTATCCAGAGAGCGCGCGCTGCAGATAGTCCGCGCGCACGTCAAGCGCGAGAACCTCCTGAAGCACATATACGCCGTCGAGGCAATCATGCGCGGAATGGCCGCCGAGCTGAACGAGGACATCGAGCTGTGGGGCATGGCAGGGCTGCTGCACGACGCCGACTTCGACGAGACTTTCACCGACCCTACGAGGCACGGCAACCGCAGCGTTGAGATTCTGAACGCGGAAGCGCCGGGCGAAGTGCCGGAAGCTGTGCTGAAGGCGATCAAGGCGCACAATCCAGAACACACGGGCGTCCAGCCGGAGACTAAGATGGAGTACGCGCTGCTCGCCGCAGATGCCGTGTCAGGGCTGATAATCGCGATGGCTCTTATCATTCCGTCGAAGAAGCTCGCGGACGTGAAACCCGAGAACGTCCCGCGCCGCTACAAGGAGAAGGACTTCGCGCGCAACTGCAACCGCGCGAACATGCTGCTGATCGAGAAGGCCGGCCTTCCGACGGACCGCTTCTTCGCAGTCGCGCTGAAGTCGCTGCAGGGCATCGCGGGCGAACTGGGGCTGTAGATTATGCGGAGCCAGATCCCTAAGGAGGCTGTCGCGAAATTCACCAACGCCGGCTACCGCGTAGTGGGCAGCCATTCGGCCGTTTCCGTATGCCACTGGACGAAGGAGAGCCTGCGCAGCGGCCGCTTTTGCTACAAGCAGAAATGGTACGGCATCGAGTCGCACCGCTGCCTCGAGATGACGCCCGCTCTCATATGGTGCGGGCACAACTGCCAGTTCTGCTGGCGCAACATGAAGTTCACGAAGAAAGGCGATCCGAAGCCGGACGAGCCTGCCGCGATAATCGATGGCTGCATCGAAGCGCGCAAGGAACTGATAGCCGGGTTCGGAGGTCGTGAAGGCACGGACCGCAAAAAATGGAAGGAGGCGCAGACGCCCACGAGCGCCGCGATCAGCCTTGCGGGCGAGCCGACGATGTACCCGCGCATTTCTGATTTGATCGGAGAATTCAAGCGTCGCAACATGACGAGCTTCCTCGTGACGAACGGCACGCGGCCCGACCGCCTCGAAGCGTTGGAGCACGAGCCGACGAACCTTTACATAAGCCTGTGCGCGCCCGACGCGGCGACATACAAGAAAGTGAACCGTCCGTCGATCGCGAACGGCTGGAAGAAGCTGAACGAGAGCCTCGCGCTGATGAAGAGCTTCGACTGCCGGACTGTTCTGCGGCTCACGCTCGTGAAAGGCCTGAACATGCACGACGTGGACAAGTACGCGAAGCTCGTGCGCAAGTACCAGCCGCAGGTCGTGGAGCCGAAGGCGTTCGCTTGGATGGGCGAGGCGCGCGAACGGCTCGGCCGCGAGGGCGTGCCGTCCATGGACGAGATGCGGGCGTTCGCGAAACAAATCGCGGAGAAATCCGGCTACGAGATAGCCGATGAGGACGTGGCGAGCAAGGTGCTGATGCTCAGGAATTGATACGTACGAAGTGCCACAACCGACAAGCATTAAAATTCAATGGAACATTGATTCAGTATGTTCGAAACATGCAGCGTGGATTCAGAGTTGGAAGCTAGGACGATTGCTCTTAACCTCAAGGAAAATTTCAAGAACATCTTCAAAATTTATGAAGGTTCTGAGCACGCCGGTTTCGACGATTCTATCAAGACGATGGCGCAAATAGAATGTCTGGTCGTCTCTGCGGAGAACGCATATAAGTGGATTGACCACAACATTCATCCAGCTGACCGAAGAAATGAAAAATATTGTTCGGCCATCGATGATGGGCTTTCTTATTTGGGTAAAAATTTACCCAAAGAGTTGGACAATAGACTCTTGAACACCTCGCGTGGAGGGAGAAGCCAACATATTTTGGCGAATTATGTCGAGCGGGACGGAGAAATGCACGACGAATAGTTAGAGATAAATCGTCCGTCGGCCAACCTTTTTTTGATGTCAGACTCACAAAACATGGACTGGCCAGTTTTCTTCAAGGACACCCTCAAGCTCGGGAATCCGCAGAGCCCGGTCGGCATATGCACGCTATGGACAAGGAAGGAGGACGTCTACTCCACGGTTCCGGCGGACAGCTACGCCGTCTGCGGCAACCTCTACACAGTGCAGGGCATAAACGCCATGGTGAAGAACATCCTCGCGAACCCGCGCATACGCAGCGTTATAATCTGCGGCAACGACCTGATGAAGACCGGCGACGCGCTGATAAACTTCGTGGAGAAGGGCGTGTGCGACGACCGCAGGATAGCCGGCAGCTCCGGCTTCATCGACTCGAACATCGACAGCGCGCTCGTGGAGCTCGTGCGCAAGAACATCGAGGTCATAGACATGCGCGGCCGCGAGGCGGACGTCCCGAAGAAGACGAAGGAACTGAGCGCGAACAAGTCGAAGCCGTTCGTGAAGCCGACTATCGTCTCGGGCGAGACTGACGATGCGGCGCAGCTCACGTCGGACGAGGTCGCGTTCCGCGTGTCGGGCAAGAGCGTCGCCGACGCGTGGCTGAAAGTCTTGGACACGGTACTGAAGTTCGGCGAGGTGAAGAAGACCGATTACGGCATCAGGCAGAAGGAGATTATCGATATGGTCACGGTCATCGATGGCGACGACGAAGGCATCGCGCCTTGGATGAACTTTACTGCGGCAGACTTGGAGAACTACTACAAGACGTTCTTCGGTAGCGGGGCCGAGCGCGGAATAGAATACACCTACGGCGAGAGGCTTTTCAGTTATGCGCTGGACAACGTTCCGGACAAGTTCCTCGGTGAGATGCGCGCGACCACGGACCAAGTCAAGACAATTGTCGAAAAGCTGAAGAAAGATCCGCACACGCGCCGCGCCGTTGCGTTTGTCCTGCGCGACAAGGACGCCGGGTCGAAGAACCCGCCATGCCTCACGCAGATAACGTGGAACGTCAAGGGCGGCAGGCTGCTGCAGACGGCCGTGTTCCGTTCGAACGACATGTTCGGGGCGTGGCCGCTGAACGCGTTCGCGCTGCGCAGGCTGCAGAAGTCGATCGCATCGGAGTTGGGCGTGCCTGCTGGGCAGATGATTACTATAGCTAACTCGGCGCACGTTTACGAGAACAGCTGGGACGCGGCCGCCGATATCGTCCGCAAGAACTATGCTGGCATGCCGGTGCAGTTCGAGCCGGACAAGAACGGGTACTTCGTCGTGTCCGTCGACGCTGACGCCGGCGAGGTTGTCGTCGAGCACCGCCTGAACGACGGCCGGCCGAGCGGCTACGTGTTCCGCGGCAAGGAGTCGCAGGAGCTGTACCGCCGCGTGATGAACGAGAACCTCATCACCAAGTTCGACCACGCCGCGTACGTCGGGCAGGAAATCGCGAAAGCGGAGGCCGCGCTGCATGAAAATAAAAAGTACGTGCAGGACCGCGCCTAATCCTTTTTATGCTAATTGCTGCAATTATCCAAAGGTAATCACATGCCACTACCGCGTAAGATGCAGATGTCGCCGGAGCAGCGCGAGCAGATGGACATAGCGCGCGTACGCATACCGCGCCGCGGCGAGATACTTGGCATAGTCACACAGATGCTGGGAAACGACCGCATGCAGGCGCGCTGCTCGGACGGGCACATCCGTATCTGCCGCATACCAGGCAGGCTGCGCAAGCGCGCATGGGCGCATATGGGAGATTTGCTGCTGCTGAAGCTATGGGTGGTGCAGAGCGACGAGCGCGCCGACATCGCCTATGTGTACAAGCCCACGCAGGCCAACTGGCTGCGACGCAAGGGATACCTGCCCGAGGGCTTCGTCTGATCCGTACGGGTTCTAAAAGCTAATTAAGTTTGGAACAGGAATCTATCTTATGATTGATTCTGTCATCATGCCAGAGCGCAGGATGGCCATGCTGCGGCGCAACAGGCGGCTGCTGGATAAGCTCGAGGAGCTGGCCGAGGTTCACATCAACGTGCGCGACGGCGTTACTTTCGAAGCGGACGACCCGATAATGGGCATGCGCGTCAAGCAGGTGCTGACAGCGTTCGGTCGCGGGTTCGGCATGGACGACGCGCTGAACCTGCTGGACGAGGAGCAGGAGCTGTCCCTCGTCGAGATAACGGAATATTCGGGTAAGTCTCCGAACAGGCTGACCGACCTGAAGGGCCGCGTGATCGGCCGCGAGGGCAAGTCGAAGAACATAATCGAGCGCTTCACGGGCACGCACGTCGTAATCCAGGGCAAGACCGTGGGCATAATCGGCCGGTGGCAGTCGGTGCAGGTCGCGCGCGAGGCCGTGCGCATGCTGCTCGAGGGACACAAGCACGGCACGGTGTTCCGATATTTGGAAGAGAGCGTCGTGAAAATTTAATAGCAAGCGAAGCGATGAATTAAAAACGAAGGCGTTACAATGGCTGCGAAGGACGGATTGGGCGCGCCGATCTCGGACAACATGACCGCCGAGGACATCGCGCTGAACATGAAGGAGATCAGCGTAGCCGAATTCTTCGAGAAGAATCGGCACCTGCTGGGCTATGAGAACTCGAGCAAGGCCATGCTGACGATCGTCAAGGAAGGCGTGGACAACAGCCTGGACGCGTGCGAGGATGCCGGCATACTGCCCGAGCTCAAGGTCACGGTAAAGCAGCTGGGCATCGACCGCTTCCGCATAATCATGGAGGACAACGGGCCGGGCGTGGTGGAGGCGAAGATGGCGCTCGCGTTCGGCAAGATGCTCTTCGGCTCCAAGTTCCACCGCCTGAAGCAGTCGCGCGGCAAGCAGGGCCTCGGCATACGCGGTGCCATACTGTACGCTCAGCTGACCACGGGCAAGCCCGCGAAGATACGCACAAGCACGGGCGACGCGAAGGTGCACGAGTTCGAACTTCTGATAGACACCGTCCGCAACGAGCCGAAGATATCGGCGCACACCACCGCGCCCAACAAGGAGCGCTGGCACGGCGTGAGCATCGAGCTCGAGATCGAGGGCGTGTACGTCGAGCGCGCGCAGTCCATACACGAGTACCTGAAGCGCACGGCCATAGCGAACCCGTATGCGCACATCATCTACAACGGGCCGAACGGCGTGCTCAAGTACGAGCGCACGACCAACACGATGCCGAAGCATCCGAAGGAAATCAAGCCGCATCCGTACGGCATCGAGCTCGGCATCCTCATTCGCATGATGGCGACCACGCGCTCGCAGAACGTACGCAGCTTCCTCATGGGGGAGTTCTCGCGCGTTGGCGGAAGCTCGGCCGACCAGATACTGGCGCTCGCGAAGCTGGAAGCCGGGCGCAAGCCGGCGAGCATCGCGAACGACGAGGCGGAGAGGCTGCACAAGTCCATGCAGATGGTGAAGCTGATAGCGCCGCCCACGGACTGCATTTCTCCGATGACCGAGACGCTCATAGAGAACGGGCTGAAGAAGGAACTGGAAGCGGACTTTTATGTCGCGATCACGCGGCCGCCGAGCGTATACCGCGGCAACCCGTTCCAGGTCGAGGTCGGACTTGCCTACGGCGGCAAGCTGAACCCGCAGGGCGCGGCGGAGCTGTACCGCTTCGCGAACAAGGTACCGCTCCTGTACCACCAGAGCAGCTGCGCGATTACGAAAGCGGTGGAGGAGGTCGACTGGAAGCGCTACGGCTTGCAGCAGTCGTCGGGCGGCATGCCTGTCGGCCCGCTCGTGGTGCTCGTGCACTTCGCGTCTGTGTGGGTGCCGTTCACGTCCGAAGGCAAGGAGGCCATTGCGGAATATCCGGAGATTATCAAGGACATCAAGCTCGCGATTCAGGACGCGGGTCGCAACCTCGCCAGCTTCGTGCGCTCGCAGCGCAAGTCGCGCGAGGGCCAGATGCGCAGGCAGTTGTTCGAGCGCTACATACCGGTCGTGGCGGAGTCGCTGGAGAAGCTGACCGGGAAGGACCACGCTCCAATCGAGATGAAGCTCGAGGCGATGGTGAAGGCGGGGAAATTGATAATCGTCGAGCCTGCCGAAGAAACGAAGACGGAGACGAAGAAGGCGGAGCCGGCCGAGGACGAGGGCGCGGACGAATAGACGGTGTCTGTTATGGCAGAGAGGAACCCGAAGGAAAAGCTCGTGAAGATGGGCAACGACATAATCAAGGAAGTCGACGCCAAGGAGAATCCGAAGATAGAGATACCGATACGCTCGCTGTCGAACATCATATACAACGACAAGTCCAAGTCGCTTTCCATAGGCGATAAGACCTCGAAGCGCTTCTTCTTCAACGTCGCGCACGCGAAAAAATTCATGCAGACTACGATGGTCGCGGCGTTCTGCAAGGAGCTGATAGAAGGCAAGATCCACACCAACCTTCGTGACATGTTCTACAACCTGAAGCGCACGCTCAAGGACTCGGAGGAGAACACTTTTGACGAACAGTCGGAGAGCGACCCGATAGTCGTGGACATCGAGGTCGCGCTGGACATGCTGCGCGAGCAGCTGCACCTGGGCGCGGACGTGCGCGGCCGCGTCGTCGGCAACGTCTCCATCGTCGACCGCGGTGACGTGGTCAACTGGGGCAAGCTCGGCAGCGGCGGATGGGCCATACCCAGCATCGTGGAAGAGATAACTTTCAAGAGCGTCGATGCAAAGTTCATACTTGTCATAGAGAAGAACGCAGCCTTCGAGCGCCTACACGAGGACAAGTTCTGGCAGAAGCACAACTGCATAATAATCACCACGCAGGGCCAGGCAGCGCGCGGCTGCCGACGCCTCATCCAGCGGCTGTCCGCGGAGTTCAAGCTGCCCGTTTACGTGTTCTGCGATTCCGATCCTTACGGGTGGTACATCTACAGCGTCATAAAGTTCGGCTCAATGTCGCTTGCGCACCAGTCCGACAGGCTGGGCACTCCGAACGCGCGCTACATCGGGCTGACGGTCTCGGACATAGAGGAGTTCGGGCTGGACAAGTTCACGATCCGCGCGAAGGACGTGGACATCAAGCGCGCGAAGGACATGATGAAGTACGAGTGGTTCCAGGCTCCGGAATGGCAGAAGGAGCTGAAGCTGCTCGTGGACAAGAAGAAGAAGGCCGAGTTGGAAGCGCTGTCCGGACGTGGCTTGAGATTCATGACCGAGGAGTACCTGCCGAAGAAGATCAAGAACAAGGATTTCCTTCCGTGAAATCATACAAGCAATAACAGGATTTCTCTCAGAGGTTGAAGCGCCTCGGGCGCGGGATACAGGTCGTCGGCTTTCAACGCGTTCTGTTGTAGCTTTTCGCGCAACCCAGGCAGTGCCAGGTAGACTTCGTCTTCTCCGTTCGACATCTTTTTCAGGAACGCACTCGCGCCGATGTCATAGTCGGCGAAGTCGGGGCTGTTCCCCTGTTTCAATATGACGGCCATTATCGCAGAAATCGTTCCGTTCGAGGCGCCGCGCACGGCGCTCTTCGCGGAGTACTCCTCCATAATCATAAATCGGCGGTCAAGCTTAAATCGGAATCGCCCGCCCGCGCGAACGCTTAAGAAAACTCGCGTGCAATTGTCTTCTATGAAGCCTCCTACGGGCAAGGACGTCGCGCTCATACCCGCGCACAACGAGGAGCGGACGATAACGGAAGTAGTGACGAAGATCAATGCCGCGGGGATAGTGCCCGTGGTCATAGACGACGCTTCGACGGACAAGACTGCTGAACTCGCGGAGAAGTCCGGCGCGACCGTGCTGCGGCACTCCAAGAACCTCGGCAAGGGCGAGGCGATAAAGACGGGGCTGAACTTCGCGTTCAAGCGCATGACCGGGGTGCAGAACTTCGTCTTCATCGACGCGGACATGCAGTACGACCCGGCCGAGGCGGCGGCGCTTCTGAAGCCGCTGAAGCAGCGCGATGCCGACCTAGTCGTCGGCTTCCGCGACTGGTCTATCGTGCCGTTCCGCCACAGGCTCGGCAACTTCGTGTGGCGCACGGCGTTCAACTTCATGTTCGGCACGAAGATGAAGGACACGAACTGCGGGTTCGTCGCCATGAACCGCCAGGCGGCGCTGGCCGTCAAGGACATAGCCCAGGGCGGTTACATACTCGAGAACGCGATGCTGGCGCGCGTGGTCGAGAGCGGACTGCGCGTGCACCAGGTGCCTGTGACCGTGTCGTACAGGCAGGTCAGCGGAGTCGGCCGCGGCATGCGCGTCGGAGGAGGCGTGCTGCTGTTCATATTGAAGTCCGGCCTGAAGCACCGGCTCGGAAGGATAATCAACAGGAAGAAGTCTTGATTTTCAGCGGAAGCGAGCCGTCTCGAAAGCTCTTTTATAAGGCAACTGCGTTTGAACATCTATGTCAGTAATATCCACCGACCCGTCGAAGTTTGAACTTGATAGCAAGTTTTGCGAGTTTGTCGGAGCGGTGATAGGCGATGGAAACATATACAAGAAAGATCGGAAATACAATCGAAAATATCTCATAGGGATAACTGGAGACAAAACTTTAGACGCCGCATATTTCGATTATCTCTCAAATGTGATTTTCGGATTCCTTGGAAGGAGGCCACGCATAAAAGTACGGCGCAATGGAGGTCTCTATCTAAAAATACAATCAAAACCTCTTGTGAATTTTATAGTCAACGAAATCGGAATTCCAGTCGGCGAGGGCAAATGTTATAACGTGCATGTACCAAAATCGTTCATTGGCTGGAATAGGACCAGATATATGATAAGATGCGTGATGGATACCGATGGTTCTGTTTTTGTTTCCGATAAACCCGGAAGTCCCGGATACCCTTCATTGGAAATCACGACAACCAGCAGCCTCTTGGCCATGGGGATTTTTGAAATATTGTCAAAAAGAAAATTCAGAGTACGCCTGCGAAGTTTTGTCGACAAAAGGTACGGAACTAGAACTTTCAAAGTCTCGTTGAACGGGTGGAACATGCTCGAAAAATGGTACAATGAGATCGGGTTTTCTAATCCTGAAAAACTTAAGAAGGCAGTAAGTATTATAAATAAAAGAAATGGGGGAACGTAGCTCAGCCTGGGAGAGCAACCTTCGATAAAAGGCTCTAAATCGGCTGAAGACCGATTTGTCGGGAGTCCAAATCTCCCCGTTCCCACTCAGGCGTTTCGAATGGTAAAGGCAGAAGCGACGCTCGAAGGAGAGCTGATAGAGAACCGCGTGATCGTGCCGGGCGATGCGGGCGTGCAGCTCTACGCCGAGTCGGGTTACGGCAAGCCTCTGCCAGAGGAGAAGCCCGACCGCTTGGAGCTCGAGCTCGTCGAGGCCGCGTACCTGCTGGAGAAAGGCAAGCTGAATGTCTTCGTGAAGGAAGCGAAGAAGAAGCAGGCGCTCAAGTTCGAGGACGTGATGAAGGCCGGCGCCGAAAGCACGACGCAGTTCCACTCCCAGTTCATGGTCTTCCGCGACCTGCGCGACCGCGGCTACGTCGTGAAGACGGGATTCAAGTTCGGCGCGCACTTTCGCGTGTACGAGCGCGGCGTGAAGCTCGTCGCGGGTCCGAAGTCGCCGCACGAGCACACCAAGTTCGTCGTGCACTGCGTGCCGGAGGAGGCCGCGTTCTCGCTGCCCGAGATGTCGCGTGCGGTCAGGCTTGCGCACAACATCCGCGCCACTTTCGTATGGGCCGTGGTCGACAAGGAAGGCGAGCCGACGTACTATGAGATCCAGAGGCTCACGCCGTAGGCCGTCGACACTTCGACGGTTGAAACGTTTTAATCCCTTCGAACACAAATTCTATATATAGGTGTTATAATGGCCGACATGCCCGCGCTGCCGAAGGTAGACGAGTTCGCGTTCGTGCTCCTGGCCGGCGTAGGCTTCATACTGATACTCGCCCTGGCGCTGAACACGCCGCTGGAAGGCTGGCCTCTGGTAGAGAACACCACGATCAGCCTGACCATGCGGCCCGGGCAGACGCAGACGTTCGAATTCACGATACATGGCAAGACCTCGCTCACGGCGCTGAACATGACCATGGCCGGCGAGATGGCGAGCTGGGTCAAGTTCAACAAGAACAACTTCGACATAGCCGACCAGTCGTCGTCCACGGTGACAGTGACGGTCCGGGCGCCGCTTAACATATCAAACGGCCTCTACACCGGCCGTGTGATAATCAAGGGCGTAGGCGGCCAGGCGACAATTTCTGTAAACATAGCCATAGCCGACAGGACGGGCAGCACGACCACGAAGAAGGTCCTGGACCTGGGCGAGTTCACAGTGTCGTACGCGAAGGGCGTCGACACGCTCGGCTCGACGAACGACGTCACGGTTTGGGCCAGCGACTTCTCCAACGAGGGCGCGATGTTCGGCGGGACCACGAACGACTACAAACTCTCGATAGCCGCAGGCGCGTCCATAGACCTCGTAATCGGCAGCACCAACGGCGCGGGCAACCTCATAGTCGTTTTCAACGGCAACGAAGTCTACAACGGCGTGGCCGGCGCTGGCATGCTTTCGATACCGCTCAACGTCTCCGAAGTGAAAGACACGAACAGCGTGTCCATCAAGGCGGCCTCGCCCGGTCTGGCGTTCTGGGCGACCACGACGTACGAACTCCAGTCCGCCAGCCTGACGCTGACGTACGACGGCGTCTCGCCGCAGTCGTTCACGTTCCGCATGAGCTCGGACCAGATAACGAACTTCAAGAGGTTCGACCTCTTCTGGACCGTGCAGGGTGACACCGTCAAGCCTGTGGCTCCGCTGAAGGTCAAGCTGAACAACCAGATAGTCTACTGGACCAACCCGCCGATATACTTCATCGACACGAACTTCAAGGAAGACATGTTCGGCAACAAGCTCAACCTGAACGACGGCGACAATACTATAACCTTCTCCTTCGACCAGAACGCGTTCTACCACGTCACAGACGCGACGCTCACGATAGAATATTACGGCTGATTCTCAGCCAGGCCGCTCCTACGTTCATACGCCCGCTAGCAGAGTTATGAAATCTCTCGTGCCCGTGGCCGCGCCCAGTATCCCTATCACGAGCTTGACGTAGTTCGCAAAGTCCCGCGACCGCTCGTCCTTGCCGGTGAACCTGTCTATCGCCGCGAGGATCGCGACGACAGCCACGATCTTGACGGCCACGAAAGAGAACGGGCCGAACACGCCTATGATCGCAGTCGGCAGCACGTGCTGCTCGGAGTAACCGAAGAACTGCATAGACACGGCTGTCACGGTGGAGTCTAACATGTGCGTGAGCGTGACGAGCTTGTTCTCCTTGCTCCACTTCACGAATCTCGAACCGAAAACCCACGGCGCGAAAAGCACGAGCGCAGGCAGCGCGGCCTGCAGGTTGCCCGCGGGCAGACGCGCGAGCGCGAACGGCAGCATCAGCACGCCAGCGAGGAACAGCGGCTTGTGATAGGCGAGGCCGAACCTCCTCTGCGCAAGCAGCGACGCCAGCAGTACGGCGAACGTAACAGAGAATATCAGTATGTATATCATCGGCGTGACGAAGAGGAACGAGTCGGGCAGCGCGTGCGCGTCCTCGAGAACGCGCACCGTCGCGCCCAGTACGACGTACGGCGCGACCGCCACGGCCAGCCGCACGTCGGCCTTCACGCCGAGCCTTCTCAGCATCCTGTACAGCCCGTATACGGCCGCGACAAGCACGAGCGCGAAGGTCAACGTCTTCGGCACGTCGTAGCCGCTAGCCTTCGGCTGGAGGAAGTATTCCGCCAGCTTGTCGGCGATGTCCTGCAAGGAAGCCATTGTAAAATTAATACGTGGCTAAGCTAAAAATAATCAATGGGACAAAGGATTTTCGCGCTCGTCCTCTGCATGGCGATCGTCCCGCTGGTCGCGCTCTCAGGCTGCCTGACCAACCAGAGCGTGCCGACAGGGCCGAGCTACAGCAACGACATCGTGACTATCGAGAGCTATTACGTGTCCAACCTGAATCCTTATTCTGGCAGCCCGCTCTCTGTCGACTTCCTGCTGCAGAACAACGGCGAGTTCCCCGTCTCGCACCTCAGCTTGGACGTGATCGCCCCATCAGGCATGACTAATTCATTAGAACTGACGTGCCAGGGAATCGCGTCGACGGACATCGAGGGCGGGAAGAGATGCGAGTACAACTACGCCAACATCAACGACGCGATACAGCCGTTCGACATCAGGAGCGTCTCGATCAGCATGCAGACCCCCTCCGGTATCCTCAAGCCGACATCATTCTCGCTCAGGTATTCGGTCAGTTACGATTATATGGGATACAGGAAGGCTGACCTGCCGATTGTGGACGGCACGACCCTGCTCAAGGCGACGTCAGCGTACTCGGAGAGTTCGCCGAGCTACGGGCCGATAAGGCTGGACTTCAGCGTGCCTGCGCGCGCCGAGTACGTGGAAGGGAAGCAGGTAATCAAGCAGTACTGGGGCGTGAAGGGCGAGCCGCTCGAGGTCACGTTCGACTTCACGGACGTAGCCAGCAGCGACTACAAGGACGGCAGCGCGTCGCTGTCCGCCTACAGCGTAACGCTCGACACGAAGGGGTCGTTGCAGAAAGTCGACAAGCTGCCATGCAACTTTTGCAAGGCCGGCGATCAGCAGTGCCCGGCAGTCGGCGCGACCTACGTATCTTCGACCGCCTTGAGCAAGCTGCCGGGCAAGATGAGGTGCAGCTTCGCGGCCTCGACCTTCACCGAGCCGCAGATATTCGCAACGCTCTGGGCGAGTTACACGTACAAATACAGCTACTCGAAGACGCAGGCTTTCGAAGTGCAGCCGCTCAACGAGAACCAGTGAGCGGGCCGTGGCCCTCAAAATAATATTTATATCTTCCGAACCCGAATCATATATCAAGGATTTCGATGAAAACCTACGCGTTGCTTGCACTTCTCGTTGGTGTGGTAGCGCTCTCCGGGTGCATAGGCCAGTCGACCACGGTCACGGGTGGCAAAGGCCTTGCCATAAGCTCTTTTGGGCCGGATTTCAACGACATAAGGTCGGGCGAGCCGGTCTATCTTTCCGCGATGGTAACGAACGTGGGCGAGTATGACGCCACGGGCATATCCGCGCAGCTCTTCGGCATAAACATCGGAGGCGACGAGTGGTCGCTGGCGAGCGGCGCCCAGACGCAGACATTCTCGACCCTGAGACGAAGCGACTCGACAATGAACCTCCCGGGCGAAAGCCAGGAGTTCGTATGGAACTTGAATTCTCCTGCGGAGATGTTGGTGGACAACACATACACGGCCAATGTCCGCCTTTATTACAAGTACGGCACGCAGACCACGGCGCTCCTCAAGTTCATAACTTACGATTATTTGAAGTCGCTGCCAACCTCCGACGTCAGCAATGTGCAATCCACTGCAGGCGTGTCCCACACCAGTTCTAGCGCCGCGCCTATCGCCGTCAGCCTGAACGTCGGCAGCAGGCCGCTCGTGGTGTACAAGGACGGCGACCAGTTCATGGTCGAGATAATACTGAACAACGCCGATATCGGCAATCCTTTTGCGGTCGGAGCGACATACCCGCCGGCGGGCGCGCTGCAGCAGGCCGACCTTTACAAGGTGAACGTTGCGGTAACTTCGGACCTTGACCTGAACTGCGCGAACAGCCTGGGCGGTGGCGCGACCTCGGGCGTCGTGACCCTGACGAAAGGAGCGACCAAGGCGATATTCTGCACGGCCACGATAGCCTCCAAGAACAACCTGGGCAACATGCGCGATTATGCCGTGACTGTGACAACGACGTACGGCTACTATGTAGACTCTTCCACTGACATCAGTGTCATGAGGAGCGAGGCGTCGCTCACTGGCGGCAGCGGCGGAACTGGTGCGACCACGACGACGGCCGCCAGCGCAACGACCACTACCGTGGCAGGAGGCGCCAGATGCGTATCGGGAAGCGTCTGCACTGCGTCGGACTTGTCGACTTGCCCGCCGCTCGGACCCGCCGACAATTCTAGAAGCTGCGTAAACGGCCAGTGCTGCTACTACTAGGCGTGCTTCCCGGCAGTCGTTTTTCGCGAAACCTTTTTTACTTTGAACCCCGATTATAATCTAGGATGAGAACCGCAAATCCTTCGACTGCGCGCGCGAACCTGCTGTTCGTGTGTCTCACGGCCCTGGTTGCGACGCACTTTATACTTCCGGTCCCGGCAGCCGCCGCGGCCGTCACCATCAGCCTAAAGTCCGGATGGAACCTCATGTCGCAGCCATTCTCCACATTCTCGATCATATCGAACACGTGCACGCTCAAGGCGAACCTCTTCGGCTACGACCCGGTCAACAAGATTTATTTCGCGGTCACCTCGCTGGCGAACACGGTCGGCGCGAACGGCTATTGGATATACGTCGCAGGCGACTGCGCCATCACGTTCTCCGGGACCCAGCAGGCCTCGATACCGCTGCTCCAGGGATGGAACATGGTCGGAGGCGTGGATGCCGCGGGAACAACGGCCAACCAGATTAAGTCGGCATGCTCGATAAACATCCCCAGCAACCCAGGCGCGAGCATATTCCTTTACGACCCGTCGATACGCACTTATGCGTCCGCGACCACGCTCGCGCAGGGCAGGGGTTACTGGGTGAACGTGCTCTCCCCATGCACCGTCACCGCATCCGGCACCACGACCTCGACGACATCCTCTACGACGTCGACCACATCCACAACAACCACCACTTTGCTCGGAGGCCAGTGCCCCGTGTGCGGAGGCTTCACCGGCAGCTGCTGGTGCGGGACTAGCACGTTCTTATGTTCATCCGGTTCGTTCTGCTGCCCGTCGCGGAGCGGGCTCGGGACCCCGCTGTGTTACTCCTCTCAATCAAGCTGCACGTCAGGCTGCGGGGTGACGACCACGACAACGACCACCATACCGACAACCACGACGACTACGAGCACCACGACAACGACCACCATACCGACAACCACGACTACAACTACGACATCCACTACGACAACGTTGCCGTCGTGCACGTCACTCACTCTGACTCCGTCTTCCGGCGCGCCCCACTATACCGTCACTGCGACCGTCCAGTCCAGCGCATGCAAGGTTTGCGATTATCAAGGATGCTCAGGCGGCAACTGCATCGGCGCGCTCATACGCACAGGCAGCGGCACATTCTTTGCGCCAGTCCCCGATCCAGGCGTAACCAAAGTATTCGGATATTACACATGTCCAGGAGCCATCTATGCGTACATAACGGTCACGGCTCCGCCAACGACCACAACCACTCTTGCATCCTGTTCGTGGAGGGACGACGGCTGCGGATTGTACGGGTGCGGGTCGACGATGGGACAGGGATATTACTGCGGCAGCAGCACATCGCCTTCTAACACCCGGTGCGGCTCCGCATGTTCGCTACCGACATGCGACTCTTCGTGCGGAACCGCCGCGTCGGTTGCATGCACATGCGGGGCAAATACATGCTCGTCCGGGCAATACTGCTGCGCAAGTTTCGGTTCCAACACCGGCATGTGCACCGACTACTCTTCCTGCTTCACCGCATGCGGAATGTGAAGGCTTCTAAGAACTGAGTGGGTCCACCCGGAGTCGGACCGGGCTCTCCACCGTGTGAGGGTGGCGTCCTACCGATAGACTATGAACCCGCTGCAATATAATTGATTGTAGTCCGCGTTTAAAAAACCATTCAGCCCGTGGCCTTGAAGTCTCCGAGGTTGCGCTGCGCCGTCGCCTTGTTCTCCTGCTTCGTCTTCAGACGTTCATAGTCCGCTTCCGAGAACACTGGTATGCCGTAGACGCCGTCGTAACCCGGTATGTATTTCACGTCGCCGCTGCGCACGCGCACGATCGCGTCCGCGACCTTCTCGTCCACCTGCGCCTTCAGCTCGTCCGCGGTGACGTTCAGCAGCACGTTCAGCTCGTTGCCGAACTTTGCAATCAGCCTGTCCTGAAGTTCTATCACGCGCTTCGAGTACAGAGCGTTCACGCCGAGCGCTGCCGATATCGCTTCGTACAGCGGTATCAGCGACTTGAACGGTATAGCGCCCGCCGGTACGAATCCCGCAGGCCTGTCCGCGACCTCCTCGACGCGCTGCGCCACGCCGATGGTCATCTTGCGGCCGCACACCGGGCAGATGTTGTTGTGCTGTTTTGCTTCGTCTGGGCTCATGCTCACGCCGTGCGCGCTGTGGCCGGTGTAATGGTACTTGCCGTACGCTGGGTCGACCTCAATCGTGCACGTGAGCCGCTTCGGGTCCTTCTTGAGTATCGCGTCGTTTATCTCTGCGTACGAGAGCTTGCGTTCGTCGATGTCGAACACGTTCGCCTCGCGGCCGATCCGCCACGGCCACGGGCTGTGCGAGTCCGAGTTCGAGAGTATGGTGACGCGGTCGAGGCCGGACACGCGCCAGTTCATCGCAGGGTCGCTGCTCATTCCTGTTTCCAACGCGTGCACGTTCTTCGTCTGGTCGAGGTAGCACTCGTCGAGCGAATCGAAACCGGAGAACTCTCCTACGACGCCGAACCAGCTGGTCCACGCGTGCGCCGGATATAACAATATGTCCTTCGATATTCCAGCGAGCAGCTCGACCAGCGCGGCGGACGACAGTCCCGTGAGCATCGGCCGGCCGTCGCTCGCGAGCTTTCCGTGTTTCGCCAGTGCTTCGTTCACCTGCTCGACTACTTCGATGCTCGGCGCGTGCAGAACGTGGTGGACTTTTCGCGTCCGGCAGTCCTGCGTGTATATGGTCGCGACCTCGCCCGTGAGCATCCATTTCATGCCGCCGCTCTCGAATATGCCCGAGCCTTTCTGCGTCTCGTTTGGCGCGAGCTTGTCTTTTATCTCGTTCAGCCATTCCGGATGCGTGAAGTCGCCCGTGCCCATCAGATGCAGGCCTTTCAGTCGCCCGTTGCGCGACAGGCTGTCTATGTTCATCTCCTTGCTAGTGGCACGGCTGAACCTGCTGTGCATGTGGAAATCCGCAACTATCTGCATGCAAGAAGACCTGCTTTGAAATTCTCCGCAGAAGCGTAAATATTAGACCGGTCTCTGCGGCTCAGAACGTCACTATGCTCGGCAGCAG
>JAPLUY010000024.1 GCA_026397385.1 Candidatus Aenigmatarchaeota archaeon
CCTTGACGATGCCGAACTCCTCGCTGAAAGGGCAGTCATTGTCGAGCGCGGCGTCCTCCTTGTCCTCGTCGTACACCACCGGATACAGCCTGCAGCCTTCCGGACGGTCGTCGTATATCTTGCATTCGCTGCCGTCGTTGAAGACGCACCGCCCGCCGGCGTTCTTCAGCCTGACCCAACCGTCGACATCAACGGCGAACTCGTCACGCTTGAAGCCCAGCCCTTCGACCCGCTCGACGTCCTCGTCGGAGAGCGGCATCTCCGTTTCCATGCAGCATTGGACGCATTTCTCCCGGCGGCACACTTCGCTCATAAGAAACCTATGACGAAGACACTAGTTAAAGGCCGGATTAAGATTGCGATACGCTTAATAATTTCTCCGCAGATAGTCTCTTCATGGCGCTCGTGCAAACCGCAGACAGTGCTTCCACTGAAATCATCTTCATAGCGGTGCTTGCCGTGATAGTGTTCCTCTCGCTGAGGACGAGGAGCTACGCGGACGTGCGCGTCGGCAACGCCACGGTGCGCGCCGAGATCGCGGACAACATCGTGAAGCAGATGCTGGGGCTGATGGGGCGCGGCGCGCTGGCCGACGATGCAGGGATGATGTTCCCGCTCGGGCAGGAAAGCCGCCCGAAGTTCTGGATGATGGGCATGAGGATTCCGATAGACGTGATATACATGGACATCAACAAGACCGTCGTCGACATGAAGAGCGACGTGCAGTCGTTCAGCCTGTCAAACCTGGACACGACATTCGTGCCCGGCCAGAAGGCGATGTACGTGCTGGAGGTTCCTGCAGGATTCGTACAGAAGCACGCCATCAAGGTCGGAGCGAAGGCCGAGTTCACGTTGGGATAGCTGCTAATAACACAGGATGCATTTCATTTCCTTCTTCGCGCACACGGCGCTGATTTGCTCTTTCGTGCGCTCCCAGTAGTCGCTCTTGCCGAACAACGTCTCTCTCCACTTTCCCACCAAATCCGGATGGTTCTTCTTCAGCACTGCCTCAACCGCGCTCCACACGCCCGGCTTCAGGTTGAGCCTGTCGACGAACACGTGCGACACGCCGAGGCGCTTGAACGTTTCAAAATATTCATCGAGCTCGTCGTCGCTCTTGAAGCTCAGGTGCGGCAGTATCGGCCCGAAGAAGACATACGTGCGTATGCTTGCGGCGCGCAACGCCTTGATGGCGTCGAGCTTCTCCTGCACCGAGGACGACCCGGGTTCGAACGCGCGCCGAACGCCGTCGTCGAGCGACGTGAACGTGAACCCCACCTCGGAGTCCTTGAACTGCCGCAGCAGGTCGATGTCGCGCGTAACGAGCGCGGACTTCGTTTGTATGGCCACGGGGAACTGGTGCGCGAGCAGGATTTCGAGGCAGGCGCGCGTGAGCTTGTACTTCGCCTCGAGCGGCTGGTACGCGTCACAGAGGCTGCTGATGAACACGTCGCCCTTCTTTTTTGCGGCTTCCTTCGCGAGCACTTGCGGCGCGTTCACCTACACGTCGACGAACCCGCCCCATGGCTCTGCGCGCTTGGAGAAGCGCGAAGTTATCGACGCGGCGTAGCAGTACGCGCACGCGTGCCCGCAGCCGACGTACGGGTTGATGCAATAGTCCCTGAGCCTGCTCTCGTTGAGCAGCGACTTGCACTGGACCTCCCGGACCTTCTGTGACACAGCCATGACGGCGCACCTGCGGAAACGACCTTACGAGGCTAGCTATATATTTTGCCGCTTATTTTAAATGTTATGAAGTCGTCCTCGTTCTCCGCCGGACAGCGCAGGCTGATGCCGTACAGGCAGAAGCCCAAGGCAGATTTCGTCCGCTCGCGCATACCCGCGTCGTCATCGGACAGCATAAAGCCGGTCACGCGCGACGCGCGATGCGTCATCTGTAAGGGCAGCCGCCTCTTATGCGGCAAGCTCAGCTGCCCGGTGCTCGTGCGGTTCTATTCGCAGATGCGCGCATCGCCGCTCGTGAGCGGGCTCGAGCTTGATGGGTCGTCGCCGCCTTCGATATTCGTCGGACGCGAAGGCTACCCGAACGTTTACGTGGGACCGATGATACCGCCCACGCACGGCGACACCGGGATGCTGGACACGCCGGAGATGTGGCGCGGCAAGACCATACAGGAGATCGTCGACTTCCGTTCGCAGCTCGTGCGCGGCAAGCAGCTGGTGCACGTGAAGGACCTCGACACGAACAAGATAGTCTCGCAGACGCGCGAGGTCGCGCTGTCCAAGGACTCGGCCGACATCGACGCGAAGTTCTTGCGCCGGCCGCAGGGATCGCTCGTCGTCGACGACTCCGTGCAGCCATACGGACCGTCCGCTCCGCTGAAAAGCATGACGCTTTCCGGCATGAAGACGGACCACAAGATCGAACGGGTGTCGACCGATACGGACATGAAAGCCCGCGACGCGGTCATCCGCCTGCACGACAAGGGCGTGCTAGTGTCGCGCATACAGCGCGCGTTCTCCGCCGGGCTGTTCGGCCTCGGCAAGAACCGCAAGT
>JAPLUY010000015.1 GCA_026397385.1 Candidatus Aenigmatarchaeota archaeon
CGAACCCGTAGCCTCCTGCTGTTCTTGCTTTCGCATGCAGAGCAGGCGATCTACCGTTGGTCTACCGGCCCGCGGATAATGTTATGTCGCGGCCGCGTTTTAAATGCTTTGCAGAATGCGAACTCTACACGATTTTTGCTGCCTGCTGATCGAGGAGATTGACGTCGTACCCGCCGTTCCTTCTTACAAGCAGCAGGTTGTCGTTGCTGTACAGGTTCCCGTCGACGCAGCCGCCGGTGCTGAAACCGTGGTCGAGCAGGAAGCCGAGCAGTCCGCTGTCGGCCAGCATGTTCATCGCCCTTGGGCGTTCGCTTTCCGGCAGCTTGTCCATCGGGATTCCGTCGACGTATTCCATCGTGAATATAGGGCCTTTCGAAAAGTAAGCCGGCGGAATCCTCGCAGTGACTGGGACATCGGTCTCGTTCTTCCACTCCTTAATCATCTCGTCCGCCAGCAGCGTGTTCTCGAAATAAGAAGGCGTCATGTGGTTCGTCATGTCCTTGACCGCGACTTCGCCCGCCCCGGCCTTCACGCGTCCGATTGCCGTGTGCTCGCGCTTCTGCTCGTCGCCGTTGAGGTACACCTTGCACACAAGCACTGGCACCAACAGCGGATACTGATCGCACAGGCTCTCGCCGGCGTAGGTCATGAGAAGCTTGTCGCCGCCGCTGGCGTACGCGTTCCCGACTGCCTTTCCGCCAACAATCAGAGGCTCCGCCACGTACGGGCCTTTCAGCACGGCCTCGACCTGCTCCCCGAGTGTTGAATTATGCATGAGTTACTATTGCGAAGTGGTCACTATATAAAGATTCCTGTTCCCCAGAAGTCCACGCGGCGCGCTAGTACCGGCTCTCCGGTCTCCGCCTGGGGCTGCGCCTCGCGTTCATGTGCCCGCCGCCTGCAGACCCGCCGCTCTGAGGACCGCGCCTCCCGCCGCCGCGCCATCCAGCGGTCGCTGGCGGGCGCCCGCGTCCGCCGTGGCCGTACGCCCCGCCGTAGCGTGGCGACCCGCCCCGGGCGTAGCCTTCTATGCCGACGTACGGGTTGACCCTGGCCTCGAAAGTGCCATGGCGGTCGAACGGCACGGACTTGAAGTCGGGCAGCTCGAGCTGCTTGATGTCATAAGCGAAAGCCGAGAGCACGCGGCTGAACGCCTCGCGGTCGCGCTCCGAGATGAGCGATATCGCCTTGCCCTCCTCGCCCATCCTCGCAGTGCGTCCGATGCGGTTCGCGAACTCTTCCGTGTCCTCGGTGACGTCGTAGTTGAATATGTGCGTCACGTTCTTGATGTCAAGCCCGCGCGCCGCTACGTCGGTCGCGACGAGCACGCGGACCTCGCCCGCGTGGAACATCCCCATCACGCGCTCACGCTTGTTCTGCGACAGGTCTCCGTGCAGCGGCGCAGCGTCGATGCCGTAGCGCTCGAGGTTGCGCGCCACCGCGTCCGTCTCGCGCTTCGAGTTGCAGAAAACTATCGCCAGCCCGGGCTTCTCATCCTTCAGCAGGTGCACGAGCATCGAGAACTTCTGGCGAGGCTCCACGTTGTAGTAGAACTGCTTCAGCAGCGTCGCCTCGACCTGCGTCTCCGTCTTCACCTTGACGGCGTCGTGCGTGAACTCGTCGCGTATCGCGTACATCGTCTCTGGCATGGTCGCGCTGAACAGCATCGTCTGCCTGTCCGCGCGCAGGTTATAAGCGATATCGGCGATGTCGTCCACGAACCCCATATCTATCATCTTGTCGGCCTCGTCGAGCACGAATATCTTGATGCTCTCGTAATCGAGGGTGCCGCGCTCCATGTGGTCGATGACTCTGCCGGGCGTGCCGACGACGATCTCGGCTTCCTCGAGTCCGCTGACCTGCGGGCCGATGTCCACGCCGCCGTACACTGGCTGGACTTTCAGGCCTTTGAACTTGGAAAATTTCTTCAGTTCGTTCGTTGTCTGCAGCGCGAGCTCGCGCGTCGGCGAGAGTATCATCGCCTGCAGCCCCGCGCCGGGCACGACCTTCTCGACTATCGGCAGGCCGAACGCCGCGGTCTTGCCGCTGCCCGTCTTCGCCTGTCCGATCACGTCGCGGCCGCTTAGCGCCGCGGGTATGGTCTGATCCTGTATGCTAGTCATTTCAGTAAAGCCTAGCTCCTTCACAGCCTTCAGTACGGGCTCGGAAAAGCCCGCTTCTTCGAACTTCATCTTCAATCACGCATCTTAAAACGACAGAATGAGCACGCAAGATGCACGTCTGCCAGTTTCTTTTTCCATGTTCTTAATTGTAATGGACGGGCGTATTTAAAGATTACGAAAAATCAAAATTCATCTTTCACGTTTTTCTAAAGCACTTAGTACTTTTTCTATAGTTTTGTCTTTTGAGTAATCGAATACGAAACTACCAATTAATGGCACTATGAGCCAAACAGCTATAGCAGCAATTATTAAATAAATGGTATTTTCCGTGAGTTGGGTGAATATGACTGAACTGTTGGTGGTTGTGGACATGATGGTAAGTATGCCTATGAGAAGTGTACCAACTAATATGGATGTATTCAAAGTGTACGAAAAAATTGCAGGGTGGCCGCTTTTGAAGTTTCCAATAAATTCAAAAGCAATGTTTTGATTCTCCGGACTCAGATTTTCAATTCTTTCCCAAAATATAGATTCACGATATCGTTTAACCAAATTTGCGATATAGGAAATGGGTATGGCCATTAAAAACATTGCTATGATTAAAATCCAATAGTTAGGATTATTCATCCGATATGTTCCAACGAAGACTCCTATCAAAATCAATCCTACTATTAACAAGACGAACGGAAGTTTGAACCAGTCCATGATTTCAGATTATTATTCAACTCTTTATAGCTCGCGCTAATCTTCGTAAAATGTTCCAGGCCTTCCGATTAAAGTGCCCAGAGGTAGAAATCCCCGCACACAAATATATTGGAGGTGATCCAGCCGCACGTTCCCGTACGGCTACCTTGTGGCGACTTAGCCCCCCTCGCGGAACCGAAACTTGAACCGCTTTAGGCCTTGCGGCCCGAAACGGTCCTCGTTTAAGCTCCACTCGGTTGGCTTGACGGGCGGTGTGTGCAAGGAGCAGGGACGTATTCAGCAAACGATTTCACGCGTTCGATACGATTCCTTTATTTATTTCATCACGAGCCGCGGGCCGCTGATGAGGCAGCCCGTTTGTCCGGCCTCCGAGTGGCGCATGTTAGTCATACACCGCGTCGAACACTTGATGACGTTTGCTTACTAGGGATTCCAGCTTCACGAGGGCGAGTTACAGCCCTCGATCTGAACTAGGCGCGCTTTTAGGGGATTGGCTCCGCCTTTCGGCGTTGCAGCCCACTGTGGCGCGCATTGTGTACCGCGTGTAGCCCAGGAAATTCGGGGCATACAGACCTACCGTCGCCCGTTCCTTCCTCTAGTTTATCACTAGCGGTCTCTCATGAGTGCCCTCCGTCCGAAGACGCAGGTTGCAACATGAGATACGGGTCTCGCTCGTTAACCGACTTAACGGCACGCTTCACAGTACGAGCTGACGATGGCCATGCGCCACCTCTCGGCTTGTCAGGTAAGCCCATCAGACTGACCATCAAACTACCGTCTTCCCTGGTGAGATTTCCGGCGTTGAATCCAATTGAACCGCAGTACCCACCCCTTGTGTGCTCCCCCGCCAATTCCCTTAAGTTTCATCCTTGCGGACGTACTCCCCAGGTGGCCCGTTTAACATCTACACTCCGGCACCGCAGACTCCCAAGAAGTTTGCGACACCAAACGGGCATCGTTTACAGCGTGGACTACCGGGGTATCTAATCCCGATCGCTACCCACGCTTTCGTCCCTCACCGTCAGACCTGTTCCAGGTGGACGCCTTCGCCACAGGTTGTCCCTATGGGATTACAGGATTTAACCCCTCCCCCATAAGTACCTCCACCCTCTCCCAGTCTCAAGTCCGGCAGTATTCCCAGCACGCCCTCCAGTTTGCTGGAGGATTTCACCAGGAACTCACCGAACCGGCTACGGGCGCTTTAGACCCAATAATAGTGGTCATCACTCGGGCCTCGAGTATTACCGCGGCGGCTGGCACTCGTATTTCCCAGCCCTTATTCGCCGACCTATTTACAGTCGGCAAAAGATGCAGTAAACTGCATCACTCCAGGTCCCCCTATCGCACGTTAATGCATTGTAAAGGTTTCGCGCTTGCTGCACACCGTAGTGCCTGGATTCATGTCTCAGAATCCATCTCCGGGCTCCTACTTCCATAGCCCGTACCCGTTATCGGTTTGTTGGTTCTTTACACCAGCAACTGCCTGATGGGGCGCAGACCCATCCTACGGCGCCGTAGCTTTGGTCGTCGGGGCATCCCAGCGCCCAACGACTATGGGGTATTAGTCCCAGTTTCCCGGGGTTATCCCCCTCCATAGGGTAGGTTATCTGCGTATTACGGAGCAGTTCGCCGAGGGCTTACCCCTCGCGGCTCGCATAGCTTAATCGGATCTGGATAGCAATGACCTCTGGCAGGATCAACCAGAATTGGCGGGATTCTACCTCTAGGTTTCACCATCGGAAGGCCGGAACTTCGAAAAACAGCAGGACCCACAAACCGCCAGGTCGAGGGTCATGAGCTTTTCTGCACAATCCAGCCCTTGTGCGAAACGTACCCCGAACGCGACTCGGGGATGGCGCTATGTAACGCGAACTAAAAGAAGCTCTTCATCCTTCGCCAGCAACCGTCATCATCGGGTAACCGGCAGGCTCTGCGCCTTTGAGCGCTTGCGAGCCCAGTCGAACTTCAACGCCGTTCACGTGCAAACAATATATAGAGGCTTCGTCTATTTAAAGATTGCAAGACCCCGGGCTTTGTTTAGAAAGTGCCGCGTGTTTAGAAAGTCGGCAAAGTGTTTAAAAATTATTCCATGATTGACGTACGAGTCGTGCGTGGAAAATGGTACGAACTCGAGTTTTACGTTTCCAGGAAAAACATGATGTCTTTCACGAACTTTGTCCTCCCGCATCTGGAACTAAAACATAAAAGAGATAAACTCGAGAATTATATAAGAACCAGATACAATTAATGGCCTCGGTAGCGTATCCTGGTTAGCGTCGGAGCCTGTGGTCTGTTCAACAGGCAGCTAGCTCCTGGACCGGGTTCAAATCCCGGCCGAGGCCCTTTATTTTTC
>JAPLUY010000044.1 GCA_026397385.1 Candidatus Aenigmatarchaeota archaeon
TAGTCCACGCTTCAGGCTCGCTGCCCAACAAATAATACTTGTACTTTATAGTCTCGCCGCCGACCGGGTGCGGAATCTGGTCTGCGCAGTTTATCGTTATCGAAGTCTGCTTCGTTATGAAGTTGCAGCCGGCGGTCGGCGCAGCCATGCCAGGATAGTACGTGGATTGCTCGGTGTCATTGCATGCGTGCTTCGGCGTGCCGAGGTCCTTAGTCGAGACCGGCGCCTGCGTGTCCACCATGTCAAGCTCGGTGCGCGTCTGCTCGATGTTCCCTAGGGCGTCAGCGCAGTACCAGCTAAGCCTGTGGTATGAATCCTCTTGATAAGTGAAACTGACCGAGCTCGAACCCGCGGCCCAGCTTCCTTCGGTCCAGCTGTCCGAGGCCTGGTTCTTCCAGTCTACCTTGTAGTGGATTGCCACGTTATCGACCGGGTGGTCGCCCTGGTCGCTGCAGCTCAGCGAGACTTGTGTCGCTTTCGTAACATAGTAGCATCCGTCAGTGAAGCTGCCCTGGCCGAGGCTGCTGCATTCAGCGGGAACCTTCGGGTCGCCGACAACCTTCTGCGAGGCTGGCGAAGTGTTGTCGACGTACACGCACTGCGCCCTTATCGGCTCCTTGTTGCCGAGCGCGTCGACGCTGTAATATTCTATCATGTGGCATGAAGATTCGGCCACGGTGAACGGACTCCCGCTCGTATACTGTGTCCAAACGGCGTCATAACCGTGAATCGGCGTGCAAAGCGCCTGATTGGCGCACTTGATATTGTCAGCCAGTGCGGTGACCTTGTAGTAGGTCTTGTCCTGGCCTATCGCGCATATCGCTCCGCCGTCGACCGAGCTGAGAGTTACCTGAGTCGCCGAAGTTATCCACTTCGGATAATCGCCATTCGTGGTAACGAGCGGCGTTCCGTAGGTCTTGGTCGTCACCGGCGCGGTCGTGTCGACCTTGTCGACCTCGGTCTGGGTCGCTTCGGTGTTCCCGAGCGCATCAACGCAATAGTACTGCAGCGTGTGAACGCTGTCCTCGTTGAAGTGGAACTGCGCGTACCCGTTGCTGGTCGGTATGTCTATCCAGTTGACACCGCCGTCGACGTTGTACTTCGCGTAAAGAGTAACATGGTCGGACGGGTGAGGCGCAGGGTCAACACAGCTGAGCGTTATCGTGGTTCCCTGCGTTATCCAAGTGAAACCTTCGCCCGCTATCTGCGTGCCGGTCATGGTCTTCTCGGTCGAGGGCGCCACGGTGTCGACGATGTCGAGCTCGTATTTGTGCGCCTCGGCGTTGCCGCACGCGTCCACGGACCAGTACTCGATCAAGTGATAAGAGTCCTTGCTGAATGTTATCGTCACGTCCTGGCCTGGCGTGCCCACGCCCTGCTGGTCGTCGACCCACGAGTCGCCTGGGTTGACCTTGTATTTGACTATCCAGTGCACCTGCGAGTTCGGGTTCTGGTCGCTCGGGTGCAGCGTCACAGTCGTACCGGCCTTTACGAAGGCGCAGCCGTTCGTGAGCGAGACGCCAACGGGCAGGTTTGCGCCGGTTATGTCGCTCTCGGTGCACTCGTGCTGGCTGCCCTGGTATGGCGTCAGTGTCTTGCTCGTCGAAGGCGCCGTAGTGTCGACTATGAATGAAACTTCCTGGCAGTTCTCTATCTTGCCCCAGTTGAATGCGTCCTTGCCCCTGAGGTTTATGGTGTGTAGGCCGTCCTGCAGGTGGCTCGCGTCGACGGACGCGCCAATCACCGCGCACAGGCTGCCGTCGGTGGGCCTGGCAAATCTGGTCAGGTTCGTCATCCAGATACCACTCCCTGGCGTCGGCACGGGCGGTATCTGAGTGTCAAGGAAGTACTCGCCGCCCTGGATGTTCGACTGCTTGTCGCAGACGGTCGCGTTTATCGTGAAGCTGTTCTGGCATATGAGCTGATTGCTGGGGGTGAAGTATCCGTTGAGGTAGATGTTATAAGCGCAGTCCGGCGGAAGTGTGTCAGTCTCGAAGTACGCACATGCACAGCTGCCCGGGTTTCCGTTCACGTCCCAGGACTTGACACATGCGAAGTTGACACCGTCAAGGAAGAATGCGATGTTGTTTTTGAAGACTTTCTCAAAAGTTGAGTTGTAACTGCCGTCAACGGGTTCCATCGCCCCGGTCACGTAGAACTGGGACGAGGAGAAATCGTCACAATAACCTAGACTCTCGTTACTGCGTCCTATATAATATTTTGAAATCTGTATGTTCGAGCATGTGTCGGTCGCATTAGTGTTTAGGTTGAATACACCATTATTGAACGACGGTTGAACTGTGGGAATCGACGTAAATGGTCCAGTCTGGTCGCTGATGATGTGCACGCAATCGCCGTTCGCCGGGTTGCACGAGTCCGTGGTGCAGGCGTTGCCGTCGTCGCAGTTCTTAGGAGTGCCGGCGCATACGCCAAGCGCGCAGACGTCGCTGGTCGTGCACTGGTTGGAGTCGTCGCAGCTCGCAGTGTTGTACGGATGGCTGCAACCGCCTATTATGCTGCAGACGTCAGTAGTGCAGACGTTCTGGTCGTCACATGCGGCGTCGTTCGGAGTAAAAACGCACATGTCCGAATTGTCGTTGCATATGTCCGACGTGCAGCTCAGGCCGTCGTTGCAAGTCACCGACGTCCCGACCGCGCAACTTCCGGCACCGTCGCACGTCTCTGCCCCGTCGCAGTACAGTCCGTTACTGCAAGACGTGCCTACAGGCGCCTTATCATCAGTCGGGCATGTCGCGCTTGAGCCAGTGCAGGTTTCTGCCGGATCGCAAGCTCCCGCGCTTGCCCTGCATTCTGTTGCAGACGACTTGAAAGTGCAATCGGTATTGCAGCAAGCTCCGCCGTCACAAGCTTCTGTCCCTTCCTTTATCCCGTTACCGCAAGATTGGGTAGGCGCAGCTTGATAACAAACCTCTAATTTCGGATCCTGGCTTGTTCCGCTTTGCTCTTCGCTGTAGAAATCTTCATGGCGGTCGGCGCTGCCAGTTTCATCGACTTTTGCCGAAAGGCTGATTTTTTTATCGCCTGAAAATTCTCCCTGAACACATGAGGTCACAACTCCAGGATAATAAGTATAGCTGCTGCCTACAGAAATCGAGCCGCATGGAGTCGAATATGCCGGCATGTTCTCCCACTTGATTCCTCCGCCGCAACTGTCATGCGAGTCGGTACATGTTCCTTCGACCCAAGTGTCGGTTGCAACGAGGTAAAGGTACACAGTTCTTGAATTGTCGCCAGTCTGTTTGAAAAGACTGAGTGTTGCCGAGTTTATCGTAGAGCCTGCTGGTATCGAAGAAAGATCAAACTTTAAGTAAGATCTCCTAACATCGCTACCATCATCGTATTTTGTGTGAAGTATGGTATTTTGACCATAATTACGAGTTGAATGAGCATGTTGGACAGCAGCATCGTCGATTGCCGGAAGATTCACGCATGTCTGCGTAGGGCTGTCTGTAAATGATGTTGCTGCAAGAACTTGTGAATTGTAAGAAGCGATAATGGTGGCCGTCTCTGGAGAACTGCCGAGTGTTAAGATCGTTTCAAACTTTCCGTCAGCAACAGCTACATCCCGCTCGTCAATGACGGAACTTCCTGCAGCAGTATTTAGATGAACGGAAGGCACGTCAAACGATGCTCCATAAATATAAACAGTCTCCCCGGGCCTGTAATCGGATTTGTCTGTCCATATCGCAGGAATCACGTCCATTTTGATTGAAATCGGACTCTCAGAAGAACTCGCAATGTCTGAAACAAGAATAACATATTTGTCAGCGTTTTCCGCATATTGCCCCGATGTCTCGTCTGGCCAGTAAGAGCTATAATCGAATTTGCTGACAGCAAAATAAACGTATTTGTCGAGAGAGGACGTGGAAATCACAGCGCTGCCGTCGGCTCCGGTCAAAGCAGAAGACTCCGAGACATAACTTCCATTCACAGAGTCGGAAACGAACATTTCGACTTTGACGTTCTGCACTGGGGTGTTCGCGGAGTCGGTAACAAGGAAGGCTATGCTCTTCGCGTCTCCTGTTACGGCGAACGCGGGCAGGATCACTTTGACTGCCATAACTGAAACCAAAGATAGAACTAGCACAGCAACCGAAACCTTCGCCAGTCCCTTCGCAAGAGCTTTGTTGTTCATCTAGACAACTTCCAAATTTTTACTTAAACGACTTCGATGAAAAGAACAACGAAAACAAAGCTAATAAAGTACTACTACGCCAGAATTGTGCCAGCCTGACAGGCATCGACGGGGCGCAGCGTTCAGACCCCGGATCCTAGCATCGCCGCCGGCCGGCGTGGGATGTTGCGGACGTTCGCCGACTCGATGTTGAAGGCGATGTTGCTTAGCATCGCGGACACGTTGTCGGTGAAGTTCGTGAAGTTCTTCACCAGCGTCGGCATGATCGCTGCGCCGCTCAGGTGCGCGCCCGTGTCAGCTAGCGGAACGGGGACCTGCGGGACCTCTACGATCGGCAACTCGGTGTGCGCCGGCGCCTGCGGCGACTGCGACTGTTGCATGCTCGGCGGCACTATCGGCACCTCGGAGCCGGCGGTAACGCCTATTATGTCGTATCCGTTAGGCGAGTTGCTGTTCGGAATCTTGTAGTAGAACGTCGAGTTCTCGCCGCACTTGACCGCGCTGAGGTTGTACTTTAGCATCAACTCGACCTTGACCTGACAGTACTCTTCGGGCGTTATGCGCTCCAAGGTACGTTCGACCGCTTCTAGGCGTATGCCCAGCCTGTTTATGTTTCCGTAAGAATTGTCCGCGACCATCGCGAGGTCCTGCTTCGTCGCGAAGTACGACCCGAGAGCCGAGCCGACGGCCTTGTATCCTGCGGGCGCGTCCTTCGTCCTGCCCGCAAGCCAGTCTATGGCACCGGTTATGTACGAGGCCACGTCCTGCTGCGACGCGCCGGTGGCGGCTATGCTGCTCGACAGCGCCTGGTTTCCGGAGTCGATGTACTTCTGCTGGCAGAGGTTCCAGATGGTGTTGATGTGGGTCTCGTCGTCGTATCCCAGCGCTTTCAGCTGCGCCACGAAGTCGGAGGGCGCCATGGAACCCATCGCCCGGAAGTTGGAAGGATTGTAATAATCGCTGCATATCTGGTCGACGGTCTCGTAGCCGCTCGTAGTTATTGCTTGGAAGACCTCGTCCACTGGATTGACGGGCAGGGTCGTGGTGGTCGTGGTCTCGGCCGTGAACGTTTCAATGCCGTCGGTCGGGACCGTGGTCGTAGTTACAAGTCCGGCGCCCGTTCCGTAGACGTCCTGCTGCGTGCCGGCTATCGCCTCGCGCGCCGCGGTGTCGTCTGCCTGCACGGTTATGTCCAGCTGCGCGCTGCCGTTGACTTCGATGTTCAAGTTAACGTCGTCGGCGCGAGCGGCCCTGGCCGTTAGCGCTAACGCTGCGACCGCTACAATCATCAAAGCTGGGATCACAAATGCGATCGTCTTCATGATTTTCATCTTGTTTGTCATGCAATCTTCACCCCAGCGTCATGTTGAAATTAAAGTCCAGCCCGTCGTTCGAATCGGCGTTTATGTTCAACGCTGCCTGCCCTTCGAGGTTCGTGCTTACCATCCAGTCCGTATGGCCTGCGTTCACCGAAACGTCCGCGTTCAGCAGACTTGTCCCGTTCCCGTACAGCGCGGCGTACGAATAACCAGGATCCAAGCAGACCATCCTCATGGCTATCGGCCTGTATATTATCGGCGAGTTCAGGATCTGGTACTCGTTCTCCATAATGATGTATCCGTAATTGCAGTCGTGCGTGCCCGCGCCGTACAGCGCTTCAAAACCGAAATTGCCGTCGAACTGGTTCAGCTGACCGAAGAAGGCCCAAGTCATGCCCGAGCCGTTCGCGTACTGGTAGCCGTAGCTATGCAACGGCACGCCCGTTGTCCACGTGTAGGCATAGCCCGTGCCGTTGACGCCGGTATTGTATTCGGTCGTGATGGTCCGGCCTTCGTCCGATTTCTGCTCGACGGTCTGTTGGTTGAGGTTTATGCATCCGTTCGTCACTTCGCCGTAATCTACAGCCAAACTTCCTTCCTCGTTCGTAAGGAACGAGACGCCGGAATATCTGCCCTCCTCGCTGCCGTAGCAGCTGTTGCCACAGCATTGCTCGCAGCAGGCGCCAGTGCAGGCCGTGTGCGATTCGACGGTGTCGTATATCGTGGGCATCACTCCCGAAGTGATCGACGAGGCCATCTTGAAATCTCCCGAGCCGTCGTATTCGGTGTACACGGCCGTTGCCAGCGCCGCAGGCACGGATAGTGCCAACGATGCCATTATCATAACCGCAAACGCGAACTTCGATCCGTTTTCCATTTTCATTGCCTTCGAGGTTTTATTTTTTTCTCCGATTCCTACATTTTTACACTGCTGTTGCGCCGATTCTGCGCCACTGGCAATCGTCACATCACTTTCATAACTGCTATCGGGGCAAAAAACAAAAAAGCCCATAAAATGGATTTAGTTCCCTGTCAGCGCGAAGTCGTTGAAGTGGAATCCTCCTATGAAATTCGAGAGGACTTGGTAGTTTCCGCCAGTTACTGTTATTCCTGTGTCGGTGACAATATGGTTGTCAGCGTCAGCGAACAGGCTGAAACTTCCTGAACCGACCGTGTCTATTACGGCATTGGTATAGCATCCGCAGCCCTCTCCGAAGCTGAATGATGTACCCCATGTGCCATCGCACATGTCGGTCACTTGCGTACTTCCGAGCGCGTCCACTATTATCTCGGCGCCATTGTTAACATTCGTGCTAAGATAGTGCTTGATGTAGTGGTCGCCTATGGCTGTCATCTGGTTGTTGCTCTGGAATCCGTATTCCGAAGCTCCCAATGCGGCGTAGTTCGAACCAGTCGTCCAATCAAGACTTCCCGCTTCAGTCGAACTGACGTAAGTGTAGGATTGCTGTCCTGCTACTCCATACATCGGTACATAGCTGTCAGTCCTAGCGTACTTGAATTCGAGGGCACCACCACTTATGATATCTCCTCTCATCCAAGCTGAACTGTCATCTACACCGTATCCGTAGTAGTCAACACCAGTATCCACAGCATAGAAGTTTCCGGCTGTATGTCCATCAGCCCACATCTGAGCAACGGCATCGTCACCGGAATTGAAGATTCCAGTAACGGTACCAAACCCAGTCCATGTTACCGTTGTGTCAGTTGAAGCAAATACTGTAGTTGCTGTTAGTAACATTCCGATTATGCTTACGATTGGAATTATTTTCATTTTCATGTTTTCACTTCTTTTCACACGGCTCATCTTGGTATTCATCTGCCGTCCGTTTTACGGAATTTTGGATTGTCGTCCCGTTCCCATGTCCTTTATCTTTTGATAAAGAAAAATCGACCTCGGCGCTGCGCATGAACATCTTCGCCTTCCCGACCTTCCGCTCGGTGAGCACGTTCATGTCGACCATGCAGCGCAGGTAGCCGGACATGAACTCGTTGCTCTCGTCCAGGCTCCTGGAGAGCTCGGAGATGCAAAACGGCCCGTTGTCGAGGATCAGAAGGATGCGCTCCTTGAAATCGGAGCTGTTACATTCCATGTTTTAAGCTATATCATAAAGCACATATCAAACGGGATGTGAGAAAATTGCAACGTAATTGCGCCAGACGCGGATTTTTCTGAGAATTTTTATATATGCGCATGTGTCATGACTGCGCCACCGGCCGTGGTGGCAAGCGCTGATATCCTTCCCGTGCAAGGCTTTTATATGTAACATGGGATGTTATATATGAGAAAGGAAGGCCGGGAACGCAAAGCTGCACAGGAAGTAGTCGACCGGACTGTACGGTTCGCCCCGGGCGAGGAGGCCGACCTGAAGATCGTCCGGAAGGGCGGGGAGTTCCTTTCCTTCGGAATAAACTACAGGACTCTGCTGGCCGGCCGCTGGCACAACGTGATCAGGTACGATACCGCGCACGGCTGCGTGCACGTGCACAGGTTCTGGAAAGAGGGATGGTTCGAAGAGATTGAAGATACCGGCGAGGGGGACTTGAAGAAGGCGTTCGACGGATGTTTCGAGGACGTAATAGCCAACTGGAGCGATTATAAGAAGAGGATGGCGGCGGCGCTTGGGAGACGCAGAAACGGCGATTGAGGAACGGTGGTTGATGTGGGGCGTATCAAAATGAGGGAATACACGAAATCCGAGATTAAGGCCATCGACAGAAAGCTGCGCGCCTTCAAGAATTACATCATGGAGGAGTTGGACTCCGGCCGTCCGCTTTCGAAGGACGTGCTGTTCATCTCTCTGGAGGACGACGACTGGAAGGACATATTCACGAAGAAAAGGACGGAACTGATCAGGAGCATAGCGTCCGGCAAGGACAGGACGGTCGGCGCGCTGGCGCGGCACACGAACAGGCCGAGGGAATCCGTGTCCAGGGACCTGAGCTACCTCGAGAGGCTGCGCATAATAAGGATGCAGAGGAACGGCAAGGAGAGGATCCCGGTGATAAACAAGAAGCTGATAGTCGCCGCGGTGCCGACGTACTTGTCATGACCGTGTATGAATCCAATTATCCGTAAACTTCTTTCATGTGTTCGAACTTCAATAAGATCAATTTGTCACCCTCTACTTTGTAGATCAGTCTGTACGGTCTTACGCAGGTCGTCCACTCCCCCTTCAAATCATACCGCGGAGGCTTCCCCGGACCAGGATTTTCCGTTATCTTCGTTATCTGCTTTTTTAGTTTTTCCTTCAATCCCTTGTCCTTTATTTTCCTGAGTTCCCTTTCAAATCTTTCCGCGGGGACGACGTATCTGATCTCTACCATTTTTTCAGCTCTTTCAAGAAAGCCTCCTTAGGATAGACCTTGTACCTTCCTTCACACCCAGCTTTTTTCTGATTTCCATAGGTATGACCACCTGGCCTTTCGAGCTCGCTTCGTAAGCTCGGGAACTTCTATCTGGGATTTCATGCTAGTAAGATTATCTTACCTGCATAGAAAGTTCGATTTCCAAGTCTACACGTTGAGGAAAAGCTTTACGAGATAGCCTATGACGAACGACACCGCTGCCACGCCCAGGCTTATCATCAGCGTTTCTATCACGGTCTTCCTGAAAGGGAGGTTCTTAACGACCGAGAGGAAGAACGTGAAGAGGAGTATTATCGACACGGTGATGGCGATCGTCACGCCCAGAGCGACATAGTAGCTCGCGAAAACGAAGTACGGCAGGACCAGCAGCGCCACTGTCAGCATGTACACGCTGCCCGTGTACACCGCCGCCCGGAAAGGGCTCCTGCTGCCTTTCTCGGACCTCTTGGAAAGGTACTCCGAGGCACCCATCGACAGCGCGGCGGCGATGCCCGTTATCATCCCGGCCGTGCCGATGAGCCTGGTGTCCTGCAGCGTCAGCGTAAGGCCGGCTAGCGCGCCCGTCAGCTCCACGAGCGCGTCGTTCAGGCCGAGCACCATCGAGCCGATGTAATGGAGCATGTCCTCGTCGAGCATCCGCGCCAGCGCGCGCTCGTGCCTCAGCTCGTCTTCGAGCACGCCCCGGACGTCCGGCAGGTTCCGCACCACCCCCGCGTAAACGTCCTCCGCCTTCCTCTCCCCGCCTTCCATTATCTTGATGACGAACGTCAGCCCGAATATGCTGGAGATTATAATGTACCGCAGTATCGTCAGCCATCCCGGACGGACGTCCTCGAGCGTGCGTCCGCGCCAGATATTGTAGTGCCTCAGCTCGTCCTTGGAAAGCCTCGTCAGCACCCGCCTGTTGCCGCCTTTGGCGATCCTCGCGAGGTTCTTGTAGACATGGTGCTCGGTGATCTCGTTCTTCTGGAAACGCAGTATCGTTGACCTGGTCTTCCTGTCGAGATGCCTGGCGCTCTGCATAATCGTCTAATCATTAATCTGTTTGCCGGATAAAAATGCTGCGGCGCGTCATTCGTACGCCGTATCGGCACGCGCTCGCCTTAAGCCCGGCCGAACATCGAAAGCGGGCGCGCGTAACTGCTCGAAACGCCCGAGGCTGTCGCACCACTCGCATACCTGTCCGGCTTTCCTCGCGTCCAGCCCCCAGATGCTGCGCCGTTCCTTCAGCCCGTACTTCCTAGCCTTCTTGACATCCACGAGCCCGGACGCCTTCAGCTTCTCAAGGTGGTAGATGACCATCCTCGGAGACATCTCCAGTATGGAAGCGAGCTCCTGCACCTGCATCGAGTAAAGCGTGTCGGGCGAGCTTGCGAGGAGGTGCAGTATCGAGGCGCGCGTGCCGTTCGACAGCGTCGAGCCGAGCGGCTTCACGTGCGCGCCCGGCAGCGTGCCGTCGTAGCCGATGCGGCGCGTGCCGCCTGGCAATAACCTGGTTGGTTGAAATGTAGTTCTGGGTCTCATCTGCACACTTGGCGGGCTGCGGCGCGATGCTGTCTAATCCGGTTCCTTAAGAATCTTGAAACGGATGACCGCGAGTATCGCGGCGATAACCGAAAGCAGGATTATCAGCGTGTATGCGTTGAAGTGCTGCAGCGCGGAGAACGCGCCGCTGATCAGACTGGACTGTCCGGCGGCCGTCAGCGTCGTGGTCGTGGTCGCCTGCGCGGTCGTTGTCGTGGACGCCATAGTGGAAGTCGTTGTCATCCTCGTCGTGGTTGTCGGGGCCGGGCAGTCGCTCGGGCAAACGTCATGGTTCTCCCACGTCTGGCACACGCCGTCTACGACGCACGGCTGGTACTGCATATAACCGCCGTCTCCGCCGGACGAAGGCGCTGGAGCGCTAGGCACATCCTCCAGAAGCGTAGTGGTCGTGGTTTCGGGGGACGTCGTTGTCGTCGTAGCCGGCTCGGTCGTAGTGGTCGTTTCTACCGGCAGCGTAGTGGTCGTCGGGGCTTCGGTTGTCGTCGTTGTTTCTGGGACGGTCGTCGTTGTTGTGGGCTCAATAATTGTAGTGGTCGTTGTTACAGGGCATGTGGTGGTTGTAGTGTCTGGCACGGTCGTTGTTGTTGTCGTAGGTTCGGTCGTTGTCGTGGTGGCCGGGACGGTGGTCGTCGTAGTGGCAGGTTCGGTAGTCGTGGTGGTCGTTTCAGGGACGGTGGTCGTCGTAGTCACAATTGTAGTTGTCGTGGTCGGGACTGTGGTCGTCGTTGGGGAAGTTGTGGTCGTAGTGCAGTGCGGGTGGGTCGTCGTTGTCGTAGGCAACGTTGTAGTGGAAGTGGTCGTAGTGCAGTGCGGGTGGGTCGTCGTGGTGGTCGTCACCGGACAAGTGGTTGTAGTTGTAGGAACCGTCGTGGTGGTCGTAGTTGGGATTGTAGTCGTAGTTGTGGTAGTCGTTGGTTGAGTCGTTGTGGTCGTAGGTTCTGTAGTCGTTGTCGTTGTAGTGGTTGTCGGGCATGTCGTGGTAGTCGTCGGGACAGTAGTTGTGGTCGTTGTAGTGGTTGTAGGAATGGTGGTCGTTGTCGTCGTGGTTGTTGTAGTGGACGTGGTTGTGGTGGTTGTCGTAGGTTCGGTAGTCGTTGTCGTGGTCGTTGTAGGAATGGTTGTCGTCGTAGTCACAATTGTAGTTGTCGTGGTCGGGACGGTGGTCGTCGTGGTGGTTGTGGTGGTCGTTTCAGGGACGGTAGTCGTTGTCGTGGTGGTTGTCGGGCACGTTGAGAATGAAACACCCGCGCATTCGCTGATCTTGCCCCAGTTGTAGATCGCATCGAGGCCTCTGATTTTTATATAATGGATACCGTCCGCCAGGTTGCTGGCATCGACCGTCCCTCCTATGACCGAGCAGAGGTAGCCGTCGGACCTCACGAACGTGGACAGCACGCTCATCCACACGCCGCTCCACGGAGCCGGCACCGGCGGTATGGGCGCGTCGAGGAAGTACTCTCCGCCCTGTATGTGCGACTGCTTGTCGCAGACGGTCGCGCTTATCGCAAAGCTGTCCTGGCAAATCTCCTGCCCTTGCGGATTCGAGACATCGTCCAGGTATATGTTGTACGGGCAGCCGGGCGGCAGCGTGTCCGTCTCGAAGTACGCGCACTTGCAGTTGCCCCAGTTGTTGCACGAATCCTGGGATTTGACGCACGCGAAGTTCAAGCCGTCGCTGTTGAAGTTGATGCTTTGTCTGACCAGGCTCTCCGTAAGCTGGTCGAAGCTGCCGTCAGCGGCGTACATTTCCCCTTTCAAAAGTGCTAGCGAGGAATCATCGCAATAGCCGTATCCCGTCCCGATGTAGTACTTCGAAGCCTTTACGCTGGAAAGTTCATCGGTCGCAACCCCGTTGACATCCAATACCCCGCCGTTGAAAGGCGGTGTTACGGCTACGTCGTGGGTGGTAGGACCCGATGTGTCGCCTTCGCAAACATCAGGGATCGTAGTAGTCGTGGTGGTTGTTGTAGGAATCGTCGTGGTGGTCGTGGTTGTTGTCGGACATGTAGTTGTGGTTGTTGTAGGAACGGTGGTCGTTGTCGTCGTTGTAGGTTCGGTCGTCGTGGTAGTCGTCGGGACAGTAGTTGTGGTCGTTGTCGAGGTTGTTGTCGTCGTTGGCGGACAGGTTGTAGTGGTCGTTGTTGTGGTCGTGCATTTTGGAATAGTGGTGGTTGTCGTGGTAGACGGGATTGGCAGGGGGCAAGCGAACGCGGATGCGACAGAACTGGTCAGCAAAGCAGCGAAAACCAGCAGCACTACCGTGGATTCTTTAGCGAGATGCATATCCACAAACTGTTTTCCGTGAGAAAAAATATGTTCGATAGTTATCACTCATCTAAAGATAGTTTTTAAATTTAAGTAGCGTTTCCATGCCGAAGTTGCTCCATGCCTGCGCCTAGGATGCGCCGCTATTGCGCCATAATTGCGCCTGAATCCACCCGGACTGGACGGATTCATCCTCTGCCGGGCCGTGATCACTTCGCGGCCGCGACGCGCACGTTCCTGTTGATGCTGCACATGCGCTCCAAATCCTTCTGCGTGTAGAAGACCTTCGACATGTAGGCGTACACCTCGCGCACGAGGTTCGGGTAGCCGAGGTTCAGCCCCCAGATCGACCGCTTCTCGCCGTCGTCGCCGTACTTCACGGACTTGACCACGTCGACCAGCCTCCAGCCGCGCAGCCGCTCGAGGTGGTAGATTATGACGGAGTGCCTGCGCCCGAGCCTGCGCGACAGCTCCTCGACCCGCACGGTGTAGCCCAGGTCCCTGTTCTTCATGAGCATGTGCAGGATGCACGCGCGTATCTGGTTCGAGCAGATGTAGTTCAGCTCCGGCCTCAGCGAGGCGATCAGCATCTCCTCCTCGCTCTGCTCGGTGACGTCGGCAGAATCGGCCTCGAACTGCCTTCTTCGGTAGGATCCTATGGCGGTTCTCATCAAGATTGATTGAAAATCCCAAGGATTTAAACTCGATATTTTTCACTCCTTTAGAGTAAGAACAAAAGAATTTCAAATCCGCCGGGGGGATGTTTTTTACAGATGTAAAAAATGTGATCCATCTGGGATTAGGCGGCAGTGTTCAGGATAGTAGGAGCATTTTTACTGGTTCGAATACCAGCTTCGGCACTCCTGTTTTTATACGCAAGGCACGCTATCGCAAAATCTTTAAATACGGCCGCAGTGCCATATCAATATGATATTAATATGGTGTTAATATGGTAAAGGCAATAGTGGACATAGACGAGGATGCCAACAAGGTGCTGAACCACCTGAAGGCGGAATACGGCCTGAAGGACAAGTCCCAGGCCATCAATGTGCTGGCCAAGGAGTTCAAAAGGATAGTCAGGGTGGAGCCCGAGATCAGGCCCGAGTACATCGAGAAACTGAAAAAAATCCAGAATGGGAAGCACGTGAGGATAGGTTCCATCGGCGACTTCAGAAAAAGATACGGGCTGAAATAGATGTACTCGATAGCCAGCACAGCCAGGGTAGATTATATTTTCAAGAAGCTGTCCAGCAAAAACCCCGCCCAGCTCAAGGCGATAACAAAGAAACTCGAAGAGGTGGTTGAAAATCCGCACAGGTTCAAGCCGCTGAGCAACGTGATGAAAGGGCTGAGAAGGATACATTTCGGGAACTTCGTCCTGGTATATTCGATAGACGAGGAGAACAAGACCGTCATCCTGGAGGATTTCGACCATCACGACAAAATCTATCGGAGCTGATGCCGGCGAGCGCAAGGAGTTTGGAAAGGCGGTTGCCGAGTTCACCAAGCTTATGGGTGAACTGAACCCCAAATCAAGTGGGCCCGAGGAGATTCGAACTCCTGACCAGCCCAGGTTGCGGAAGCGCGCGTCCTATCTAATTCTATCACGCCGGACGTTTAAAAGTTTCTGCGTTCACCAGTCGCCGACGGCCTTGCCGAAGAGGTAGACGATGAGCACCATCGAAACGAGCATGAACAGCACCATCTGCAGGCTAGTCACATACGGCCCGCTGGGCATGAGGAAGAACCCTGTGCTGGCGCTAGGCAGCGCGCCGCCGAAAGTGTCCAGGCCGAGGTTGTTCAGGCCGCGCAGCACGGTGAAAGCCAGGGCGATGACCGCTATCGCCGCGACCACGGTGCCGGCGGCCTGCATCGGAGGCTGGCCCGGTCCCATCCCTGTTCCGGCCTTTTTCTTCTTCGGCGCGGCTTTCTCCTCGACCAGCTTGCCCGCATGTTCGAGCTGCGCGAAGTAATGCAGGGTCTCGGGTAT
>JAPLUY010000026.1 GCA_026397385.1 Candidatus Aenigmatarchaeota archaeon
GGCACGGTACGCTGCCCGTACTGCGGGGCGCGCGTGCTCGCGAAGATACGCCCGAACATGGTCAAGCGCGTGCAGGCGAGATGATTTTTCAACCTGTAATATCTGTGTCCTAGATGGGGTTTAAATGGCCTGAACCCCTTAAAATTTTTATGGGAAATTCTGATACAATCGAATTTAAAAAATCTCAAGAAAAGCTTATAGAAGGCTATCAGACACTTGAAAAAGTTTATGGCCGCATTTCGCTGGAATTGCTCGCCCTCGACAAACGAGCCCAATGCGTGTTTAAAACAATTCTAGCTACTGACGGGCAGACCTTGGAAGAACTCGCAAGCAAGTTGCCGTACCACATCAACGTATTGAGTAACACCATCGAGGACATGAACGAAATGAATGTTCTGTACCAAGAATACCGAGAAGACGGTTCTGTAGTATACAAAATCAACAGGCACTCTCATTTTCCTATAGTCGAATTCCTAGACTGAGTTTTATAAATTCTACCAAACAGAATAATTTACCATGCACGAAGTGCGCCTGCGTTTCGAGTGCAAGAACCCCGCGGCTGCGAAGAAGGCGCTCGAACCCGACATCAAGAACGACGCCGAGGCGACGACCGCGCTGTCGGTCGAGAAGGGCACGCTCGTCATAACGCTGCGCTCGGGCAAGTTAAGTCTTCTGAAAGCGATTATAAATTCATACATTTCGATAGTTTCGATGTTGGGCGAGACGGCCGAAATAAAATAGCAGCGATGGCGATTTTCTATGGCGAAGGATTCTAAGCATGACGACGCGCCGCACGGCCACGAAGGGCACGTACATGAAGGCCACGTGCACGGCGACGAGAACGATCCGAACGTGATCGTCGCGCAGTTCCAGATGTTGCAACAACAGCTGCAGCAGTTGCTGATGCAGAAGGAGAGCCTGAACGTAGGAGTTATGGAGATTGAGCGCGCGAACGAAGAGCTCTGCAAGAGCAAGGACCAGGAGGCCTACAAAATCACGGGCAACATCATGGTGCGCAAGCCCGTGGACGAACTCAAGAAGGAGCTCGCCGAGTCGAAGGAGGATATCGAGGTCCGCATCAAGAGCATGGAAGCGACCGAGCAGCGCTTCACCGCAAAGCTCACCGACCTCCAGAACAAGCTAAAGAGCTTGATTAAGTAATCACCATAGGACAGAGCGAATGCGAATGGAAGTGAATTCAAATGGCGGCAGTTGTGGCTGGATCTGGGCAGAGCGCTTTGGATTTCTCGGTTATAGGCGGCATGCTGGATCAGATAATGGCCGACCGCACTGTCCCTAAGAACATCCGCGCCGCGGCCGAACAGGCGAGGGCCGTGATATCGGGCGGCACGTCGGACGAGCTGAAGGTCAGCGCGGCCGTAAGCGTGCTCGACGAGATAATAAACGACCCGAACATGCCGATGTACACGCGCACGCAGATATGGAACATCGTCAGCATGCTAGAGCAGCTCAGGAGAGGGATGGAGTAGGCCGCGGCTGCGCCGTGCCGTGAGCGGCTACATATATTTTAAGTTTGAAATCCAAGTCAATAATATAAAAACGCGTTTTGCTTGCTGTCGAGGCGGTCCAATGGCTTTCAAGATAACGATAGGGAACGACAAGACTTCTGACAAGTCCGCCGAGGAGCAGCCGGACTTCGTCGAACTGGATACGAAGGCGTTCGACGAGAAGAACGAGGTCACCGTGCGTGTCGAGACACTGAAGGACCTCATGGACACCGACCGCATCCAGTATCTGCTGCGCGAGGGCAACATCGTGATTCTTAACATCGACAGCCTGCGCAGGCGCGACCTGAGCGAGCTGAAGCGGTCCGTGGAGAAGCTGAAGAAGACCGTCGCGGCCATGGACGGCGACATAATCGGCGTCGACGAGGGCTTCCTGATACTGACGCCTAGGTTCGCTAGGATACACAGGGGTTAGGCCGTACTAGACCGAGTGGTCGAGCAGCTCAAAAAATACATAGCTAGAGTTATTCCTAAAGAAAGTTCTGCTGCGGGTAGTTATGACGCTACCGATTTTTTCAAAAACGACCGCTCCGCGGAAAGATACTACTTGAAAATGGAGGCACGAAAATTTTTCCTTGAGCCCGGTGTTGTAAGGACAAACATTCTATTGGACGACTAGGTTCATTTAACGGGCTTCCCGATTTTCTCGAACTCCGCGCCGCAGAAGACTAGGTTCCACAGCGATGCCTGCAGCTCGTCTATCTTCACGCGCCGTTGTTTGACGGTGTTGCGATCGCGTATCGTCACCGTGCCGTCCTCGAGCGTGTCATAGTCGATCGTCACGCAGAACGGTATGCCGACCTCGTCAGCGCGCGCATAGCGCTTTCCTATGCTGCCGGGCTTGTCGAACAGGACGTCGAAGCACTTGGCCAGCGCGGCGTGCACCTCCCTCGCCTTCTCTTCCAGCCCGTCCTTCGAAACGAGCGGAAACACTGCCGCGGCGTACGGCGCAGCCTTAGGCTCCAGCCTCAGCCATTCCCAGCCGCGAGCCTTGTCGTCCGTGTACGCCTGCATGAGCACGCAGAACATCGTGCGGTCGATGCCCTCGGAGATCTCCCAAACGTGCGGGATTATCTTCTCGCCGCTGTCCAGCATGGCCGTGAGGTCCTTGCCCGTGGCCTTGGCGTGCGCACCGAGGTCGTAGTCCGTGCGGTAGTGGTTCGCCGCGACCTCGACCCAGCCGAAAGCGGTCTGCACCTCGCAGTCGAACGCCGACTCGGCATAGAACGGCCTCTCCTTCGGATCCTGTTCGCGCAGGCGGATCTTTTCCAAAGGAATGCCGAGGCCGTTGACGAAGCGCTGGATCTTCGCGAGATAGTACGCGATAAGTTCGTATTTCACTATTCCTTTCTTCACAAGCTCCGCCGCAGTTATGTGCTCGACCTTGTCCGCGCCTACGCGCTGCACGTTCAGCTTATAGTCCTTCAGTTCCGCGAACCGCGCGAACGCCTTCTCCGCGGGGTTGAAGAATACTTCCATCTCGGCCTGTGTGAACTCGCGCTGGCGCAGCAGTCCCTGTCGCGGCGATATCTCGTTCCTGAACGAGCGGCCTATCTGCGCTATGCCGAACGGCAGCTTCGGCCGCATCGCGCGGTAGACGTTCGCGAAGTCGATGAAGTTAATCTGGCACGTCTCCGGGCGGAGGTACGCGGTCTCGCGCGGCTCGGTCGCTCCGATATTCACCTCGAACATCATGTTGAACATCCGCGTCTTGTCGAGCGTGCCTTCGCAGTCTGGGCATTTGATCTTGTTGTCAGCGACTATCTTGTCGACCTCGGCGGCAGGCGTGCGTTCCGGCACGAACACGCCAGCAGCCTTCTCGATCAGCTTGTCGGCGCGATGCATGGCATGGCAGCGCTTGCACTGCACGAGCGGGTCGGTGAAGCCCGCCAAGTGGCCGCTGGCGACGAACACGGACGCCGGCAGTATGTTCGAGCCCTCGACCTCGTAGTAGCCCTCTTCCTTGATGAAAGCGTCGCGCCACAGGTTCTCGATCCTGTGCTTCATGGCAGTGCCCAGAGGGCCGAAGCTCCAGAACCCGGCTATCGGCGTGTGTATCTCTGCGGCCGGATAGAAGAACCCTCGTCGCTTCGCGAGCGACATTATCTTCTCGAAAAAGTCGACGTCCTTCTCGGCGCCCGCTTTCGCGGCAGGCGCGGCTTCCTTCTTAGCATGCTCCGTTTTCGCAGCTTTCGCCATAATCGTTATTCACCCTCTGCGGTTAATTGTTTTAGGATTTTCGCTTTCTTAAACTGTTCAGTCCTTCTTCAACCAGCCGGAGAGATTCGCCTGCCTTCCTTTCGTCCATGCGGCCTGAAGGCGCTCGATTACCTTGTCGACGCGCTCCTCTGAGAAGTCGTGCTCCACGTGCATGAACTCGCGCAGTTTCTGCGCATCGGGCTCCTTCCAATCAAGCTCGTACTCCGCCGTCACCGGTGGGTTCGTTATGAATGCGTACACCTCCTCGGCCGTCGCGGGCGACGTCCACTCCACATGCCGGAGCACCTCCCCGAGAGTCCTGTGCTCTTGAACCAGCTTGAGCGCGCTCTTCGGCCCGACTCCCTTCACGCCGTCCGCATAGTCCGTGCCGACGAGTATGCCGAGCACTATCAGCTGGTCATGCGTTATATCGAGCTTCGCAAGCATCAGCTCGAGATCGATTAGCTGCGGCTTCACATCGACGTACACTTCCTTGTTCGGTATCTTGCGCTTTCCAGTTATGGAGAGGTTGCGCACGAGCCGAGGCGAGCCTGCCAGGAGCGAGTCATAGTCCTGCGAGCCGCTCGCCCAGACATCGCCGCGCTTGCACATGAACGCGCACTGTATCTCGCCCTCGCTGGGCGCCTGGATCCAAGGCACGCCCATAATGTCTAACAGCCGCTTCGCGTCGACGATCATGTCGGGCGTCAGCCTCGTGGCCGCCTGCGCATACTTGATCGCCTCCTCACCAGCCGCGACCGCAGCCTCCCACTTCTTCTGAGCCTCCTCCTTCTGCTCGGAGCGCGCCTGTATCGTCGCGTACTTCAGAGCGGGCGGCTTGCCGTCGAAGACGAACACCGGCTTGATGCCGTTTTCGATGAGGTTGGACGTGCGGTACAGCAGGCCAGAGAGGTGCGAGGTCACACGACCGTGGCTGTCCCGCAGCGGTTCGCCTGTCATACGGTCTCGGATGATGGTCAGGAACTGGTAGATGACGTTGTACGCGTCGAGCGCCACGCGCTTGCCCGACAGCTCGAGCAGCTCTATCTCCTTCGGTTCCACGAGACTCGATATGTCCACGCCCATGATGCGCACCTAGTTGCTATGCCCCTGATTAGAAATGAAACTGAATAGGATAAAAAGTCTTTGCCGCGGGCCAAAAAAACGCAAGCCGCGTCTGAATCCTCAAAGCACATCTCCGGAGCGCTCACTTCTTCCTAGACTTTTCCGACTTGAGCTCGCCCTGGACCTTCAGCTCGTCGAGTTCCAGCCAGATTATGAACACGCCTATCAGTGCCACGAACGCTGGCACGATGCCGTTCACGACCGTCAGGAAGTCACTCCAAGCCCCGTACTGGTCCGTGTAAATGTACGCTATGGCCGCTATCAGCAGCACAGCGCCGATTACGATATTCACGATAGGATGCATTAGATTTACCACCTTACAAAAATTAAAGCGGTCAAGTATAAATCTTTAATAGCTTGAATTACGTTGATTACCTTAATCGCATCGCGCAGAGCGCGTTTCACGGTGCATTTCAGATGGCGAAGATAAGCGAGGCGCAGAAGCTGCAGAAGGACAGGCTCATAATCTGGCGCAGGCAGCACACGATCGAGCGCATCGAGCGTCCGACAAAGCCGGCGCGCGCGCGGACGATTGGATACAAGGCCAAGGTCGGATTCGTCGTGGCGCGCGTGCGCATAGAGAAGGGCGGGCGCCACCGACGCCTGTACGGCCGCCGCGGACGCAAGCCGAGCAAGTCTGGCCTCACAAGCTATTCTTATGGCAAGTCTCTGCAATGGATTGCGGAGGAGCGCGCTGCGAAGCGCTTCATCAGCCTGCAGGTGCTGAACAGCTACCTGGCTGGCGAGGACGGGCGCGAGAAGTGGTTCGAGGTCATAATGGCCGATCCGAACCACCCGGCGATATCGCGCGACCCGAACTACAAGTGGCTCGCCGCCCCGGCGAACAGGCACCGCGTCCTTCGCGGGCTGACGAGCGCGGGCAAGAAGTCCAGGCACGGGCAGCGGTCCAAGTCTCTGCGCGGGACGCTGACAAGGCAAAGGTAAATATACCGCCGGCGCCGTCCTTTAAACTTTAATCCTTCCGCGAATATTACATCTTATTCGGAGGCGCATGCACGGATGGCAGCGAAGAGGGCATACGATTTTGAGGAAGGCGACGGGAAGAACAAGAAGCTCCTTGGAGGAAAGGGCGCCGGCCTCTGCGAGATGACACAGATAGGCCTGAACGTGCCGCCGGGTTTCGTGATAACCACGGAGGCTTGCCTCGAGTACTATTCTTCCGGCCGCAGGCTTCCGGACGGGCTTATAGAAGATGTGGAGGGACACCTCCGTTCGATCGAGAGCAAGACCGGAAAGGTGTTCGGCGGGACCGATAATCCGCTGCTAGTTTCAGTGCGATCCGGCGCGGCCATGAGCATGCCCGGGATGATGGACACGATACTGAACCTAGGGCTGAACGACTCGAGCGTGATTGCGCTTGTCGCGAAGACCGGCAACGAGCGATTCGCGTACGACGCATACAGGCGCTTCGTTCAGATGTTCTCGAAGATTGCGCTAGGCGCAAGCGAGGAAAAGTTCAGCGCGGCGTTCGACACAATCAAGTCCAGGCACGCCGCCAAGCTTGACACCGAGCTAGGCGCTGACGGGCTGAAGGAGGCAGTTGCCGAGTTCAAGCGCATATGCAGGACGGAGACCGGACGCGACTTCCCGGACGACCCACACGTGCAGCTCGCCACGGCCATAGAGGCGGTGTTCTCTAGCTGGATGGGCAAGCGTGCGATAGAGTACAGGCGCTTCAACAAGATAACTCCCGACATGGCCAACGGCACTGCGGTGAACGTGCAGGCAATGGTGTTCGGGAACATGGGCGACGATTCTGCCACGGGCGTGGCGTTCACGCGCGACCCGGCCACGGGGGAGAACGTGTTTTTCGGAGAGTACCTCGCGAACGCGCAGGGCGAGGATGTCGTTGCCGGCGTGCGCACGCCGAAATCCATATACGAGATGGAGAAGGAGTTCCCGCAGACCTTCGCAGAGCTGATGGACGTCCGCCAGAAGCTCGAGCGGCACTACAAGGAAGTCCAGGATATGGAGTTCACCATGGAGAAGGGCAGGCTGTTCATACTGCAGACGCGCAACGGCAAGATGACGGCCGCCGCCAGGTTGAAAACGAGCATCGACATGCACGAGGAAGGCCTGCTGACCAAGGAAGAGGCCGTGATCCGCGTGGATCCGGCGCAGCTCGAGCAGCTTATGCACAAGCGCATAGACCCGGAGGCGAAGAAGAGGGTCAAGATAGTGAAAGTCGCCGAAGGGCTGCCAGCGTCGCCAGGCGCCGCTTACGGCGCGGTGGTCTTCACGGCCGACGACGCGCAGAGGCTCGGGAACGAAGGGAAGAAAGTCATACTTGTAAGGGAGGAGACGAAGCCGGACGACATACACGGTTTCATCGGCGCGCAAGGCATACTGACATCGCGCGGGGGCAAGACGTCGCATGCGGCCGTCGTCGCAAGGGCAATGGGCAAGCCGTGCGTGTCCGGATGCGAGGACATAAGGATAGACGACCGCGCGAAGGTTTTCACGGCCGGCGAGGCGGTCGTCAAGGAAGGAGACACGATAACCATCGACGGCACCACGGGCGAGGTCATGCTCGGCGAGGTCCCGCTCGTCGACCCTGAGCTGTCGGACGACTTCCGCCGCGTGCTCGAATGGGCGGACGGCATGAGGCGGCTTGGCGTGCGCGCTAACGCCGACAATCCGGATGCCGCAGCGAAAGCGAGGTCGCTCGGCGCGGAGGGCATCGGATTGTGCAGGACCGAGCGCATGTTCAACGCCGCGGACAGGCTGCCTCTCGTGCATGACATGATACTTTCTGAATCCGATGCCGACAGGAAGGCGGCGATAGACAGGCTCGAGCCGCTTCAGAAGAACGACTTCCTTGGAATATTCGAGTCCATGGCCGGGCTGCCCGTCACTATACGCCTGCTCGACCCGCCGCTCCACGAGTTCCTGCCTTCGACCGAGCAGCTGCTGCAGGACATCTACGAGCTGAAAGCCGCCGGCAAGGACACATCGGCGAAGGAGAAGCTGCTGAGGAAGGTGAAGGTGTTGTTCGAAGTCAACCCGATGCTCGGGCACAGGGGAGTCAGGCTCGGCATCACGTACCCGGAGCTTTACGAGATGCAGGTGCGGGCGATAATCGAAGCGGCGTGCGATGCGAAGAAGCTCGGCATCGACGTGCATCCGGAGATAATGATACCCCAGGTGGCGATTGAGAAGGAGCTCGAAAATATCAAGAAGCTCGTCGAGCGCGTGGCGACCGAGGTCATGAGCAGGTCCGGCACGAACGTCGACTACAAGTTCGGCACGATGGTCGAGGTCGTGCGCGCGTGCGTGACCGCTGACGAGCTCGCTGAGGTGGCCGAGTTCTTCTCGTTCGGCACGAACGACCTGACGCAGGGCACTTACTCTTTCTCGCGCGAGGACGCCGAGAACAAGTTCCTGCCCAAGTACATCAGCGAGGGCATACTGAAGGTCAACCCGTTCGAACAACTCGATGAAGACGGCGTCGGCAGGCTGATGGAAATGGCCGTGCAGAAAGGCCGAGGCGTGCGCCCAGGGCTGAAGGTCGGCATATGTGGCGAGCACGGCGGCGAACCTAACAGCGTGGAGCTCTGTCACAGGCTCGGCCTGGATTACGTCTCGTGCAGCGCGTTCCGCGTCCCGATAGCCAGGCTTGCCGCTGCGCAGGCGAGGATAAAAGAGGACGCGAAGAAAAAGTTCGCGCGCGACGTTTGAGACGCCCTCCGCTGCCAGCCTGGATAAAACTAAATATACCGCCGCACAATTCTTAATCAGATTGGGATGAAGTTCTTCGACCTGCACGTGCACAGCGCGTTCTCGGAGGGCGAGAGCACCATACCTCAGCTGGCGCAGCGGGCGAAGGAGCTCGGCTATGCTGGCATATGCTTCTCCGAGTACTTCGAGGGCCGTGCGCGGCTCGAACAGTTGAAGGCGGAGATCGCGAAGGCGCAGCGCGAGTCCGGCATCGAGATCCTCCTCGGGTTCGAGGCGAGGGACGCGCAGGAACTCCGCAGGCTGGCCGAGATCCGGCGGATGTTCGACGTGCTGCTGGCGCACGGCGGCGACATCGCGATGAACCGCGCGGCTGTGGAAACGAAGGAGGTCGACATATTGACGCATCCGGAGCACGGCCGCTACGACGGCGGGATGAACCACGTAATGGCCAAGCTTGCAAGGCTGAACGGCGTTGCAATCGAAGTGAACTTCCGAGAGATACTGACAGCGAGCAACAAGACCCGGAGCCGCACGCTCGCAAGCATGCGCGAGAACATCGCGCTGGCGAAGAAATACAAGATGGCGGTTATCCTGTGCAGCGGCGCCGTCAGCCACTGGGAGCTGCGCGACCCGCTGTGCGTCACGTCGATGGCCGAGATGCTCGGCATGCGGCCGGACGAGGCGAAGGCCGCGCTGTCCGCAGTGCCGCAGGCGATTGCCGACAAGGCGAAGAAGCGCAGGTCCGACAGATGGGTCATGCCGGGTGTGGAAAAGGTATGAGGTGCTAGCTGTTATGCCGACGAAAGTGAAGACGAAACGCAAGCGCGAGATGAAGGTCCTGCCATCGACGCAGCGCGGCAAGCACCGATACGTGCGTTTCCAGATTTTGTCGGAAGAAGCGATAGCGTACGCCGACCTGGACGCGGCGCTGTGGAGTACCGCGCTCGATTTTTACGGCGAGAAGGGCGTCGCAGGCATGGACTTGTGGCTTGTGAAAAACTTATATGATAGCTCGAAACAAATAGGTATAGTGCGCTGCGCGCACACCGCGGTGCCTGCCGTGCTCGCATGCATGGGACTGCTGGACCGCCTCGGAGACGTGCGCGTGTCCGCGAAGATATTAAAGGTATCAGGGACAATAAGAGGATTAGGAAAAAGCATCTGAGGTGTATGTGAATGGTGGATGTTGCGCCTGACTACATGGGATATGACAGGACGATAGCGGTTTTCAGCCCGGACGGGAGGCTGTTCCAGGTCGAGTACGCGAAGGAGGCCGTCAAGCGCGGCGTGACGTGCATCGGCGTGGTCTTCAAGGACGGGGTAGTGCTCGCGAGCATAAAGCCGAAGAGCAAGCTCGTCGTGACGAGCTCCACGGAGAAGATATTCCAGGTCGATGACGGCATCGCCGCCGTCGCATCGGGACTGCTCGCGGACGCGCGTATAGTCATAAACCAGGCGCGTGTCAGGGCGCAGATACACAAGATTACTTATGAGGAGCCGATCGACGTCTGGACGCTCGCACGCGTCATAGGCGACCGCATGCAGTACAGCACGCTGTACGCAGGCTTGCGCCCGTACGGCGTCTCGTTCCTGATCGCCGGTACCGACATGAACGGCGTCCATCTCGTCGAATCGGATCCGTCCGGTATGCTTTACGAATGGCGCGCATACGCCATCGGCCGCGGCGCACAGGCCGCGAACAAGATACTCGAGCAGAAGTGGCACGACGGCATGGCCGAGAACGAGGCCATACAGCTCGCGCTTGAGGCTATAGCCAAGACGGAGAAGGAGAAGGCCGAAAGCGCGCTCGACGTGGTCTCGATCAAGTCCGACAGGAAGATGAAGAAGTTCGGCGAGGAGGAACTCGCGCGGATAGAGAAAGGCCACAAGTGATCGGCTGCTCTCGGTTTCTTTCACTCGGACACGGACTATGGCTTAGGGTGATTGATTGACAGTAGGTGTCGACAAGGCGGTCGTCTGCAGGCTGAAGCACGCCGGACGCTCTTTTGAGATTCTGGTTGACCCACGCAAGGCGCTAGAGTACAAGAAGGGCGCCAAGCTCGCGGTGCAGGACGTGCTGGCATACCCGTCGATCTACAAGGACGTCAGCGGCGCCGACGTGGTGCCCGAGGCCGACCTTCAGAAGAACTTCGGTACGGCAGACCCGTTCAAGATTGCCGAGAAGATACTGCGCGAGGGCGAGCTGCAGCTGACGACCGAGCAGAAGCGCGAACTCACCGCGCAGAAGCGGCTGCAGGTCGCAGAACTGATCTCGCGCCGCGGGATAAACCCGCAGACCGACGCCCCGCACCCGCCGCAACGGATCCTCGCGGCGATGGACCAGGCAGGCGTGAGCATAGACCCGTTCGCGGATGCGGAGCTGCAGTTCGATCGCACCGTGAAAGCTTTAAAAGCTCTCCTTCCTATAAGTTTTCAGAGAGTTACAATCGCTATACGGGTTCAGCCGCAATACGCTGGCCGCGTATATTCGATTCTGAAGGGCATGGGAACGACCAGAAAGGAGCAGTGGTTGAGCGACGGGAGCCTGTCGGTCGAGATAGAGGTCCTGGGCGGAATGCAGCAGGAACTCTTCGACAAGATGGCCACCCTGACGCACGGCAGCTTCGAATCGAAGGTTGTAAGCAAGCTCGACGCGTGAAAAACGCGACAGACGACAGGACGATAGGAGAACTACAGGCAAGGTGTTAACTGTGATGATGAGGAGACCGATAAGGCGTGGCGGGTTCCGCGGGCGCGACATGGGCGGCGACCGCATGGGCGGACGTGACAGGTTCGAGAACGAGAGGCCGCGCGAGGAGCACGACGAACACTCCGAGCAGCCTGCAAGCGACGGCGGCGAGGCTGCCGAGTTGCACGAGCACGCGCATCGCAGCATCGTGATTCCGGGCGAGTACATAGACGACAAGAAGGGTCGGAAGCTCGGCGACGACGTTTACGAAGAGGGTGAGAAGGTCTTCGCCAAAGTGATGGGCATACCCGTGGCGAACGAGAACGAAATCAAGATAATACCGATGTCGGGCGTTTACATACCGAACATCAGCGACAACGTGATTGGCGTTATTACCGAAGTCGGCATATCCGGATGGACCGTGGACATAAACTCCCCGTACATCGCGTTCATGCCCGTTGCGGACGGCGTTGACGAGTTCGTCGACACGAACCGCACGGACATCAGCCGATTCTTCGACGTGGGCGACGCGCTCTCGTGCAAGATTTCCAAGGTCACTAAAAACAAGACCACCCGCGTGAGCATGCGGGCCATGGGCGCGCGCAAGCTGCTCGGCGGGTCGTTGATGAAGGTTAAGCCCGTGAAGATCCCGCGCATAATCGGAAAGGGCGGCAGCATGATAAACATGATCAAGCAGAGGACCGGCTGCGTCATCTATGTGGGCAAGAACGGCGTGATATGGCTGCGCGGCGACAACAAGGCCGAGGCCATCGAAGCAATCCTGACCATCGAGCGCGAGTCGCACACGAGCGGTCTTACCGACAAGATATCGCGCATGCTCGAAGGCCTGCCCGGAGCGGTGCAGCCCGCAGCTCCGACGGCACAAGCAACGGCGCCGGTTGAGGCCGTGCCGGAACCTGTCGTCCAGGACGAGGAAGCCGAGGGCGAGGAGCACGTGGAGAGGCCGAAGCCCGGATGGGAGCCGGAGAACTTCCCGCAGAGATGAAGGTGCATTGATATGGGAAAGACCAACGACAATCTGATAGTTGACGGTAAGCGCCTGGACGGACGCGCATTCTACGAGATGCGGCCGATAACCATGCGCATAAACGCGGTCGAGAACGCGGACGGTTCCGCGCAGGTCGCGTTCGGCAACACCGAGGCGATCGTCGCGGTGTACGGCCCGCGCAAACTTTTTCCGCGGTTCCTGCAGGAGAACGATCGCGGCATAATGCGCTACAGGTACAACATGGCGCCGTTCAGTTGCACGGACCGCATACGACCTGGTAACAGCCGCCGCGGCATAGAGATATCGAAGACGAGCAGGCTGGCGTTCGAGCCTGCCGCGTTCCTGGACGACTTCCCCACGACCGTTGTCGATGTCTTCACTGAGATTTTACAGGCGGACGGCTCCACACGCGTGACGGGCATAAACGCCGCCTCGATGGCTATGGCCGTCGCCGGCGTGCCGATGCGCGACCTCGTGGCCGCGTGCTCCGTTGGCAAGATACAAGGCCAGCTGATAGTCGACCTGAACGGGATAGAGGACAACAACTCCGAGGCCGACGTCGCGGTCGCTATGATGCCCACGAAGGACCGCCTGACCCTGCTGCAGATGGACGGCGTGCTCACGAAGGACGAGCTGTTCACGCTGCTCGACAAGGCGAGGGAGAACTGCATGCGCATCTACGACATGCAGAAGGCCGCAATCAAGAACAGCTTCAAGCAGAACCCGGACGCCGAAGCGGCGGTGGAAGCTGACAAGGGTGAGATGCAATGAAAACTTATGCGTACGACCTGCTCATCAACGACAAGCGCATCGACGGACGCGCGATGGAAGAGTACAGGAAGATAGGCATCAAGCGCGGCATAATACACAACGCCGAGGGCTCTGCCGTCTGCACGATAGGGAGCACGAAGATTATCGCTGGCGTGAAGATGGAGACTGGCACGCCGTTCGCCGACACGCCTGACGAGGGTAACCTTGTCGTGAACGCCGAGTTCACGCCGATGTCTTCGCCCGACTTCGAGGCGGGGCCTCCGGGCGAGGACGCCACGGAGCTCGCGCGCATAGTGGACCGCGGCATACGCGAGTCCGAGACCGTCGATTTCAAGAAGCTCTGCATAAAGCCCGGCGAGAAGGTCTGGATGATGAACGTCGACCTTCACATCATAAACCACGACGGCAACCTCATCGACTGTGCATTCCTGGCAGCGATGTCGGCGCTGGCGGACACGAAGATACCGAAGCTGCAGGACGAGAAGACGATAATGCGTGGCGTCTACGAGTCCAAGCTGGAGCTGCGTCACAACCCCGCCGAAGTAACGGTGTGCAAGGTCGCCGAGAAGTTCGTGCTCGACCCGGACAAGGAAGAGGAGGAAGCCCTGGAAGCCAAGCTCACCATCGCGGTCCGCGAGGACGACACGATATGCGCGCTGCAGAAGCAGGGCTCCAAGGACGTGAGCATGGACGACATCAAGCACATGGTCGAGATCGCGATAGCCAAGACCAAGGAGCTTAGGAAGCTGCTCAAGTGAGTGATATGCCAAAGAAGACCCTTTTGAGGAAGATAAGGCTCGCGAAGATCCTTAAGATACGCGCCGCGCCGAGGTGGGCCGACATGAAGAAGTTCGGGCTCAAGCACGCCGCGAGCAGGCGCATAGCTTCTTACAAGAAGCGCTGGAAGAGGACTTCGGTAAAAGTCTGAACGTGCTTTCCGATTTTCAAATCTGGATTTCTTTCGACGGGCACGCGACTCGCGGTTTATACCAAGTTACAGCTTGCGCTAAGCCGTTTAAGAGAAGAAAGTCTTATTGCGCTCTCTTTACCATGCAGGACTGACCGGTCTTGCACTCGGTCGAGATTGGATAGCTGCCCTGGCACATCGCGACGACACGCACGGTCTGGAACGAGTCGCCGGCAAGGCCTGCCAAGCCAGTCGAAGTGGCCGATAAAGTCTTCAGGTCACCCGGCAGCATGCTACCGCTGTTCGTGCCCGAGAATGTCTTGTTGGCGCTCGCCCTCTTGGAATCCACGAAGTAGATGTTTATAGCAGTAAGGTTCTCTGTCCCATAATTGTATCCGACAGTGACGTTCGCGTTCGCGGTTGTGCTATAGTCGACTTCCTTTATGACGAG
>JAPLUY010000025.1 GCA_026397385.1 Candidatus Aenigmatarchaeota archaeon
GCGCTAAGCCGTTTAAGAGAAGAAAGTCTTATTGCGCTCTCTTTACCATGCAGGACTGGCCGGTCTTGCACTCGGTCGAGATTGGATAGCTGCCTTGGCACATAGCGACGACACGCACGGTCTGGAACGAGTCGCCGGTAAGGCCGGTCGAAGTTGCCGGGAAAGTCTTCAGGTCGCCCGGCAACACGCTGTAATAAGCGCCTGACCCCCAGGTCTTGTTGGCGCTTGCCCTCTTGGAATCCACGAAGTAGATGTTTATAGCAGTAAGGTTCTCTGTCCCATAATTGTATCCGACAGTGACGTTCGCGTTCGCGGTTGTGCTATAGTCGACTTCCTTTATGACGAGCACGCTCCTAGCGCAGAGCGTCTGGGCGTTCGCCGCGCTGCCCGTGGTCTCGGTCTGTGTCGAAGCCATGCTGGTCAGCCATACGCTCAGTATGCCGCCGACCGCGACGGTGAACGCTATCAGTAAAACGGTCGCAATCATCGAGTCGATTCCTTTTCCGCTCATTTTGAAAATCATTGTAGTCCCTTTCTTGTTTTTATTTATCATTCATCTAGCTTAAGCTTTACGCCATGCACGACTGTCCGCTGTCGCACTCTGCCGACACGGGATAAGTACCCTGGCACAACGCGACCACCTTGACGGTCTTTAGCGACGTTGAGGTAAACGGACCTGAAGGGCCGTAATAAGAGGTTATGTTGAGGGTCCAAGACTGGAGCATGCCCGGAGCTAACGGATATGTGGTGTTGTACTGCGCAGTGGCGTTGCCTTGCCCTGCGAGGCTGGCTGCAGGTACCGTAAATGATACCCTGTTCGAATCTATAAACGTAAGCGAGAAGTTGTAGAGGTTCTCGGTTCCATAGTTATATGATAAGGTCACGGTCGCATAATTGACGTTGGCTGTGTTATTGAACGTCACTTCTTTTATATTTAGCGCCGTCCTGCCGCACAGCACCTGTGCGTTCGCCGCGCTGCCCGTGGTCTCGGTCTGCGTGGACGCGAGGCCGGTCAGCCACATGCTGAGTATGCCGCCCACCGCGACGGTGAATGCTATAAGGAGCACGGTCGCGATCATTGAACTGATTGCTTTAGAACGCATCTTCATCTTATGACTATTTCTCGCGCCGCTTTAAATACTTTTTTTTGAAGAAAAAGTCGAATGTGGCGAGCACCCGGGATTATTCCTTCTTTTTCCACACGGTCAGCTGGCACTTGCCGCAGTACCACCTGTCCTTGTGGTCGGCCATGAACGTGCCGCTGCCGCAGCGGTCGCACGGCCTGCCGGAGCACGAAAGCTTGCCGTCGGACACTTTGTAGAACCTGCTTATCATCTTGCCCTTGCTCTTCTTTCCCGGTTTTGCGGCTGCCATTTTTTAAAACCCCAATATCCTGAATCTAGGCCGCGGGCTGGACGGGTTGCGCGGCCGCCGTCGAAGCCGGCGTCGGCTGCTCGACCTTCACGGGCCTGTCCTTCAGTATCTTGGCCTTCGACAGCGACTCGTTCGAGCCCTTCTTCGTCAGCACGTACTCGATTACAACCTGGCTCTTGTCTACGCCGTATTTCGCAGCGATCTGCGCAGCGATATCGTCCGTCCTCGGCGTCGGTTCGCCTGCATGGGCGATCTCCAGATCCAAGTCCTTCCTCTTGAAGAACGCGTTCTCGCTCTCCCTCACGACTTTTATCTGCATATGTTACCACTTTTCCGTTGTAAAATAAATTCCGAAGCTTATATCTTCCATCCCATGTCTCAGCCGACGTACAGCACGTACTTGCCCGGTTCCTTGATATCGAGCATCTTCGCGATTTCGCTGTCGGCGTTCAGCACGACCACGACGCCCTTCCAGCTGGTGGACAGGTTCGTAGACTTGCAGAACGGGCACGTCTTCTCCGTCGTGAAGCGACGGCAGTTCCTGCACGCCTGTGTCCGTTTCGCCATAACAACCGCCTCAGTCCAGCTACTTCTTCTCCTTCTTCTCGGCCTTCGGCTTCTCCGCCTTCTCAGCCTTCTCGGGTTTGCCGCCGACCTTGCGCTTGCGCTTCTCGTCCTCTATCCATGTCATCCCGCCCAGGCCCGATTGCCGCATGGTAAGGCCGACCTTGTTGTCGCCCGAGCCGAAGCTCGCTGATATCACGCGCGCGCGCACCATGTCGCCTTCTTTGAGGATGCGCTTGCTCTCCTTGCCGAGGAACACGGAATTCTTCGCGTCGAAGCTGACGAAGTCATCCATCAATTGCGATATGTGCACGAGCCCGTCCATCGGACCCGCACCATGCCCAGGCGGCTGTTCAGCACGCCCTCCATCTGCTCGGATATGGCCGCGCGCAGCGCCTTCGTGACGTCCGTCCCGAGCTTTTCCGGCGGCACCCGTATCCTGTCCTCGATCGTGGCTATCCTGTACAAAACATGCACCTCGTTTTCCATGATGCTTGGATTCGCGTTCTTAAATAATGGTCAGCTTACTTCTAATCTCTTTCGCGCCCTTAAATAAATTGTCCTAGCGCCAAACGCCTTGATCCTTTTCCGGAGCTTTTCATCGTTGGTAGCGACCACGACGTCCGGCATCCACTTCCCGACGAGTTCCACTATCGCCTCGTCCGCGGATTTCTCAGTCGCACGGCCGGCCGCCACGACTGCTATCTTGCCAGATTCGATGAAGCTCGCGCCGACCGCCCCGTTCTCGGCAGTGAGCCGCCGGAGCTCCGCCACGGACTGGCTGACCATGGCGTACTCGCACCGGCCGCCCAGCGCCTCTTCGACCGCTTCGAAGCCCAGCCTGAAACGGAAAATGTCTACGAGGAAGTTCGTGTCCACTATCACCCTGAAAGTATTAGCCATCCATCTGCCTCCGGTCCGTTCAATCTAATATTGCCGCGAATGCTAAATATTTATAGTCTGCTCGTGAAAATTAGATTAACAGGGGCCTAGGGCCCATGAAAGGTGAAACTGAAAAATGAAAGGAGTATCAGCGGTAATAGCTACCATCCTGATGCTGATGATTACCATTGCTATGGCCGGGGTTGCCTATATGTACATATCGGGCATATTCACCCAGCAGACTGGCACGGTGATTGAGATAGACGAGACGGCGACGTCGTGCACCGGCACCACCATAACGGTGTTCGTGAGGGACAGTGGCACGACTGCCTTCAACAAAAACCTAATCAGCGTATCCGGAACCAATTCGGCCGGAGTTGCGTTGACGGGCGGCGGAGCTTGCACGGCAGGTACGCTGAACGCCAATGCAGGTGCGCAATCTTGCGGCACGACGCTCACAGGTGCGTTGACTGGTTCCAACTCTATTGTGGTCAGCGGCCCGTCCAACACCGTAAGGGGCAGCGTCTATTGCTCAGGATAGAAGGGTTTTTTATTTTATTTTAAATTTAATTTAAAAAATCCGCGGATGTAGGAAAGCTCTGCTTCTGCAGATTTTTTTGTTCTACTGATTTTTAAGAATACACTAGCTCATCGTATTATTCCGTATCCTATGAGCCGCCAGCGCCCGGACACCTGACGCGAGATGACCACGCGTTCGCCCGCGTCCACGCATAACGGTATCTTCAGCTTCATGTGCACGGTCTTCTTCTTCTGGTCGATCACGCCGACCGAGCGCGACGTGCCCACGTTCACCATCAGGCTCTCGCCGACGCGCAGCGGCTCGACCTTCTTCGCGTCTTCCGAGCCGACCACACGTTCGAGCAGCACGGCGTCCAGATCGAGCTCGATCCTAGCATCCGGCAGCTTGCCCGGGAGGCCAACGATGTTGCCGACGAGCAGGTCCGACTTGGTAAGCGCCGGATCCAGCCCTGTCATCACGCCCAGCAGGCCGCCCGGACCTGCTTCCTGAAGGTGCAGCCCCGCCTTTTGCAGCCCGGTGATCGTCGTGCGCAGCGGCTGGTAGGACATCTCGCTCTTCTTCACGCCGGGGCGTATCTCTATCTCTTCGCCGACGCGCAGCATGCCCGCGACTATGCTGCCTCCCAGTATCCCGCCCGTGAGCTTCTCAGGCGAGGAGCCGGGCTTGTTTATGTCGAAGCTCCGCGCCACGAGCATCTTCGGGTCGCCCTCCGCCGATGCGACGTGCTCGGGCACTATCGCCTGTATCTTCCCCAAAAGTATGTCCATGTTTATGCGCTTCTGCGCGGACACCGGCACTATCGGCGCGTCCGCGATGGACGTGCCTTTCACGAATGCCTTGATTTCGGCATAGTTCTTCCTCGCCTCGGCCTCGTCCACGAGGTCTATCTTCGTCTGCGCTATGATTACGTTCTTTATGCCGGCGACCTCGAGCGCGGTGAGGTGCTCCTTGGTCTGCGGATGGGGGCAGCGCTCGTTCGCGGCGATGACGAGTATCGCGCCGTCCATCAGGCTCGTGCCCGTCAGCACCGTCGCCATGAGCGTCTCATGACCCGGCGCGTCGATCAGGCTGAGCGTGCGCTGCAGCTCCGCATCGCCCTGGCAGTACGGGCACTTGGCTGTCGGGCAGTAGCGGTCGCACGACTTGCACTTGTAGATGCCGATGTCGGCGTAGCCCAGGCGGATTGTTATGCCGCGCTTCAGCTCTTCGGAGTGGGTGAGCGTCAGCTTGCCCGTCAGCGCTTCCGTCAGCGTCGTCTTGCCGTGCGCGACGTGGCCGACCATGCCGATGTTCGAGGAAGGTATCCTGCGTACGTCTACGTTTTCGACAGAAGTTCCGTCCTCTTTTTCCTTCTCGATGCTCTTGCTTGTTTTAGCTTTTACCTCGGCCACCTCCGGCAACGGTTTTCCGGAACGAAAAATTGCGAAATCGCGCCTAAGCCGCCTTCTCTTCGGGCGCCGCCTCGGCCGCCGCGGGCTTCTCCTTCTTCGGCACGAGCTCCTCGAAGGGCTTCTCACCGTACTTCTCAACGACCGTGTTAATCTGCACGATGGATTCGGACACGGTGCTCCCGCACACGGTCTTGCGCTTGCGCTGGCCCTTAATCTCCGGGTAGAAGCACGGCTTGCCGGAGAGCAGCGCCTTCTTCCTGCCGGCGCCCTGCATGTCCGAATGCATGGCAAAGCCGTCCTTGTCCGTGCCGCCGCGTATGCGCAGCGTGTAGCCCGCGAAGCCCACGAGCCCGCCGTCGAACTCGTCGCCTATTCGCTTGCCCACGAGCGTCGATGCCTTGGACTGGTCGACGTCGAACTGGCCCGCGCGCTTGCTCTTCGGGTCGCTCACGACTATCTTGAATATTGCCATCTGTCTGCACCTTGAGTTGTTTCGGTACTCTACATTACTCCTGCTTGGATTAAAATCTTAATTGTTCTTATGGTTTTAAATACCTCTTTTTAATCAGCGGAAATTAAATAGAGGATATACGGTGCTTGTCTTATGGCAGAAACGGGCAGCAAAACCGGCGATTTCAAGGTCACACCGTGGGAAGTCAAAGGAGACATCGACTACGACAAGCTCGTCCAGAGATTCGGGACTGAAAAGATAGACTCGAAGCTGCTCGAGAGGATAAGGAAGCACACGGGAGAGCTGCACCCGCTCCTCAGGAGGGGGATATTCTTCTCCCACAGGGACCTCAACTGGATCCTCGACGAATACGACAAGGGCAACAAGTTCTTTTTGTACACCGGGAGGGCACCGTCCGGGCCTGTCCATATGGGCCATCTGGTCGTATGGCAATTCGCAAAGTGGCTCCAGGACAAGTTCGACGTGGAGATGTGGTTCCAGTTCCCGGACGAGGAAAAATTCCTGTTCAAGGACGAACTGACGCTCGAGGACACGAAGAAGTGGACGTACGAGAACGCACTCGACGTCATAGCACTCGGGTTCGACCCGAAGAAGACGTTCTTCCTTATCGACACGGTGCACGCGGGCCTGATGTACAAGGAGGCGTGCAAGGTCGCAAAGAAGCTCAACTTCTCGACTGCGAAGGCCGTGTTCGGCTTCGGCGACGATACGAACGTCGGATCCATATTCTACACGGCGATGCAGTCGGTGCCGGCGTTCCTGCCGTCGGTCATAAAGGGAAGGAACCGCCCGTGCCTCATCCCGGCCGCGATCGACCAGGACCCGCACTGGAGGATTTCGAGGGACATACTGCCGAAGATAGGGTACTACAAGCCAGCGCAGATACACGGCAAGTTCCTGCCGGGGCTCGGAGGGATGACGGAACAGGGGAAGATGTCCTCTTCCGAAAAAAACACTACGATATACTCGATAGACAGCGAGAAGGAAGTACGAGACAAAATAAACAAGTACGCGTTCTCGGGCGGCCAGGTCTCGATAGCGGAGCACAGGAAGAATGGAGGGAACCCGGACATCGACGTGCCGTACCAGTGGCTCACGTTCATCGAGGACAGCGACGCGAAGCTGAAGAAGATAAGGGACGATTACGTGTCCGGCAAACTCCTGACCGGTGAGCTCAAAGCGATACTCATAGATGAGATCAACTCGTTTTTGAAGGAGCACCAGAAGAAAAGGGAGAAGGCCAAGAGCCAGTTCGAAAAGTTCGTATACAAGTGCTGAAGGACTGAACGTATGATTGCAGCACATCATGCGGTACCGTGATATTAATGGCGAGAGCTGTGAAATCCGTTTCTGTGATCGTGCCGACGTACAACGAGGAGAAGAACATCGGTAAGTGCCTCAGTGCCCTGAACGGCCAGTCGCTGCCACGCGAAGAGTTCGAGGTCATCGTCGTGGACGGCGGGAGCAAGGACGGGACGGTGAAGATAGCCGAGAACCTTGGCGCGAAGGTGATGCGTCAGGCCAGCAAAGGCGTGGGCGGGGCAAGGAACGACGGGGTGTACGCATCTGCAGGGGATTTGATTGCGACCACGGATGCGGACTGCATGCCGCCAGAGGTATGGCTCGAGAACATATCCGAGGCATTCGAGAGGGACAGCCTCATAAAGGCGCTCACGGGCCCGTTGGAACCGATGATTACTGAGAACATGGGATTGCTGGATAGTTACAACTATAGAATGGCGTTCAAGCTCGCAAACCTGATTCGCAGTACATGCTACACCCACTTGTGCGGCGCGAACTCGGCTTTCAGGCGGGACGCCTTCATTGAGATAGGCGGGTACAGCGACCTTGCTCGCGCCGATGATGTAGAAATCGGCAGGAGGCTTCCGGGAAAAAAAATCTTCGATCACGACGTCTCGATGAAATATTCCTTGCGCAGGATTGAAAAGGTCGGCCTTTCCGGGTATGTGATTTACTGCCTCGGCAACGACAAAGGTTATCTCCAGAAATATGTGCGAGACAAAATTACAGATGAATGGAGTGCGGCTAAAAAATGATATCCGTCATAATCCCGACGTTCAACGAGGAAAAGTACCTGGAGCCCACGCTGAAGGCGCTGCGTAACCAGAGCTATGCGAAGAAGTTCGAGATAATCGTCGCAGACGGCGGCGGCACGGACCGTACCGTGCGGATCGCTAGGAAGTATGCGGACAAGGTGATTGTAACTGGTCGCGGCATATCGAAGGGCCGCAATGCGGGCGCGCTGGTGTCGAAGGGGGATATGCTGGTGTTCATAGACGCGGATACCGTACCGTACGGGAACGCGTTGAAGGAGTTGGAATCGGCGATGAGACACCGTGGAGTAGTTGGGGCGACATGCCCTATCATGCCGATGAGCAGCATCGCGGCCGATTGGCTTCAAGCCCTTGCGCTGAAAACCATCACGAAACTTTCGTTGACGACCAAGCGGCCGGTAATCCCTGGGATATGCATCGCCTGTCGGAGGGACGCTTTCGAAAGGATTGGAGGGTTCGACGAGAGCATCAACGTCAACGAGGACGCAGACTTCGTCATGAGACTCAGGCGCTTCGGAAAGATAGGATTCGCCGAATACACTTTCGTTCTGACATCCACGAGGAGGATCCAAAAGTGGGGCAGGGCGAAAAGCATGATGAAATGGATAAAGATAAACCTGAAGCATGCCATCTTCAACGAAAAAACTTCAATCAGGGAATACAGGCCTTGCATGTAGCGAGAGTTTGAATGGTGAACAAATGATATCAGTGATAATACCGGCGCTCAACGAGGAGAAGTACATAGAGGCCACGCTCAGGTCGCTGAAGAACCAGGATTACGAAGGACGCATGGAAATCATAGTCGCTGATGGCGGAAGCACAGATCGCACCGTCAGAATAGCGAAAAGGCACGACGCCAGGGTCGCGCAGGCGAAGAAGCGCGGCATCGCCGCAGGTCGAAACGCGGGAGCGCGCGCGGCGAAGGGCGACATACTGCTCTTCGTGGACGCGGACACGATACTGCTTTTCAACGCGCTTTCCGAGATAGAGCGGTCGTTCAGGCAAAGAGACGTGTACGCGGTGTCGTGCAGCGTCGTGCCAATAAGCGCCAAGTACAACGACTTCATGGTGTACTGGATATACAACCAGTACGCGAAGGCGACCACGCACACGAAGTACGCGCACATCGGCGGCATGTGCTTTGCAGTGCGACGCCGCGTGTTCGAGGGCATCGGCGGCTACGACGAGAGCCTTTCCACTGGCGAGGACCTGGACATATCGCAGCGCATATCTAAGCTCGGCAAAATCGCGTTCGCGAAGAACACGCTAGCGCTCACGTCGCCCCGCAGGCTGCAGAACATGGGACTTATCAAGACGCTCGTCAAGTACGTCGAGTTCTACCTGCGTTTCCTCGTGTCTGGCAACGGGCTGAGCAACAAGGACTACAAGCCCGTGCGCTGAGCATTTGCGGCCGGCCCCGGACTTTTTAATCCGCGAATGACAATCTTAATTAAGCGATTCCCATGGCAGGCAGACGCGTCGAACTTACGGACGAAGGCAAACGCTATGCGGAGCACGGCCTTCCGGAGAAGGCGCTCGTTGACGCGCTGCGCAACGGCCCGCTGCCTTTCGAAGAGGCGCGCAAGCGCGTTCAAGCGTTCGACATAGCACTGCAGTGGGCTAAGAAGAACGGCTGGGTCGATGTCAAGGACGGCAAGCTCGTCCTGCTCAAACAGGCCGGCACGTCCGCAGAGCAGGACGCGCTGAAGACAATCGCGGCCGGAAGGGAGAATGACGTCGACCCTGTGATTCTGGAAAAACTCGTATGGCGAAAGCTCGCGCGCATCGAGAGCGAGGCTCTGGCCGAGACGAAGAAGCTCGCCGGGCAGGCCGTGGCGGACCTGACGACCGATATGATGAAGAGCGGCGTGTGGAAGGACGTGCGCTTCCGGCCGTACAACGTGCAGGCCGCGGGCGCGAGGCTGAACGCGGGCAAGCTGCACGTGCTGACTGTTTTCATAGAGAAGGTCCGGCGCATATACCTCGACCTGGGCTTCACAGAGACGGAAGGCCCGTTCGTCGAGTCGAGCTTCTGGAACTTCGACGCGCTCTACCAGCCGCAGGACCATCCCGCGCGCGACCTCGCTGACACGTTCTACATGCGAACGCCGGCAACGGCGAAGCTGCCGCAGGCTTTCGTGGATCCGGTGCGCATCGTGCACGAGAACGGCGGACGCACGGGTTCGCTCGGCTGGCGGTACAAGTGGTCGCCCGCGGTGGCGGCGAAGAACGTGCTGCGGACGCACGACACCGCAGTATCGGCACGCAGCGTGGCCGCTTTCAAGCCGCCGTTCAAGTCGTTCTGCATCGGCCGCGTGTTCCGCAACGAGACAATAGACTACAAGCACCTGCCCGAGTTCGTGCAGGTCGATGGCATCGTCTGCGACGAGAATGTGACGTTCAAGAACCTGCTCGGCTACCTGAAGGAGTTCTACCGCAGGCTGGGGCTGCCGAAGGTGCGCTTCACCCCGAGCTACTTCCCGTACACGGAGATGAGCACGCAGATCGAAGTTTATTTCGAGGACCGAAAGGAGTGGCTCGAACTCGGCGGCAGCGGCATATTCCGTCCGGAAGTCACACAGCCTCTCGGCATCAAGGAACCCGTGCTCGCATGGGGCCTCGGTTTCGAGCGGCCGATAATGCTGCGGCTGGGGCTGAACGACATACGCAATTTCTATTATCGCAACGACCTGAAGATGCTTCGGGAAGTGAAGGTGCTACAGTAGATGGCAGTCGTACAGTTCGAGAAGCGCGCGTTGGAAGCGATGGTAGGACGCAAGCTCAGCCAGGCGGATTACGCGGAGCGCATCCCGCTCTTCGGCTGCCCGCTCGAGAAATCGGACGCGACGACCGTGCA
>JAPLUY010000032.1 GCA_026397385.1 Candidatus Aenigmatarchaeota archaeon
ATATCAAGCCGACTATTTCGGCGGTCACGGTGCCGTCCTTTACCTCCAGTATGCCGCAGTAGCCCTCCGGAAGCCGCCCGGGGTTGATGATTTTCGTGCAACCAAGCTCGTCGACGCCCCGCCCCTCATGTATGTGAGCGCATACAGCGGCCACAGGCTTCAGTTCCTCTATAAGTCTGCGCACGGTCTTCGATCCGACGTGCATGCCGGAAGGCAGCATGTCGGCCTTTGTCCCGAAAGGCGGGTTGTGTGTCACGTGGATCTTGTACTTTGCATCCTTCACAGCGTCGTATGCCTTGCGCAGGCCCGCCTCTATCTCGGCTTCGTCCGGCTCATACGCGGTTCCGAACGGCGTCTTCGCCCCACCGAATCCGTAGAAGCCGATTTCGCCGACTGTTTTCCCCAAACCATGCACGCTGATTCCGCCCTTCTCCAGGAGTGGTATGATCACCAGGTCCATGTTGCCCGGCACACAGATGACAGGCTTCCCTTCAGACTTCAGCTCCTCGATGAGCAGCCGTCCTACATCCTCCTGCGTGAAACCGCGCGGCGCTATGTCGGTGAAGTCACCCGGGCATACTATTGCATCGAACCCCAGCTCCTTCAGCTTGTCCAGAGACTGCATCATCATCTCCGTGTCGTTATGTATGTCTGCTATCACTGCAATCCTCATATTCGGCACACTCCCGATAAACTATATTCAACTTTAATTCTAAAATACGACAGATTTAATTATGCCGCACAACAGCGCGCGCGGATACCGCGTCGAGCGCAAGATACGCATAATGTTCCAGGGCGCTGGCTGGAAGGTCGTGCGCTCGGGCGCGAGCCTCGGGGAGTCCGACCTCATCTGCGTGCGTGGCGGCAAGTGTGTTATGGTGCAAATCAAGTCCACCAAGAAGAAGAAGTTCTACTACTACGAGTACATGCAGCCGCAGCTCGAGGGGTTTCCATTCTATCTCGTTGTGGACTTCGGCTACGGGAAGATACGCGTTCTTGAGCCGCAGAAGATAGTCGCGCCGACGGACGGCGAACTACTGAAAGACTTCCTCGAACGCGTATGACGTGTCCTATCCTTAGCACCACCGTAAAACACATTTAAGCGGCCAGCGATATTCTAATATGGGAAGGGGCGCGCCCCGAACGGAGTGATGATGGATATGGCGATACTCGTCAAGGAGGTCATGTCGAAGCCGGCGATTACGGTGGACGCCAGCAAGAGTGTCAAAGTCGCAGGCGAACTCATGCGGAAGACCCGAAAGGGGTTCCTCGTGGTCACTCAGAAGAACACCCCCATAGGGACGCTCTCCGACAGCGACCTCATAGGAAGGATAGTCGCTAAGGCGAAAGACGCGTCCAAGGTCAAGACACGCGAACTGATGAGCAAGCCGATCATCTCCGTCTCCCCCGATGAGGACGTCATGGAAGCCGTGAAGAAGATGCGCAAGAGCAACATACACAGGCTCCCAGTAGTCGACCACGGGAAGGTCGTTGGGGTCGTGTCGCTCACCGACATAGCGCGCAGCTCCCCAGACATGGCGTACATACTCGAATACAGGAATGAGATGAAGAAGCACCCGTTCGACATAGTCGGCCAGACGACTTCGGGGGTATGCGAGTCCTGCGGAAACTTTTCCGATAGCCTGTGCCAGACAGCCGACGAAGGCTGGGTATGCGAGACCTGCAGGGATGAAAAGAAAAATGAGTATTGAGCTGGACGGCCTGGGCGTGGATGGCAGGGAGAAGATTATACGGATTGCCAGCAAGAACCCCGTTTTTTGCAACGAGCACGACACGATTGCCGATGTCGCGGACAAGATAGTCGCGACAGAACATCGCAGGCTGCCGGTGCTGGCGAAGAAAGGCGAGGTCGCTGGCGTACTTACAAAGTCGGATCTTCTCGATGCGTTCCTGCGACACGATGATTTCGACCAGTCCGTGTCCGAGATAATGAGCCGCGAACTTATTTTGTGCGACGCGAACGAGAGCTTGAAGTACGTGCTGCAGAAGTTCAAGATTTCGCGGCGCGGCGGGTTTCCCGTGGTCGATAAGAAGAAACTAGTCGGCATGATAAGCGAGCGGGACTTCGTCACTCTCGTGGCCGGACGCGAGACCGGCATACGTGTGGAAAACGTGATGACCAAGAAACCGATGGTCGTGCAGTCCGGGATATCCGTGCTCGACTGCCTCAAGACGCTTGTGAACACTCATTACAGGCGCTTGCCGGTCGTTACGCGGCCGTCGGGAGGCACGCTGGTCGGAATAGTCACCGCCAGCGACCTGCTGAAGTACATCCACGAGAACGGATATTCCTTCGACTCGCTAGACGAGCCGATCGATGATGTCGTGATAAAGGACGTGTACACCGCAAATCCGCAGGACGACATTTCGCAGACCGCGTCTTTCATCGTATCTAAACGCGTCGGCGGCCTGCTTGTCGTCTCAGAAAAGCACGAGCTCGAAGGCATAATCACGGAGCGCGACATAGTCGAGCATATTTCCTAGAAGCGCTACTTCAGCTTGAATCCTTTGACGACAGAGTACGTCGGTCCTGCCGTCCCCAGCTCGCTCTTTATCAGCGCTACCTCACCGACATCGAACTCTATCGGGTCGAACGATATCTTGCGAACGCCATCCGCCAGCGCAGGTTTGTCGCGCGTTTCCCTGATTCGGCAGAGCGTCAGGTGCGGCGGCTTCGCGTCCCCACCGATATCACGTTTGACACCTTCGAACAGCCTCCCAAGTTCGCCTGAGGCGTCTTGCACATCAAGAACCACCACCCTGGCGTGGCTGTCGTTCGGAATCAGCTTTATGGCGCTCGCTACCACATGGAACCTGCTTCCGGCGGCGCAAACTGCATCGAGCTTAGCCTCGGTTTCTATCACTTCCGTGTCGCCAAGCTCCCCGAGGAATGAGAGCGACACGTGCAGGTTCTCGAGTTCCACGTACTTGCAGTCCGTCGGCATGCGTTTAAGGCGCTCCTGGAGCGCCAGGACCACGGGCTTTGCGCCCTCTGGCACGAAGAAACCTATGAAGCAACGCATGCGAAACGCCCCGCGATTATTTATGTCTGTAAAGAGATAAAAATAGTAAGCGACAATTAATAGTAGGTGATGGTGTATGGCGGAGAGCAGGGTGCGCGCTGCGGACATAGTCGGTAAGACGCTTATCAGCGAAGAAACCGGCAGGAAGTTCGGCATCGTCAGCAACATAGACTTCATAACAGAGAGCGGAGAGCTCCTGAACATTGTAGTCGAGCAGCCGACGAAGCATCTGAGCGACCTGAATCTCAAGACCGATGAACACGGCAAGGTCATGGTACCTTTCAGCGCGGTCAAGAGCATAGGCGACTTTGTCATAATCAGCGAGAACGAGCTGATATAGGCGAATTTCGTTTCACGGGGTGTTTTCAACCCCAATCTCTAGTTTTCAGGATTTGCGTCAGCGTAGCCACGTCACTTCGATTTCGTCCGTGCGCCATTTCGGGAGGATGACGCTGTTCCTCAGCGACGTCTTCTGGCCAGATTTGTACGCAAGCGCGCCGGCCCATGCGATCATCGCCCCGCAATCGCCGCTGTACTTCGAATCTACGACTTCCATCCTAGCGCCTCTTTCCTCGCACATCGTGCGCAGCATCTCTTGCATCCTCTTGTTCGCAGCCACCCCGCCTACCAGGAGCGCCTCCGTCTTGTTCGTGTGCGCCAGCGCACGTTCAGTGACTTCCGTCAACATGGCGAAGCAAGTCTCCTGCATGCTGAAGCAAATGTCGGCCGGGGTTACGCCTTCCGTGACCTTTCGCTTCGCGTCCGTCACAAATCCGGAGAAGCTCATGTCCATGCCCTTGACGACGTATGGAGCCTCGATGTAACTTCCGCCCTTTGCGAGCCGCTCTATCTCCGGGCCGCCTGGTGATCTCAATCCTAGCATCCGTGCCACAACATCGAACGCGTTGCCGACAGCCACATCCAACGTCTCGCCAAAAATTCTGTATCTACCTTCCGCGTACGCTATTATTTGCGTGTTCCCGCCAGAGAGGTACAAAATGACCGGATCGGTCGGTCCCGCGGTAAGTTTTCCTATTTCGATGTGCGCAACTGGATGGTTCACGCCCACGAGCGGAATATTATGTACGATCGAGATGTAGCGCGCTAGAGCCGCGCCGACGTTAAGGCATGGTGGCAATCCGGGCCCTTGCGAGAACGCTATAACATCTACATCGTCCATCTCCAGCCCGGCACCATTCAGCGCGGTCGCGATTATGCTCGGCGCTATCATCGTGTGGTGTTCACTGAGATCGCGAGGTACCATGCCCTTTCCGGGTCCCGGCCTGAACATGTCGCGTGCGTCCGCAAGTATTTTTCCGTCCGAACCCACGATGCCGACTCCGAACGTGTGCGCCGTAGATTCTATGCCCATGCAGACGAAGCGCTTTTTTTCAGCGGAAGCGGCCATACATAACTTGTTTGAGTCGTAAAGCAATAAATAATCCAAAAGACCTTTTGTGTTCGGGCGTTCCTTATGGCTGAAGATGGCATAGATTTCCTCGCCGACTACGGCGTGCCCGAGGATATAATCGGCATGCTGAAGGAGGAGAAAATACAGCGGCTGTATCCGCCGCAGCTGGCGGCGGTAAAAGCCGGCGCTACCGAGGGCAAAAACCTCGTGCTCTCGATGCCGACCGCTTCAGGCAAGACGCTCGTCGCGACGCTCGCTGCAATCGGTACGATGCAGAAGAAACGCAAGGTCGTTTACATCTGCCCGCTCGTCGCGCTCGCGAGCGAGAAGTACGAATATTACAAGCGGCTTTTCGACAAGCGCTGGAAGGTTGCGATATCAGTCGGTGATTTAGACTCTTCGGATGCATGGCTCGCCGAGTACGATTTCATAATATGCACGACCGAAAAGCTAGACTCTCTGGTACGCCACGGAGCCGCATGGGTCAAGGAACTCGGGTTGGTGGTGATAGACGAGGTCCATACACTGAACGACGCGTCGCGCGGACCGACTCTTGAAATCATGATTACACAACTGCGCGAGATGATACCACACGCACAGACACTCGCGTTCTCAGCCACGATACACAACGCGCGCGAACTTGCAGACTGGCTAGATTGCAAGCTCATCGAGAGCGACTTCCGCCCGGTGAAGCTGTACGAAGGGTACACGCTCGGAGACAAGATAAAATTCCTCGACAAAGAAGGCTACACGCTCAAAGACGGCGAGACGGAGCGCGCGATAATGCAGAATACGCTCGAACTCAAGAAGCAGGCGATATTTTTCGTCTCCACGCGAAAGAACGCTGAGAGCCTTGCCGAGCAGCTCGCGAAAGAGACCGCGAAAAGCTTCACGGCATTCGAGAAGGCCGAGCTCGAACGACTTTCGGACGAAGTGCTGAACGTGCTCGAGTCTCCCACCAAGCAGTGCAGGAAGCTCGCGCAGTCCGTCAAACACGGAGCGGCGTTCCATCATGCTGGACTGTTGCATAAACAGAAGAAGCTGATTGAAGATAGCTTTCGCGCCGGGCTCGTGAAAGCCATCGCAGCTACGCCTACACTGGCGATGGGCGTGAACCTCCCGGCGTTCCGCGTAATCATACGCGACGCGCGCCGCTACTATAGCGGGCTAGGCATGTCGTACATACCGGTGCTCGATTACAAGCAGTTCGTCGGCCGTGCGGGCAGGCCGCAGTACGACAAGTTCGGCGAGTCCATCCTGCTCGCACGATCGGAAGGCGAAGCCGACCAGCTGGTCGAACGTTTCGTGCTGGGCGAGCCCGAGGAGATACGCTCGAAGCTCGCGATGGAGCCGGTCCTGCGCATGCACACGCTCTCGCTCGTGGCGAACGCGTTCGCGAACACCGAGAAGGCGTTGTATGAATTTTTCGGCAAGACTTTCTATGCGCACCAGTATGGCGACATAGACGCTATCGAGGAGAAGATAGAGGGCATACTCGAACAACTGGAATCGTGGGAGCTGATAACTGACAGGGACGGCAAGCTAGTGCCAACACGCGTGGGCAAGCGCGTGGCCGAACTTTATCTCGATCCGCTAACTGCGCACAACTTCATCGAGTCGCTGCGGTACAGAGCGTGTGAAATCAACGACTTCGGGCTTATGCAGGTGGTAGCATCGGCGGATGAGATAGCGCCGCAGCTTTCGGTGCGCGCGGGCGAGTACGAGAAGGTCATCGAGACGATAAACAGCCGCGAGAAGACGTTCATGCAGAAAGTACCCGAGCACTATTCGTCAGAGTTCGAGTTCTTTATGCAATCGGTGAAGACGGCCATGATGATAGAGGCTTGGTCTAACGAGAAGACCGAGGACGATATATTAGCCGAGTTCAAGGTCGCGCCGGGCGAGCTTAACGGCAAACTGGCGGTAGCGGACTGGCTGGTGTACTCGCTGAACGAGCTGGCGCTTCTAACCGGGATGAAAGACTCGCTGAACAGCATCCGCAAGCTGCGCACTCGTTTGAAGTACGGCATCCGCGAGGAACTCATACCGCTCGTACGGTTGAAGGGAATCGGTCGCGCGCGCTCGCGCCGTATGTTCAACGCAGGTCTGAAGACGCTCGAGGATTTGCGCAACGTGCCGATGCAGTCGCTCTCGAGACTCGTCGGGCCGAACGTGGCGTACGACGTGAAGAAGCAGCTCGGTCAGGATGCGGAGAAGCCGAAATCTAAACCTGTTCAGTCTAAACTAGAAGGATTTGATTCGAAAGGAAAATGATGTGGGGAAGCTGGGATTTGAACCCAGGTCCTAGCCGCCCGAGGGCCAGATCCTAACCAAGCTAGACTACTTCCCCGCTGTACTTATTTTATCTTTTTGGCGAAGGTTAAAAAGCCCGTGTGCATCAATCCCATCGTTTCCGGTCGTGTGGTCAGTTCGGTCTTCCATTCGCGCACTATGTTTTCGACGGGTTTGATCTCCGAGAAATTCAGTTTCTTCAGCTCCTTCAACACTCCCATGAGATGCTCGATGGTGGGCGAATACGTGACGACCATACCGCCATCGACGAGAGCCGTCTTCGCGTGCTTCAGCGCCTTCTTGGCGTCCCTGAGGTCGAGCGTCACGAGGTCGACGTCCTTCTCCTTTATGCCTTTCGTCACGTCTGCGTGCTTCAGTGTCACGACGTCCTCGAGTCCGCATGCCACGATGTTGTCCTTGACAATCTGGAGGAACCGCTCGTCGGTCTCGTATGTGTAGACCTTTCCTGGACGCAGATAAGTGCCAAGGAACGTCGCGAGGAATCCGCTGCCCGCGCCCGCGTCCACGACCTTGCTGCCTGGGGCTATTCCGCTGTACGCGAGTATTAGCGCCGCGTCCTTCGGCAAGATGACCTGCGGGCCGCGCTTCAGCTTCTTTCTGAACATCTAGTCCTTCCCCTCCATCTCCTTCAGAGCCTTGATTCTCTTGTATGTGAGCGGGTGCGTACGGAAGAGCTCGCCTATCCGCGAGAAGACGTTCTTCTCCTCCCACTTCATCGCGTCCTTGAGCTCCTTGTCGCTCAGCTGCAGGTCCGAATAACTCGATGAGAGCGTCGCAAGCTCGCTCCGCGCGACTTCGGGATCAGCTATCATGAAAGCCCTGGTCGCAGGCCGCGCCTCGTCCCTAGACATGCTCAGACCGTAGGTTATCTTCATGAGCGCGCTCTCCAGTAGAGCCGGACGTATGTTCTCCCCGGAGAACCTATCTGCATAGTATTCGCGCAACCTGCTGAGCGCCAGCACGAGCAGGTTGGAGACGAAGTACACGATGAACGCGCCCACGCCTATGATTGCGGCCTCACCGCCTCGGTTCCTGTCGTTACCACGCGCGTAAAACAACGATACATAGACATAGTATGCGATCATCGGCACGACCGACACGATTGTCATGACGACCATGTCGCTGTGCTTGATGTGGCCGACCTCGTGCGCGACGACGGATTTTATCTCGTCCTTGTTGAGCATCCTGAGAAGCCCGTTGGTCACGACCAGCGTCGCGGAGCCTTGCATACGGCCGAATGTGAAGGCGTTCGGCGCCCCGCTATTCGCGACGAATATCTTAGGCACCGGAATCTTGTTCTTCTTGCAAAGGTCGCGTACCTCCTCCTGCAGCCACGGCAGTTCGCCGCGGCCTAGCGGCCGCATGTTCGTGGTCATGCGTATTATCGCCGGTCCGACAGCCCACTGTATGAAGACCAGCACGACAGCCAGAGCGACCATGGTGTAAACGGAGAGGCCGAAGAAGTAACCGACCGCCGCGAGCATCGCGAAAAGGAATCCGAACAGGATGATGATTGTCAGTGACATCGTGAGAAGCAGTTTCGCGGGCATGACATCACTCAAGAATGCTTGTACCTATCCACATTTAAACATTCACTCCCACAAATAAGAAACTATGAAAGCCTACATCGTGGTCACGGCCCTCGGATGCTTCGGTCTGGACGACAAGAACAGCGTTCTGGAGTTCGTCCCGTTCTCGAAGGAGCCGAAGGAGATAGCGGAGAAGCTCGTGGAGGCCAAGACAGGCACTACCGTCGAGCAGAAGCAGCTTGAGGCAAAGCTCTCCGCCAAGGGCTATACCGATTTCGATAAGCGTGATGCCGACGTCATGCGCGCGATGTTGCCGACGCTCTCAGGCAAGTACGGGTTCGCGAGGAGCCAGATGGAATTCAACCGTTTCATGGGCAAGGTTAACATCGAGCTCGCGAAGGCGCAGGTTCGCAAGGCCGCCGGCCGCGACAACCTAATAATGCAGGTCAACGGCGCGATCGAGGAACTGGACAAGGCCATAAACATCCTCATAGAGCGCTTGCGCGAGTGGTACGGCCTGCACTTCCCGGAGATGAGCCGTGCGACATCCAGCAATGAAAGTTATGCTGACATAGTCAGCCGTTTCGGCTCGCGCGAGAGGATATCGCATCCGGACCTCGGCATACTCAAAAGCAAGAGCATGGGCATGGAGTTCAAGGCCGTAGACGCTGCAATGGTGCAGTCGTTCGCCGAGCAGATAACTGCACTGTACAAGCAGCGCGAGTCTCTCGAGCGCTACCTCGATGAACTCCTGAAAGAGACGGCGCCGAACCTGCGCGACATAGCCGGTCCAGCGTTGGCTGCGAAGACGATCGCGCTCGCTGGCGGGATGGAGAAGCTGGCGCGCATGCCGTCGAGCACGATACAGCTGCTTGGCGCGGAAAAGGCGCTGTTCAGGCATCTTCACGGGCGCGGCAAGAGCCCGAAGCACGGCATCGTGATAATACACCCGCTAGTGCAGAACGCGCCGCTGGAAAGCAAAGGCAAGGTCGCCAGGCTGGTCGCGGCCAAAATGTCGATAGCCGCGAAGATGGACTTTTACTCGAAGGTGTACAGGGGAACCGACCTGAAGAATGACCTTGAGGCTCGGGCGAGAAAGATAGCGCAGGAAAAGTAGGCGCTCGGTCGTGATATCATGATGCGAAGGCGCAGGATTCCTGTCACGAGGCAGCGGTCGAAAGAATCCGTGCGCCCGTTCAACGACCTCGACGGCGTCTACAGCATCGACGGCCGATTGGCCACGGTCAACCTCATGCCGGGCGTGCGCGTGTACGGCGAGGACCTAGTAAAGATCGGCCGCACGGAGTACCGCATCTGGGACAACTACAGGAGCAAGCCCGCGGCCGCGCTGAAGAAGAAGCTGAAGGTGTTCCCGCTCAAGAAAGGGATGACCGTTCTGTATCTCGGCGCCGCGTCCGGCACGACCGTTTCGCACTTCTCTGACATCGTGGGCAAGGACGGCGTGATATACGGCATCGACATAGCTGAGCGCGTCCTCCGCGAGCTGATACATCATGCCGAGCTTCGCGGCAACATAGTGCCGATACTCGCCGATGCGAAGCTCCCTGGAAAATACGCAGGCCAGGTCTTCGGCCAGGTGGACATGGTATTCGAGGACGTCGCGGCCAAGGACCAGGTCGAGATACTCGTGCGCAACTCCGACACGTTTTTGCAGCCCGGAGGCTACGCGATGATCGCAATCAAGTCGCAGAGCATCGACGTCACGAAACCTCCGAAGGAGATTTACGCCGAGTGCCTCGCAGAGCTGGAGAAGCACTTCGAAATCCTCGACAAGGTGGAACTGGATCCCTTTGAAAAGTTCCACATGTTCGTTGTGCTGAAGAAAAAGTGAAGACGGAAAGCAAACAACTGCAACCTAAGAGTTCTGAACGAACCTTCCGCGCATCGAAGTCACGCGGCCGGTGTTGTCGAACGCGATGTCCTGTATCTCTAGCATATTATCATCTCTGTCTCATCGGGACGAAGCCGGGTCTCTGGTATACCCCGGCCTCGAACCCGAGGAGGCTTTTCTGGCCGGAAGGAACAAAAGAACCCATGAACGCGGCGTCGAGGAAGCTGCTTCCGCAGCTGCGGCAGAAGACCCTGTTCTGACCGTGGCCGTCCACGAACTTCATTATCCTGTGCGATCTGCATCTCAGGCATTCCATTTTCATTCGCCTAGAAAGAAGTTAGTTTTCCGGGAATACCCCATTTGCGAGGGGGTTAACTTCCGCTGACTTCCCCTGGCGATTTCACGCCAGTTCGGAGAAAACGCGTTCCTTGAACTCCGCTAGCTGAGATTCGCTTATCGACCCGCCTGCGGCGTTCCTGTGTCCGCCGCCGCTGAAATGCTTTGCCATGAACTCACCCAGGTGCACGGGGCTGTTCTGCCAGCGCGCCGACACTCGGTACTGGTCGCCGCGTCTGCTGAGCAGGAACACTGCGCTGTCCTTGCGTTCCACGCTGATGTCCGTGACTACCGCCGAACCTATCCTCCTGTAAGGAGTGTCGATCACGCCGATAATCACGCGGCCGCGAACCTCGGAGTTTTTCCAGAACTGCTCCTTCACCTGCGCGTACGTCTCGTTGAAGCGCATGCCGGCGTATGATATCACCTCGCTCGTCACAACATCCTTAGGGTTCTTGGAATTTTCCAGCACATCGGTTATCTGGCGCGCGCTGATGTTCTCGCTCGGGATAGACGAGAGTATTATCGCGCCGAAGAGGACCTTGCTCACCTCCCACATGTCCGTGCCCGTCAGCTCGTCCACGCTTTTTATGTCGATCCATTTTTCCAGCAGGTCTATGCAGTCCTTGAACGCGAAATCAGCCACGGACCCGAGCGCTGCCAACCATTCCATGTCGGCGACGCGCCCGAACCCGCGCAGCATCTTGTACGCAACGTAACTGACAGGCTGGTACGCTTCCGGATTGACCAATCTGGGGTTCACGTAGACGACGTTGGGCGCGTAGCCCGCACGCACCATGTGGTGATCGACGATAATGGTTCTAACGCCGAGCCTCTCGTACTCGCTGTTCGCCGCGGGCATGTCTATGTCTAGGACGATTACCACGTCGTACTCGCCGGTTTTGACCTGGGAGAGGATGTCCTTCAACCCTTCGACGTCAGACGCGCGCATGTCCACGTGTCCTGCGCCGAGGGACTTCACAGCTAGGTCGAACAGAGCGCCCGACGCGAACCCATCGACGTCTGCATGATGAATTATAAGAACCCTGTCGGATGCCTTGATGGATTTTACGAAGACACGCCCGGCCTCAAGCATCTCATCCAGGCTTGGCCCTTCCTTTTTTTCCTGCGCCAGTAACGTCACCCGCCTTCCCTATTTCTTCCTTCTTAACTTCAGAAACCGCGCTGATCATTTTCATAAAAGCGGAATCGTCCAAGAGCAACATCTGCGTCGCCTGCGATGCGTCCTCTGGGGATATCATTTTAGACTCGACTATCGAAAGCATGTTGTCGATGTGATGCATTATCAGCGCCTCGAAGTTCCTCGGAGGCGTGGGGCCGTGCTCGCCAAAGTGGGCGGCGATTATGTGGACGACTTCCTCTGGAAACCCACGGCTGTATAGCTCGGCTACGCCGAGCATCGTGTGGTCCAGAAGCACGCCCGTGTGTTCGAGCCCGTGCTTCTCGCGCTTCCATTCGAACAGCTTTGCGATGTCATGCAGTATCGCGGCCGCGAGCAGAGTGTCCCTGTCCAGCTTCAAGCCGTATGTAGTCTGCACAACGTCGGCCGCGCGGTCGCACATCTCGACCAGCGCTATGGTGTGGTTCAGCACGTCGCGTTCGACTGGCATGCCGCCTGCGCTGAACACGGCGCCGGCGCGCTCGATCTTCTCGCGCGGATACTTCTTGAAGCTCTCGTTAGAAAGCGTGGGATTTTTGAGAAATTCCACTACCATCCTCCTGAGCTTCTCGCCACTTATCCTCTGCGCGAGTTGAATCAGCTTCTCCATGATACCAGCTTCGGCGTCGTAGCCTTAGCACAATCCTAATCTAACGGTGGTTGTCCGCCAAAAGCTTTAACCAAACAACGCGGACAGACCAGCCGCAGCCTCTTCGGCCTTCTTGCTCTCGTCCTCCTTCGGCTCCTCCTTCTTGGGAGCTGCAGCACCGGCGGGAGCGGCAACAGCGACGGCGGCGTTCTTTATCGCCTCGTCTATGTTCACGCCTTCTAGGCTCGCGACGAGCGCCTTGATTTTGCCCTCGTCTGCCTGGATGCCCACGCCTGAAAGGACCTTCTTGACATTGTCCTCGCTTATCGGCTGCTTTGCCGAGTGGAGCAACAGAGCTGAATACACATATTCCATCAGCCTGCACCTCCGTTAGTTGCCTCCGATTTAGTTTCGGGATTCGCCTTGTCAACTATCTCCTGCAAGGCCTTCGCTGCGATCGCAGCCTTAGACAACAGATATTGTATGCTCCCCTTCGCCGGCCACTCGACAGTCACGGCGAGGTTGCGCGCGTCGGCTATCGCGGTCTGCAGCATCGCCGGGTATGCGAGCGCCAGGTCGAGCACGTCTTTCGTGTATACGTGGCCGTTGTCGTACACGGCCGTGACGTTCAGGCTCACGTCGCTCGGCTCCACGTTCAGCTTGCGAAGTATGCTTGCTTTCTTCGAGTCTATTACCTCGCCCTTCTTCACGAAGAGCGTGTCCTTTCGGACGGAAATCTTTCCAGCCTCGATGCTTGCTGGAAGCCCGACGGCTTGGAAATCGCTTATCGCGGGTCCGGCCATCAACGGCGTCGGACCGGCGTTGACCCAGATTTCATCGTTCGCGACATCGCCAGGTTTTGCGAAAGTCTTGAACTTCATGCTCTTCGCCGCGACGTAGAACTTGAACGGCTCCATCGTCGTCAGCACAAGCGCTGGCTGTGTCGGCAGATAATTTTCAATCGTCTTGATTTTCGCGTCCTTCATGGATTCGATGGCGTGCGTGAGTATGCTCTTCTTGACCATCCGTATCGTGGCGCGTCCGCGAAGGCCGTTGCGTATCTTCTGCATCTGCTTGCTCGGCGCCTTGTGCATGTCGATAAGTCCTATTATGTGGGATTCAGACAGCGTCTTCTTGACCTGTTCCACCGCTGCGAGCTTCGCTTCTTTTACCATTTTTCATGCACCTAGTACGCAAGCTTCACGGGCTTTCCCATAGTCAGCTTCAGCCTGACGGTTCCGATGTTGTTCTTCCCTTTCGCCAGCTTCTTCTCCAAAAACGACATCACGGCGTCTATGTTGTCCGCTACCTGCTCGTCCGTCATGCCTTCCATGCCTATCATCGTCTGCACAACGGGCGCGTCCTTCACCTTCAGGCGCACGCTCTTCTTGTATCCTGAAGCGATTTGCTTGTAGTCTCCAGAGAGCACAGTCGGCATCTTGCCGTGCGGCGCAAGTATGCGGCCTAGCGTCTTTCCGACCGCTATCATCAGCTTCGGTTCCGCGAGGAAGAAGTCCGTGTCGCCGGTCATGTTCTTCAGCTCGCGTTTGTTCGCGGCGAGCCTCTCGATATCAGTTCCGCTGTAGACCTTGGCGTCTTCGCTAGTTATCGTATCGGAAAAAATCACAATCTTCGCGTCGTTGCCGCGGCCCTGCGGAAGCGGGAATATCTCGTTGAGCTTGTTCTCAGGCTTCTTCGTGTCCCACAGCTTCAGGTTTATGGCGATATCGAACGTCTGAGAAAAAGCGCGTTTTTTAGAGGCTGCGCGCGCGGCCTTCACAACTTCCAGAGTCTTCTCGTTTGCCATGTGTTCTCCCTCCTGCCGAAGCAGTCTGACGGGATTGCAGTCGTAAACTTATTTGCCCGCATAGATTTAAAAGCGTTACTTGAACAGCTGGTCCCACTTGCCGTCCTCGAGTTCCTTCAGCGCTTCCTTCGCAGGCTTGCCTTCGACCTGGACGCCCATCATAGCGGACGCGGTGCCTATGACCGCCTTGGTAGCGTCCTTCAGGTTGGTGACGCCCATGCCTTCCATCTTGATCCTCGCTATCTTCACGGCCTGCTCCATGGAAAGGTTTCCGAGCACGGTCTTGCCGGCGGTCTTGTCTTCCTCGGTTATCTTGGCCAGCGTCAGTCCCATCTCCTTCTTGATCAAGCTTCCTGTGCCAGGCACACCGACCGAGATCTCGACTTCCTTGGTGTCCTTGTCGACGATTATCTTGACCGGCACCTGGAGCCCGCGATAGTCGGCTGTCTTCTCGTTGATATTTTTGAAGACATCGGCTATGTTGAGCTTGTACGCGCCCAGCTTCTGGGCCGATGTCGCGTCAGGCCCGGCCTTTCCACCGTCGACTATCAAATCAATCGTGTCCTTTGTCATTCTTCAGCACCCGCGTTTGAAATAAACAGAATCCGAGCTTCTTAAATGTTTACCCCTCGCCGCGCTCCAGCAGCTTGATGAATTCGACGTTGACCGTTATCGGTATCGGCACCGCGACGTCGAGCAGCTCGAGCGTCACCTCGCGCTTTACCTTGTCATATCTCGTCACACGGCCGCGTTCGCCCTTGAACGGCCCGCCGATGACCTCCACGACGTCCTTGACGCTCAGCTCCACCTCTACCTTTTTAGGCTGCAGGAAGCGCTGCAGTTCCTTCACGTCCATGGCCTTCTTTATTATGCCGCGGACGTGCGGCACGGCCTGTACGACCTTCTCGATGTCGGTGAGATCGCCGTCTATGAATATGTAACCCTTGATTTCCTCGGGGCGCAGGACTATGTTTATCAGCAGCTTCTCGGTCTGTGCCCTCGTGGCTATCGCGTCTATGGCTATGTTTTCCCTGCCGACGACGGTCTTTATGGCGTAAAGTGGCATGCAATCATCCTGGCATAGTTAGTCCTTCCTATTATGTCGCATTGTTATTATTTGTCTCGGCCGTGACTATATAATTTCCTCGCCAGACGTGCGGCACGGCCTACGCGACCGAAATCAGGTATACGACGAACCCGACAGCTCCTACGACCAGCAGGCCGGCGAAGCACACCTTGGCGCTCTCCGAAAAGTCCGCAAAGTTCGGCTTCTTTGCTATCCTGAGCACACGTGCCCAACTCTCCAGAACCTGCTTTACGTTGAAGTTCATCACAACACCCGCAATCAATAGTCAGTACTTTTTAAGATTTTAAACGTTTGCCTTGGCCGCTTATTCGACAAAGTCGACGCCAAGCATGTACTCTATGTCTTTCTTGGAACGCTTCACGCCGCTCTTCTCGCCGCCGAAAATCTGCGGAGCTTTGACTCCGGTCACAATCAGCAACGCGCGTATGCGGTCGCCGAAGTCCTCTTCGACCTGCGCGCCCCAGATTATCTTCGCATCCGGCGCCAACTTGGACGACACGGCTTCGACTATCTGGTGGGCTTCTCGCATGGTGATGCCCGGGCCGCCAGTGACGTTTATCAGAGCGCCAGTGGCGCCTTCGATGTCCACGGCGAGCAGCGGGTTGTTCAGCGCCCGTTCCACCGCCTCGAACGCGCGGTTATCCGTGTCGCTCTCGCCCATGCCGATCATCGCCATCCCGCTTCCGCCCATCACGGCGCGCACGTCCGCGAAATCGAGGTTTACGAGCCCTGGTTTCGTCACGAGTTCCGTTATGCCCTTAACAGCGTTCACGAGTATCTCGTCCGCGATTTTGAAGGCCGTTATTATGCTGACGTCAGGAACGATCTCCAGTAACCGGTCGTTCGGTATGATTATCATCGTGTCCGCGACCCCTTCTAGGTTCTTCAGGCCTTCGCGCGCGTTCGCCATGCGCTGCTTGCCCTCCATCGCGAACGGGAGAGTCACCACGGCAACCGTGAGCGCGCCCGCGCGTTTCGATATCTCCGCAACCACCGGGATGCTGCCCGTGCCCGTTCCACCGCCTAGCCCGCATGTCATGAAGACCATGTCCGCTCCGCGAAGCGCCTGCTCGAGCTCCTGTTTGGTCTCGCGTGCGGCCTCCATCCCTATCGACGGGTTGGCGCCGGCACCCAGACCCTTCGTCAGCTCCTTGCCTATGAGTATCTTCTTGTCGGCATCCGTGTACAACAAGTCCTGCGCATCGGTGTTTATCGCGATGGTCTCAGCGCCAACGACTCCGACCTGGTTAAGGCGGGTGATGGTGTTGTTCCCGCCTCCGCCGCAGCCGACGATCTTTATCTTGGTCTTCCTAGATTCGAGTATCGAGCGTATCTCTGCGTCATCCTTGCTCTCGGTATCGTACTTGCTTGGCCGAGCGCCCTTCTTCGCTATCTGTTTGACTCCCACTTGACCACCAAGGACCTTTAAATTAAATTCGAGTCGAAAATATTTATTTCACGGCCGGACGCTCGTGCAGCTCGCGCGCCCGGCAGACGCTCACTTCACGGCCTTGTGTTCGAACGTCTCGATGAACCTGGCCTTGTCCACGCCGCACCATTTAATGACGTTCTCGGCCACCATGCTCTTCACCGGGCGCACGACGTCCACG
>JAPLUY010000048.1 GCA_026397385.1 Candidatus Aenigmatarchaeota archaeon
GCACAACAGCGTGGGCGAATTCATGAAGGAGCCCATGAAGTACGCGAAATACTTCATACCGCTGGCGCTGGTCGCAGTGCTCGCGGTATTCTTCGCCTCGGGCGGGCCGAAGATATTCGGCATAAACATCGGCAGCGTCGGGGGCGTGGGCGGCGGGATTAACTTCTCCGGCTTAGGCCTGTCGTCTCAGGACATCGTGACGCTGATCATGGTGCTCGGGTTCCTGCTTCTGGTGCTTTACCTGACGCGGGGAGGCGACGACGGCAAAAAGGAGAAGAGGGTCGTCCGTTACAAGTCTGTTCCTGTGTACGAAGGAGAGGAAGGAGATAGCTAGGCTATCTAAAAACGTAAAGTTGTAGAAAATAAAAAATTTATCGGAACTTTGTCAGGTCGTCTAACCTTTCTTCACAGTTCCGATATCGTCAAGTTCTTTCAAGAGCTCTGGAAGCGACTTCAACATGGCCGTGTTGTTCTTTGTATTTTCTGCGTTCTTTTTTGCGTCCGCAGCCAGGATATCGGCGTTTCTGACAGCCTGGTACTGCATGGTCCACATAGCCGGCATGGCTTCGCTCTTCCTTGTCGACAGCCTGCCGCTGTATTCGGCCAGCATTGTCTTGTAGAGCGGGCCTATCAGCTTGTCTCCCGCCGTGTCCTTTTCGGCAGTCTTTATTCGACCATGCACATCGGCGTCGTACTTCTTCAGCCCCTCGATTATTCCTTTCGGACTCTTCTTCTCGGGGTTGTACATGAACTCGCCGATCATTTCGTCCAAAGCCGTCAGATTTTCGACTGCCTTGGTGTACAGGCCTATCGTCTTCTCAGCCGCGGCTTTTTGTGCCTCGGTAGAAGTCGGACCTATACTCTTCCTCAGCTCTTCTGGAGTTATCGGAAAGTATCCTGTTGTTTTTTGTGCCATTGGTTTTGCACCTGTGGATTCATTACTAGGAGGTGGTATTTAAACATTTCTATGTTTCACTACATAGTAGTTACAACTGTCCTTTCAGTCTCGATTCCAAGAATTCACGCTCAGAGAAGTGCAGCTTGCCTGGCACGATCACGACCATCGGCGGCATACCGAAGTCGACGTCCTTCATATCGCGGACCGTTCCGAAAAATATCTTCGCGTCGGGCGCGCCTGCACGCGCGAAAACAACGACGTCCGTCTCTTCGGTGAAGATTTTTTCTCCGCGCGTCTTCTCCAACTCGAGCAGCGTACTCATCGCCTCGTTGGGCGTCATGCATTTCTCGGTCGTAATGTCCAGCAGGAGCAGCGTGTGCAGCCCTGCCGCTTTGTTGGACGCGAGGACGCCATACACGGACTCGGGAAGCTTGCCACCGGTTTTTTCGGGGAACGGCACGGTCGCCGTCGCACCGAACTTGTAAACGTGCAGCCCGGTCTCGCCGATGGCGGACACGATGGAGGCGTTGTGCACGACGCGCGTCTCGACCCCGGCGTGTTTCGCATCAGAGAGAAGTGTCGAGTGCGTGGTCGCGATAAGCGGGTCGCCCGAGATGAACAGCACGACGTCCTTCGTCTTCGCCTCGTCTATTATTTTTCCAGCGCCCTGTTCCAGGTCCTCGCGCATAAGCTCGGTTATCTTCTTGCCGACGATTTTTTCCAGGCCGTCCTTGCCGTGCCACGCGTTCGTGTATAGCTCAATGTAAATTACGTCCGCCGCTTTCGCAGCGTCGATGCCGCGCTGAGTGACGTCCTTCTCATCATACAACCCCAGACCGACAAGCGTGAGCATCTCTAACAACCTGTAATTCGATATCGGAATTAACTATTAAAGGCGCATTACAGAATTGTTTCGTATGGCGCACGGTTTCGACGTCATCGGCTCGAAGGACAAGGCCATCGCTATCATCGAGGTGCGCGACGAGGATGCGCATGCGGGCGCGGAGAAGGAGCTCGCGAACGCGATAATGGCGCGGAACAGGCACATCGTGTCCGTGCTGAAGAAGGAGTCCGCGCGCGAGGGCGAGTTCCGCGTGCGCGAATACAGCCTCGTGGCCGGCGACGGCGACACCGAAGTCCTCCACATCGAGAACGGCTACAGGCTGCTAGTCGATCCGCAGAAGGCGTACTTCTCGAACCGCGAGAGCACCGAACGCACGCGCGTCGCGTCGCAGGTGAAGCCTGGCGAGCTGGTTATGGTGATGTTCGCCGGCATAGGGCCGTACGCTATCGCGATCGCTAAGGCCCAGCCGGGCGTGCAGAAGGTCATCGCGGTCGAGAGCAACCCTGAGGCCGTGCGCTACATGGAGCACAACGTCCGCATAAACAAGCTCTCGCACAAGGTGCAGCCCGTCCAGGGTGACGTGCGCGACGCGTGCACTCCGTGGTACGGCATGTGCGACCGCATCGTGATGCCGCTGCCGCTGGGCGCCGGGGAGTTCCTCGACGTCGCATTCGAGTGCGCAAAGCGCGGGGCCATAGTGCAGTTGTACAGCTGGGGCAACGAAGCCGACGGCAGCATCTACGCGGCTGCCGAAAAGACCATAGAGTCGTTCGCGAAGAAGGCCGGCAGGACGTACGAAATCATCGGCAGGCGCAAGGTGCTGCCTTACGCGCCGGGCAGGTACAAGGTTTGCGTAGAGTTCAAGGTATTATAGTCTGAGTGAGCAAGGAATCTTATCTGGCGATACACGATGCACGAACTGGTCGACGAGAACGAGACAGAAGCGCAGCTAGCTGCGACGTGCGCAAAGGTCGGCAGTCACCTATACATGCGCCCGGGCGTCAAGCTGGACGTGCGGCCGGTTACGCAGGCGGACAAGGATAGCATGCAGGTGGTATTCTCGATGGGAGGGAGCGGCACGCGGCTGCGCCACGTAACGAACGACGATTATTCGAAGCACCTCATCGACGTCGGCGGCAAGCCGATCAGCCGGCACGTGGTAGACCTGTGGACCGCGGCCGGGTTCGAGGACTTGTGCATGCTGATAGACGACACGCACCGCGGCACGAGCGTAGCGGACTACTACAAGGACGGCAGCGAAATCGGCGCGACCATACGATACTCCGTAGAGCACGACAAGCTTGGCAGCGGCGGGGCGCTGAAGTTCGCAATCGACGGCGGCGTGATAACGCGCCCGTTCATCAACCATTATCCGGACGACGTGATAGTGAACTATCCTGGCTTCGCGGAGGACTTCGCGGCCGTGGTTCTCGCGGCGTTCCGCGCAGGTTACCTGTGCGTCGTCCTGTGCGTGCCGGGCAAGAACTACCCTTACGGCGTGGTCGAAGACAAGGACGGAAAGGTCGTGGACTTCGTCGAAAAGCCGTTCATAGCGAAGGACACGAACACCGCGGTCTTCGGCATGTCTGACGGCGCGTTCGGACTGATACGCGCGATCGCGCCCGGCAAGGAAGTGAAGATCGAACGCGGCGTGCTGCAGCAGCTCGCGCACGAGGACAAGATGCTGAAAGTGCTGCTGCCTACGGAGATGTGGATACCCGTGAACGACGACCCGAACCTCACGAAGCTCATGGAGGTCGTCGGCGGTTCAGGGCGCGCATAACTTTAATAATCGCGGGCGCATGTTATTTGAAAAGGCGAGCGGGGGTCTCATAGCCTGGTCAATTGAACTGGCTTCAGGAGCCAGTGGCTTAGTGCCTTCGTGGGTTCG
>JAPLUY010000059.1 GCA_026397385.1 Candidatus Aenigmatarchaeota archaeon
CAGCGAGCCTGAAGCGTGGACTACGGTCGCCGGAACGCAGGCGACGGTAACCAACTCCGAGGATTCGGCTCACGTGCTCAAGTGGCAGTGCGTCGACGCGCTCGGAAACACCGAGACGGTGCACACCGAGTATGACATCGTTGATACGCAGGCTCCGACTTTCGAGAAGAGCCTGATAGGTCCTTATTCGGGAGCATGCCTGCCGCAGAACGAGAATGATGTCTGCTTCGTGGACGGCGTGACCAAGATACACGTTGTCTCAACTGACGAGGGACCGCACCCGTCTGACCATGTTACGTGCGACTGGGATTACACTGTTGTTGGCGGTACTAAGATCGGCACCGGGCAGACCGGAGTGACGCCGCCGTTCGACATAAACTTCCCGGAGGAATCGGAGCACACGCTGACCGTGACATGCAAGGACGTGCTCGGGAACTCCGTGACTGACGTCGAGAAGTTCGTGGTGGACAAGACGGCGCCGACTACGACGAATACCTACGGCACCCCGCTCGTGACCACTGCCGGCGGATATCCGAAGTGGATAACCTCGCAGACTGCGGTGACGCTGGCGGTTGACGACACGGGCGTGCACAAGTCCGGAATAAAGGAAACCAAGTACAGGGTCACGCTGCTCGGCAGCGACGCGCCGTGCCAGAACGACGAGCTCTGCCAGCAGCAGACCGGCTCGGGCGAATTTAGCGCTTATTCGAACGCATTCACGATCGGCCAGGAATCTTGCCACCTGATAGAGTTCTACAGCGTGGACAACGTGCAGAAGACCGAGACGACCAAGAAGCAGTGCGTGTTCGTCGAGAACACCGCACCGCAGTCATCCAAGTCGTTGACCGGCCAGCAGCACGCGTGCGGGACCGGCGAGAACTTGGGCATAGCCGACTGCTCGTACATAACCCAGGCCACTGACGTTACGCTGACGTGCAGCGACAATGGCAATCATCCTGTCGACCAAGTCAAGATCGAGTACAAGGTCGACTGGAAGCAGGACAGCGGCGACACATGGACTGAAGGCATCTTGCAGGAAGCCGGAAGCCAGGTGACTTTCAAGTACACCAAGGACTCTTATCACAAGCTGACTTGGTACTGCGTCGACGCTCTGAACAACGCCGAAGCGCAGCATGTCGAACTGGACATCGTCGACACGCAGGCTCCTGTGTCGCAGAAGATTCTCGGCACTCCGCAGCACGCGTGCAACGCGACCGAGCAGTCCGCGTACTACCCGGAGATGGCATCGCCGACCGCCGGCTGCAACTTCATAACGAAGCAGACTTCGATAACGATAAACTGCGCAGACCAGATTCCGCACCCGGTCGGCGGCGAGACTATAAAGTACAAGTATTATTTGTTGGGCAGCGAGCCTGAAGCGTGGACTACGGGGCCGCGAACAAGACGTTCGTCGACACGGTGACGAACATCAGCCTCGCGTGCGCCGACCAGCAGCCGCACCCGTCGGACGACGTGCAGATCAAGTACAGATACCAGGTCGATGACGGCGCCTTCACTGAATGGGCGACGTACATCGCGCCGTTCGGATTCCCCGAGGAATCGAAGCACACTTTGCAGTTCTATTGCGCTGATGCGCTGGGCAACCAGGACGGGACCCACGAAGCGATATACTATTCCGACCACAGCGCGCCGGTGACGACGAAGACGTACGGCGATCCGTTCTTCAGCAACGCCACGGCCGAATGGATAAACTCCAGCACGCCGATAACGCTCGCGGCTACCGACATCTTGGATGAAGGCGATGTCGTGCACGCGTCCGGCGTTGACGCGACGTACTACAGGGTCTCGCTCGTGGACGACAGGTACTGCACCGGCGTCGAAGGATGGAGATGCTCGTCCGCCGAAGGCAGCGGAGAGTTCAGCACCTACGCCGATCCGTTCACCATATCGCAGGAGTCGTGCCACATGATAGAGTACTACAGCGTTGACAACGTGCAGAAGACCGAGACGACTAGCAAGCAATGCGTATTTGTGGACAACAGCGCGCCGGTCACGGCGAAGACCGTGGGCAAGCCGAACACCAAGTGGGACGGCAGCGACGCCGTATACTACGACATCGCCGACAAGTGCTGGAGCGAAAACGGCGACAGCATCGACTGCTGGAAGGTCACGACCATGACGCCGATATACATGGGATGCGTCGACCAGCAGCCGCACCCGTCGGGCAACGCGCAGACGTGCTTCAGCGTGGGCCTTGACGGCAGCGACGACACGGCCAGCTACTGCGATGATTTCGACCGGCTTCTGCTGCGTCAAGAACAGCGACACGCTCGGGCTCATGTTCAAGGAGGAGACCGAACACGAGCTTGAATATTATTGCAAGGACGCCCTAGGGAACACGGGCGCGCTGGACGTCGAGAAGTTCAAGGTCCAGGGCACGAGCTTCAACATAACGCTGAACAAGAAGTGGAACCTGGTATCCGTGCCGTTCGTCATGCTCGACGGCTCGATAGACGCGGCGTTCGCCGACATCGAAGACAAGGTGATAGGCGTGTGGACTTATGACGGTTCGACTGACACGTGGTACGTGTACAAGCCCAACGGACCTAACACCATACACGAGATGGTGCCAGGATGGGGCTACTGGGTGCTTATGAACGACTCCGCGACGATGAACATCGGAGGAAGCCTGTTCAGCCCGGCGCAGACGCCGCCGCAGAAGCAGCTCGTGCACGGATGGAACCTGATAGGCTACTACGACACCGACGGGCTGCTCAGCTACAACGGTCCGTTCGGATACGGCCGCACTTCGTACTGCGCGCTGCAGTCGCTCGTCGACACGCAGATAGGCTACCCGAGATGGAGCTCGCTGCTGACGTACTGGCAGCCGATTTCGCCGACGTGGAAGTACCTCGACACGATGGACAAGATGGATCCGGGAGCGGGCTACTGGCTGGAGATAGACGTGGCTGACACGTACGCGTTCTCGACCACGTGCGGCCTGGTGTGACAGGCAGCCTTTCGACCCGCCATCCAGGCGCGTCGTTAAGCATTAATCCTTAACGATTAAACCTTTACGTGATTGGGTATGATTTTGAAAACGATGCTGGCTGCGTTTGCGACGGTCCTCGTACTGTCCAGCGCAGCCTTCGCGATGCCGGGCACGCCGAACGCGTTCTACGGCTCGGCCACGATAAACGGACAGGCGGCTCCCGACGGCGCGGCGGTCGACGCGCGGATAAACGGCGCCATCGTGGCATCGACGACCGTCTCGGGCGGCAAGTACGGCTACGACCCGGCATTCTACGTAGCGGACCCGAACAACACGATATGCTCCCCGAAATGCCCTACGATAAGCCTTTTTGTGAACGGCGTGGACAGCGGTAAGACATCCACGTTCTGCAACGGCTGCGTGACGGGACTCGACTTGTCAATCACGCAGGCGACGCCCGCGCCCGTTTCCAGTTCCGGAAGCAGCTCAAGCGGCGGAGGAGGGGGCGGAGGCGGCGCGCCTGTTGTTACTTGTACGATAAACGGCATCTGCGACTCTTGGGAGACGCACGACGCGTGCCCGAGCGACTGCCCGATCTCGACGACGACCACTACCGGCATCGCGTCGGCTTCGGCTGCCGGCACGTGCACGGAAGCATGGACGTGCGGTGATTGGAGCAGCTGCGCGGACGGCTTGCAGAAGCGCACGTGCACGGACAGCAACAACTGCGGCACGGACGGCTCAAAGCCCATGGAATCCCAGCCGTGCAGCACGGATTACACGACGCCGGTCAATCCTTTCAGCGGTTTTATCAGCGGGATGGCCTCGGCCTTCGGAGGCTCAGCCATGCTAGCGACCGGCGTGCTTGGTTTGGCGGTTCTGGCAGCCGTGCTCCTGGTGCTGTTCATCTTCCTGAAAAAGCGCAAGCAAAAGCCCAGGAAAGGCAAGCCTGGGAAAGGCATGCCTAAGAGAAAGTAAGCGAATCCTTGCTGGCAGAACGCCGATTGAAGATTCCTAATGGAAATCCCGAGGATGCTTCCGCGGGCGTATAGTCCGGGAAGCTGGCACGTAAACCTACGGGCTAGTGACTTGAAATCCGGACCGAATAGTCTCTCGGTGCGGATAAACGGAGCCAGCGGAACAATGTTAGTAAGCAATAACTTCCAAGTTACTGCATAAACGAAATTTTTCCCTTTCTTTTTCTTTTTAACCTGAAGTAAAATCCATGCTAGACCTGTGTCTGTGTTAAACGGAGACGGGGAAGATTCTGAAATAATTTCAAATATCGTACAAAGGACATATCACGGCTGGTGGTAAATGAAAGCTTTAAATGATATACAGTTTAAATTATGTTTAGCGAGTAAGTCCTTCCGAAAGGATGACGTCCATGTAAGTGGATAGGGACGAGTAGGAAGGGTTCGCTTCTTTTTTTAATGACCTAGTAGCATCGCGAATGCACGGCATCAGTTCCACCGGATGTCCTCCTTTTTGACGTGACCCTTTATGATACGGTAATAGCTGTTGTCACCAGTCTCGTATTTCTGGAAAACCGCGCCTGCGATCATGTCGGCAGCCTGAAGATTAGGTTCGGACTGGGAGTTCATGTGCTCTATCGACACCTCCTTGCCCGTGACCAAGACTCCTTTAATCTTCTCGCGTATGTACCGGTTGTACTCTTCTATCCGCCTGTTTGACAGGAACTTATCCACGACCAGCTGCAGCTTGTCGTCTTCAGGTTTCGAGACGATGTTTTCCACGATGGTCCCAGTCAGATAGGGTTGAAGCTCGTTCTTCTTCCAACCAGTTCGATCGTATATCTTGCTCTTCACGCAGACTATGCAGTATACGTCGAAACTTCTCTTCGCAAGTTCTTCCAGCACTATTTTCTTAACGTTCCTGTCGGAAGCGCTCCACTTGAATTCCCTGACGGACTTGTACCTCTTCTTCCATTTCCTTTGGCGGATTTTCTTGAAGCACTTCCGGATATCCTTCGGATTTTCTGGTATGAAAAGTGCCACAACAAAATGTTTCGACGAGCTTTTGCGTGAACCGACGTCCCCCGACTCGTCGACGAAGATGTACATAACCTTGCTACGGCGCGAGAGTTTAATCAAAAGAACACACCACCGGAAGTTGTAAGAAATTTACCACGCGTGCACCTCTAAAACATTTTTGTATTTCAATATATATTCTGGTCGAACGTTCTTTTTTTCCACCATCCGCAACCCATTTAACCTTAACTGTGCAGCTAGCAAGCAGGTGGGAAGGATGCTCGAGGTGCTCGCGCCCTTTGCGCCATCCGACGCCCTCGTTCTAAGGTGACCACAAAATGACAGATTTATAAATCGTGGTCACCCAGTAATAATAGGATAGGATGTTCGTTGAAAAGCGCCTTGCCGGAAGAAGGATCAAGTACTATCTCGTCCACTCCTACAGGAAGGGCGACAAAATCCTGAAGATAAGAAAATATTTGGGGCAGGACCTGTCCAAGGGGGAGCTCGATGCGCCAAGGCGCGAGGCCGAAAAGAGGATAATGGAACAAATCGAGCGGATGGACACCAAGGTCTTCCTCTTCACGCTTACAACGAAGCAGATCGATTCCCTTAACAGGTACAACGACGAGATAAGAATCCACCACCTCGACCAAAGGGAATGGAGGAAATTCACCGAGGAGTTCGTCTACAACACGAACGCGATAGAGGGTTCTACCGCGCAGATGCCCGATGTCAAGGATGTCTTGGAGAAAAGGAAACCGCCAGGGAACAAGGAGGAAATCGAGGCGGACGGGGTGGCGAATGCCTTCGAGTACGTAAAGAACGCCAAGGAAGACCTGTCTCTGGACCTGATCAAAAAAATCCACAGGTTGTGCTTCGGGAGGTCGAAGCCGTTCGCTGGAAAATTCAGGGAGGTAGAAGTCGTCATAAGGGACTCCAGAGGAGCGATAGCGCACTCGGGCGTGCCAGCGGCCGGGCTCGCGCATGCGCTCGATGACTTCGTAAGCTGGTACAAATGCAACAAGAAAAAGTTCAAGCCGCTCGTCCTGGCAGCGATCATCCACAACCAGTTCGAGTACATCCATCCCTTCCGGGACGGTAACGGCAGGGTCGGCAGGCTGCTGCTCAATTTCATCCTGATGAGGAACGGCTATCCGCCCATAAGCATAACCTTGGAAGACCGGGCGGAATATTACAGGACCTTGCAAGAGTATTCAAGGAACATGAAATTGAAGCCTACTCTCGAGTTCTTGATAAGACAGTACAGGAAGACGCTGAAGCGGGTGTCCACAAAAACCGAAAAATAAAAAACGTAGTCACCTGAATGCCGGAAGCGTTCGGAATCCGAAGAATGTATTTGTAAATTTGCCGTTTCCGTCGTCTTCCGTAACCCATTTAAGCCTAACTGTACAGCTAGCAAGCAGGTGGGAAGGATGCTCGAGCTGCTCGCGCCCTTTGCGCCATTCGTCGCGCTCCTGTTGTACGCCATCGCCGGCTCCTTCGTACGATTGTTCTATGGCATGTACAAGGCCTACGTCGCGGAGCCTAACGGCGGATTCTCTCCCGGAAGGATCTTCATGGAGCTGCTTGCCGGAGCGGTGTTCGGCATGGTCGGCGGGCTTCTGCTCGACAGCATGGGCGTGCTGAAGATCGGCGTCGGGCTAGGAACGCTCCTGTGCGCGGTTCTCGGGCCGAACGCCGTGGACTTGGTCGCGAAGAAGTTCGGGTGGACCAAGAAGATCGAGCCCGCCATCCTGTCGGACGACCAGGCAGCGAATCCGGACATGAACGTCCGGCAGATAAACGGCCTGCACTATGCAGCGCACGCGAAGAAGCTGACGAACGGCGAATACCAGAAGCTCAACAACGTCACGCGCGGCGCGGCGAAGTGGGACCTGATGGAGATGGTCCAGAAGGGCAGGCTGAAGCTCGTCGGCTCCACCAAGGGCGCGTACTACGTGCTGGTGCACGCGCGCGAGCGCGCGAACGTGGCTCCCAATTGACAGCCGATCGCAGCCAATCGACAGCCAATTGAAAACGGCCGTTCTAAGAACGCGCCAAATCCTCCAGCAGACGCATAAAACGCGCTTTCCCTAAAACCGATAATTGGCTGTTATTTGGAGGTTCTAAAAAACCAAATCCGGCCAATCCAAATACCAGCCAATTCCGCGCCACCGGCCGTGGTGGCAACGCCATAAAAAGGTTATAACCGCCCACGTCCAGAATAAGAAAAGAAGGAGGGCGTATTGACATGGCTTCCCAGGCGAAGATCGACTATGACGACGAATACGACATACTGTACGCGTACACCGGCACGAGGGTCCGCGACAGCTTCGAGGTGAACGACTTCGTCATAGACTTCTCCATGGACAACAAGGTAGTCGGGATAGAGATAATGGACGCGTCCAAGACCATCAGCGGACTCGTCGGCAAGAAGATCGGAGCGGCCGTGCTCTCCAAGATAGACCGGGCTTCGATAAGCGTCATCCCCGGTAAGGACATGGCATACATCTTCCTTACCGTGTCGGCTCCCGGCGAGAGAGCGAAGACCGAGCTGCGGATACCGTTCGCCGCTCCCGCGATTGTCATGAAGGCCCCGAACTAGCCGCGCGTTCTCAGTGATCTGGCGGAGTTCCTAAACTTTTGCGGAACCCGGAAGCGGCAAGTCGAAGATTTCTAATACGGCGGCAATATCCTTACATGGACATACGTGCAGTGGCCGTTTTCGGAATGTTCCTCGGATTGGCGCTCGCGACGATATTCTACTACACGAACGTCGGGTTCGAGACCTCGATCGAAGGGATACTCTCGGCATCGCCGACGACCACGACGCTGCGCGCCGCGCCTCCGACCACGACCACTTCGACGTCTACGACGCTGCCGCTCGCCGCCGGACTGCGCATAGCGAACATGGCTGCATCGAACACGTCGGCCGCGAACATCGCATGGCTAGAGCAGCGAGCCTTCGACCTCGTCAACTACGAGCGCACGTCGACCGGGCTGCGGCCGCTGTCGTGGAACGAAGCGATAGCCGCGGTGGGACGCGCGCACGGCGCGGACATGGCCGCGAACGGGTACTTCTCGCACACGGGCAGCGACGGCTCGAACGTCAGCATGCGGCTGCTCGCGGGCGGCGTCGCCTACTGGAACCAGAGCGCCGAGAACATCCTGAAGGAGAGCGGCGTCAGCTATTATCTGGTCAACATACTCGGCATGATACGAAAGACCGAGTACAATACCTTCGAGCAGCTCGCGCAGAACGCGACCATCGGATGGATGAACAGCACCGGCCACCGCGAGAACATCCTGACGCCCGAGCTCGACGAAGCCGGGATGGGCGTCTACGTGTTCAACGATTCGTATTATTTCACGCAGGACTTCATCGTGCGCACGGACTGCGGCTACAGCGGCGGTCCGTGCTGCCAGAAGGCAGGCTATTATCCGTGGTGCTACGTGCCGCTTACGTGTGCGGGGAACGTCTGCGCCTAAGCCCGGAGCTCAGTGTTTTCTCTTGCGCTTCTCCTCGCGGACGTACCTCGTGTACGAGTACACGAATGAGAAGACCACGATTGCGAGTATCGGCACGAGCACGAAGTATATCGCGTACTGCGGCGCGAGTATGCCCGCGAACGTTATAAGTCCGGCGGCCTTGAACAGCTTCGCCGCCGCCCTATGGGTCTCGTTCCACACGCGCTCGCTGCTCAAGGTCCAAGGCGTGCGTATGC
>JAPLUY010000022.1 GCA_026397385.1 Candidatus Aenigmatarchaeota archaeon
CAGCGCATACGGAACCTCTAAATTACTTCTATTTGAGCTTGTGCGTCAAAAGCTTTTATGCTTTTGCTCACCTCGCGCAGGATCAGGTCGACGGCCTTGCCGCGTTCGTACGCGATGTCGAGCTTCAACAGTATCGAGCCGTCGGTCTGCACGTCGAACGACGCCGAGTGCCGTATGTCGCCGAACCCGCCATGCCGCATGATCCAGTTCGGGCGCCACGCCTCGATGTGCTCCTTCACGTGGCGGCACACGTCGATGGCTTTCTCCTGCTCCGTCGTGACTATGCGCAGCTTCATGTTCAGACCTCCGCGTGCTTGCACTTCTCTATGAACGGGCACTCCGTGCATCGCGGCTCGAAGCAGCCGGGCCTGTCCGCAGGTCCCGGGCGCTGCCCGGTCTCCGGGTGCTTGTGCTTCGTGTACTTGCGCTTGCCGCTCCTAGGTACGCCTTTCGGCATCTCATCGCCCTCCTGATCCGCGGCCGTCTCGGCCTCGTCGGCCTCCTCTGCGAGCGGATCAAAGACATCGTCATCTGACATCAGCCGAACCTCTGCTTCTGCTTCTTCTCGCGCAGCTCCTGTATGTCCAGGTGGTGCATCAGCGCCTCGGCCGCGACCTCGTCATGCCCTGCCACGGCCAGCTCCTGCATCGTGACGTACGTGCCGGCGCTGTAGCTTTCGAGCTCGGTCTGCGCCAGGTGGTCGCGGACGTTGGCGTTGGTCGTCGGCTGCGGGATGCGGTCGTCGTAGTAGATGCCGTTGACGCCCATCCAGTACGTAGTGCCGCGCTCGAGCACGGTCTCCTTCGGATAGCCCGGCAGCTGCCTCATGCTCGAGGTCTTCAGGTAGATCGCCTCGCGGCGCCCGAAGCTCAGGCCGAACGGCAGCGGATTGCTGCCCATGCGGAACGGCTTGTTGATCAGCGGTATGTAGCGGCACCAGCGCAGCGTGAGCGCCACAGCGTCCGTGAACACCCACTCGTCCGGCTCGGGCTCCTTCTTCGGACGGGCTGCCTTCTTCGCCTGCATCAGCGGCTTGCCGTCAGCGCCCTGCGTCGCAGCGGCTGCCGGTATGTCCAGCTCAGGCACTTCCTCGTCCTCCTTCTTCTTCTTGGGCACCAGGTAGCGCAGGCGCACCGGGCGCATGGCCTCGACGAACCACAGCGGCTGTCCCCTGGGCGAGTTGATCCAGTCGAGGAAGCGGGCGGTGTTCAGGCGGTTGCGGTCGAAGAAGCGCTCGCGCTCGACCTCTACCCGGTCGACGGGCTCGCCCGGTCCCGACGGCTTCCGCCGCCATATCAGGTAGGCGCCCAGTATGAACACGGCGGCCATGACGAAGATATAGTTCTGCCCGAGCCACACGCCCAGGTCGAACGCGCCCGCAGCCGTCGCAGCGCGTGCGAGCGTCGTCGTCGTGATGGTGCTGTTCAAAATAATCTCAGCCACGGTACCATGCCTCCGGCACGTCCTCGACTTCCGCGGGTTCGGGTGCATCTGCGGCCGTCTCTGCAGGACAGGGCTCCGGCGCGTCGGATGCAATCGGACTTGCAGGAACCATGCGCTCTGCCTTAAGCAGCGGCCTCTGCCAGAAGTGCAGCTTCGCCAATGCCACGGGGCACTCGTGCGCCTGCACCGCTTCGAACGACGGGAGCTTGGCGCCGCAGTCTTCGCACTCGAGAAGCATGCCGGCATCCTCGGCCATGCTTTTACTTGGTTTCTAAACTTTTAATACATGAACAAAAACGACTCTTCCGAGAAGTCTCTGCCGCATGGAGGGGGGTAAACGTCCTCTCTCTCATGTATAGAAAGAGAAATCAGATGCGAGTTGGCTCGAAACAGGGTACGGAAGTTCGCGCTGCTATGAGTAGCAAAAACGAGGGAATTTCACGCAGCCAGCGCCGCAGCTATCTCGGCGCTGAACGCCAGCAGTATGAACGCGAACCCTGCATCGCTCAGCGCCCACACGCGGTTGAGGAAGAGCAGCGACACGACTGCGAGCGCGAGCAGCCCGGTCTGCACAGCGACCACGAGGAAGAGCGCACGGCGGAGGTCCATGCTAGAACAGACGGCGCTCAGAGATTTAAGCTCAGTAGTACGCGCCCTTGCTGCCGCCCGAGGCGAAGATGAGCAGCGTGACGACGCTCAGCGCAGCTATGGCCGTCAGCGCCGGGACGGTGCGGAGCCATGCAGGCAGGTACGGGTACGCGAGGAAGAGCAGCCCCGCCAGGAGTAGGATGGCTGCGCCGCCCGAGACGTTCTTGCTGTCGCTCATATCTTCCTGTACCTCTTCGCCAGCGCGAGCATGACGAGCGCTCCCAGGGCGAAAACTGCTATGACGATGACAGGCGCCGGGTTGCACGTGCTGAGCACGTCGTCGCACCCGTACTGGCAGCTGGTGTCCTCGATGGTCGTACTCTCCGTGCCGTTCAGGCTGACTGCCACCTGCTGCCGGAGCGTGCCCGAGTCCAGGCAGTACGTGGCGGTGACGTTGAACGCCGGCAGCGTGCTGGTCGTCGTGGTCGTAGGCACGGTCGTGGTAGTGGTCGCCGGGACGGTCGTCGTAGTCGTGCTCGAAGTCGTTGTCGTAGTAGTGGTCGTAGGCGGCAACGTGGTCGTCGTGGTGGTGGATGTCGTCGTAGTCGTGCTCGAAGTCGTTGTCGTAGTAGTGGTGGTCGTCGTGTCGTAGGTCATCCGTGCCGTCATCGTCCACCCCGGCGCGGCTGCTATCACGAAGGGATTGGGCAGAGCGCCGTATGTCTGATCGCCCTGCAGGCTGTAACCGTACGGCCCGTCGTACATGGTAGCGCCTACGCTAGGCTGCCCGGCCACGCAGAAGACCGTGCTCGTGTTGACGAGTATGCCGTAGCTGCTTAAGTCGCCGGTGTTCCAGCCGTCTATACATCCTTGCTCAGATGCCTGTGCGACCAGTTCCAGGGTACTGTTGTAATAAACGCCGAGCCGAATGTTGCCTGAACATGCGGACAATTCGATGCCGACGCTGCTCAGCACTCCGCTGCTTGAAGGCGTTATAGGAGAGCAGCGGTAGTTGCTCGGGCCCCATCCGCTCGTGTCACTCGTGTCGCCCACCGTGTCCGTCGTGCTGGCGCATACAGCCCCGGCTAACAGGCAGAACGCTACCAGCGCGACGCATGCTAGCTTCGTCTTCATTTTCCTCTTACCGTCCCTATGACTGCGAAAAGGACCACGCCGCCGAACGCCGTGATGACCACGCCTGCGACGGGGTACGCCACGGCCGTGATGCCGACGAGCTCGACGAAGTACCATATCTCCGTCATGCTCCATAGCGCCAGCTCGAACAAGTAGAGCACGCCTATGATAATGTCGGTCACGAAGTCGATGAACGCCGTGCCCCAGTCCACGCCGCTGATCGGAAGCCATGTCCCTGAAGAAGTCGGGAACGCCGGCAGTGCCGGAGCGGCCGGAACGGACGCCAGGATGGTTGGCGCTCCGGCCGCGACGATGGCCACCAGGAAGCCTATGAATATCAAGAACCCGAAGATGTACGAACTCTCGCTGCCGGAAGCCATCAGCCCTTGCCTCCGACGTGGCCGAGCGTCGACGCCAACATCAGACCGGCCACGACTATGATCGTGATGTCGAGCCACATCGGAACGAAGGGTACGCCGTTCGTCTGCACGACGCCGCCTACCATGAAGAAGATTAGCGACAGCACGAGCGGCGCCATGACTCCGTTGCTGCCGAGCTTCAAGTCCTTCGACGTGCTGACCTCGGCATAAGCTGTGCCGAAGAACACGACCATCGTCAGCGCAGTCCAGATGAGCAGCTGGGAGCCGACTATGTCCGTCCCGACTGCGCCGGCAATAAAGTTGATGCCATATTCTACCAAGCCGTTCACGGCGCCGCCTGTTGATCCTCCAGGCCCGAGGGTAGTAGTAGTCGTAGTCACCGGCGACATGAGCAGCTGCGTGCAGTTCAGGCCTGCGCAGGTCGCGTTCATGCTGACAGTGTCGAGCTTCAAGCTGCCTGTCCACGCACACCAGCTAGGGCAGAGAAGCTCGTGTTCGACGCACAAAGTCGCAGGCTGCCCGGTCTCGCCGCCCAGGTTGAGCACCGTCGAGAAGGTGCCGTTGTAATCGCCTGCCTGCGCCATGTTTATAAGTGCGACGGTCGAGTTGTCCGCGAACGTCAGGCTCGCCCGGGTGTCGGAGATATTGCCGCCGACGCTGCCGGCGGTCGTCGTCTCTAGGTTGAAGCTGACGTTGTACAGCGAGCCCAGGTCGCCCGGGACCTGCAGGGCCTGGCACGCCTTTAGAGTGCGGTCCTCGGCGCTGCTCGATGCGTTCAAGTACAGGTACTTGCTGCCGGTCTTGCCACTCCATGCGTCCGAGAGCAGGTCCGCAGACAATGCGTGCGCCGGATCAGAGTAGAGCTGCCAGCCCGGGATCACGCCGCCATCGGAGAGCGTGCGGTTCTGGTTGCCGAAGATCGGCAGCGCCGCGTGGTACGACGCCTCGAAGCCGCCGTTCTGCACGAGCTCCGTGCTCGAGTCCCAGCACTTGAAGCCCAGCGTGTACGCCAGGTCGGCCTGCACTTGTGCAGGCGGAAGGATCGTGCCGTAGCCCGAGACGACGCCGAAGGTCTGCGTGCTCGTCGAGTTCGGCGTGCCTGTGTTGTTGACGCACGGTATCGCGGTCGTCCAGGCCGGGTTCGTGTCCGGCTGGTATAAGGAGATGTACAGGCTCGCCCCGCCACACGAGCTGCCGCGTATGGCGACCTCCGTGCTCTGCTTCACGGCGCCGTCAGGAAGTCCGAACGCGCAGCCTACGGGTATCTGCATGGGCATCGGCTCGCAGCCGCTGACCGTGCCGTTCGCGCTCCAGCCGTAGTCGCATGTGCCTGAAGCGTTGTACATCCACGCGAACGCGGCCGGCGCTGCCAGAAGTAGCAGAGCGGCGGCGAGCGCCAGGCTGACGGTTTTCATTCGCATAAGTAAGATAAGGCGCCGCGTGATTTAAACTCGCTCTGTCCGCATGGGCGCTCTCTTGCGGCATACGAGCGAGGCTCGCGGGGACTAGTTCTTCGAGTAGCTCCCGGCGCCCTTCACGACCATCAGGACGGCGATGACGAAAGCGATGCCGAACGCGGCAGTCACTATCGTCTTCGTTCCGGTGTCGTTGATGTCGGCCACGGCGGCGATCGCAGACGAGAACTGCGGTACGACGAATGCGCCTGCCAACATGAAGAGCACTCCGAGGCCCAGGCCCCAATCGAGTGCGTTGTCGAGATTCATATACTGTGGCGTTCGTGCAAAAGGTATTAAACTAGTGCCGACGGCGACGCAGCATGCGTCTGCGCCTTCGGGCCGCAGACGATGGCGCAGTTCTGCGGCAGCGGCTGCGAAGCAGTCGCGCATGCCCGCCACTCGGGCTCGAGCACGAGCGACACGTACAGGATGGCGGCGAGCACGAGCACGTCCATGATCAGGTTGAACCAGCCGCGCTGCGTCGAAAGCCAACTAGCCATCCTTCCTCACGTCCCACTTGAACGAGCCTAGGTACAACTCCTGCGGGCAGGACGGCAGCATCGAGAACGCCGCCGCGAACAGGCGGCCATACTCGGTCAGCTTGAACCATCGCTTGCCGTTTGGCGCGTCGCGGTCCGGCACAAGCAGCTTGTCTATCTGCATCTGCCGCGCGACCTCGAGCATGCGCTTCTCCTTGAAGTACGGCTGGTTGTCCGCGCAGACGTGGCCCTTCTTCGCCGCCACGAGCACGAGCAGGTTCTCAGCCGTCAGCTGCACACCATCACTCCTTGAACTTCGTCTCGAACATCGCTTCCAGCTTGCGCCAGAACGCGAGCTTCGCGTCCGTGTCGAAGTTGAAGCGTGAGCAGAGCGTAAAGTCGATTTTGACTTTGCCGTACACCAAGGCATTGCCGTACACCCGGGCATCGCCGGACACCAAGGCATCGCCGTACACCCAGGCATTGCCGTCCTGTGCGAGGTTCTTCTCGGCTTCGATGAAGCCGCCGAGTTCGCCCTTGGCTACGATATCGAACGCGAACAGCGCCTTGATGCGATGCAGCGTCGTCCCTAGGAAGTCCTTTGTCTCGCCAGTCAGTTCGTACTTCTTCGTCATGCCTACCAGTCTCCGCTTTCCAACAGTTCAGTACGGCACTTCGGGCAGAACGGGAAGTGCCACTTGCCGCCGTGCATCGTCTCGAGACCGAGCCTTCCGCCGCAGCGGACGCAGAATCGGCCATGCTTCCGCAGTATTTTGAAATACGATTCGTCCGGGTATAGTTCGCTCATGCCTTCGCCTCCTTCAAGAACGTGTCGCGCGCCGCGACGTAGTCGCGCAGCTCCGTCACGGACGCGCGCTGCAGCTCCGGGCGCTCGGGGTACTTGCCACGGATCACGCCGACGAGGTCCTGCGCGAACTGGCCGTTCGCCAGCTGTTCTGCTGTAACGGTCCGCAGCTCGAGCACGTCGTCGTACTTGTCCAGCAGTGCGGACTGCTTCATCGATGCCCTCTCCCCGAGCAGCTCTGCCTTCAACTTCGCCAGCTGTCCCTCGGTGTCGTTGACCTTGACGATCAGGGCGTCGACTTCCGCGACAACGGCCGGCGTGACCGGCTTCTCCTTCCTAGCCAGGTGCGCGCGCATCTGCTCCTCCACCCAGGCGCTGATGCTGCTCTCGCGCTGGCGCATGCTATCGAGCACGTCGCCGTCGATCGTGAGCATGACGTGCTTCTTCTCGCTCATAACTGCTCGCTCTCCTCGAACTCGTCCTCCATTTCTTCCATGGCTTCGGCTTCCGGATCTAGCGGTTCGCCGCCCGGTGCGCCGGGCTCGGGAAGGGCTGGCGGCTCGGGCGGTTTCTCGGGCATCGGTTGCGCCGTTGGGCTACTCCCCGGCGGCGTCATCGGTGCCTGCATCGGTGGAGCTATCGGTGCAGGCGCGAACTCTCCCGTGAAAATCCACCAGCCGGTGCGCAGGTTGTGCATGAACCCGGCGTACTCGACGGCCTCGCTGATTTCCTTGCGCATCTTGAGGCTGGCGCCGAAGCGTTCCATGATCAGGAGGAAGAGCGGCCTCTCGGGCACGCGGTCCGTGAAGCCCTGCGACTGCAGCTCGGCGCACAAATCGCGGAGCTTCTGCATCCGAAGCACCATGCTACTACTACGCAGGCGCAACTTTAAACGTCTGAGTATTTTTTGCGAAGATTCCTTTATAAAGATGCGTGTGTTTCTACTTCTTTTTCAAAAAGAAAACAAAACAAATCCTCTCCGGGAGAGAGAGAGAGTAGAGAAAAACAATCTATATATGTATATATATTTCTATATTAGTTAAAAATTTTTCGGACTGACTCGTTTTAGTGATTTGTTTTCTTTTGTTTTTAAGAAGCATGCAGGGGGCGCGCCTATTTGTGGCTCCATGCGCTTGGCGCGTACGGATCGTACGGCTTGTCGCCTGCGCGGCGCGAATCAGAGCGCTCCTGCCGGTCGAGATTCTTCTCCCAGCGTTCCAGCTTCTCGTCGAAGTTCACGAGCTTGCGCGCGGCCCATCCTTCCGGCAGCACGATGCGTGGCACGTCCATGTACCCCGCGTCCTTCCAGGTCCACTTGTCCTTCCAGATGGGTTTGTACGGGAAGTAGAAGTACGCGCGCCTGCTCGCCTTGCCTGCGATCTTGCGCACGTCGACCTTGATGCGGTACGTGAGGTTGTTCGAGTAGACGCGCTTGCCGATGTCGCCCAGGTCCGGCAGCGTGAGCACGAGGTTCTGCTTGAGGAAGCCGTAGCCGTTGACTATCTGCGCGATCACCTGCGCGCGCTCGTCGAGCCACTTCGCGCTCGGCGCCTCCTGCTGCGGCTCGTCGAGCACGTTCCATTTCCACAGCATCGAGCGCCTTGTGATATCGACGCCGCGCTCCTCCTCCTCGCGGTACAGCGCCAGGTACTCCTTGCACATGTCCAGCGCCTCGCGTGCGTTGTACAGCAGCCTCGGCTTCGGATCGTAGCGCGTGGCCCACCACCCTCCGAGCGTCGTCTTCCCGCTCTGCGACGGGCCCTCGATCACGACGACGTTGATCTTGCCGCAGAACATGTTGTCGTCCGTGCGGTCGAAGCACGACGGCTGCCGCAGGTCAGACGTGCGGAACGGCGAGAGCGGACGCGACGACATCTCGACGGGACGTACCCAGCGCATACGGAACCTCTAAATTACTTCTATTTGAGCTTGTGCGTCAAAAGCTTTTATGCTTTTGCTCACCTCGCGCAGGATCAGGTCGACGGCCTTGCCGCGTTCGTACGCGATGTCGAGCTTCAACAGTATCGAGCCG
>JAPLUY010000030.1 GCA_026397385.1 Candidatus Aenigmatarchaeota archaeon
GCGCACACCGCCGGCCAGGTCATCGCGGGCGCCCTGATAGGTTTCGGCGTGCCAGTCGTGATCGCAATCGTGCTGCGCTTGGTGCCGCTGCTGGCGTAGGCGTTCTATTTTTAAGCACCGCGCACGATAAGATATTTTGGACAAAGGTGCTCCCTTCGTCTAGCCCGGCCAAGAGGAACAAAAATTCCTGGTAAGATTCGAGCTTCTCGAGCTTGAGACAGGGGTTCGAATCCCCTAGGGAGCACATTTTTCACAGGACAGCGCCAGCTTTGCGTTGCGCGCTCATTTGCCGTTCTTCCGCCCGGAGGCGTAGTCGAGGTACATCTCCGCGTCCGGCAGGCCCGTAGCGCCGTCCTCTATCACGCGCTTAGCGTACGCACGCTCCACGTTCTTCGCCATCCTCTCGATGTCGCTGCCGGAATAGCCTTCGGTCATGGACGCCAGATTCTCCCTGTCGGGGACGGCCAGCTGCTTCGCGTACAATCCCAGTATCGCGGCCCTGTCCTTCGCGTCCGGCAGCCCGAAGTAGACCTCGCTATCGAACCTGCGTTTGATTGCCGGGTCGAGCTGTTCGTACCTGTTCGTCGCGCCGATCGTGAGCACGCCGGGTCTCGTCTTCAGCCCGTCCAGCCTCGTGAGCAGCGTGCTCATCACCTTCACGCTCTCCTCGTGCATCTCGTCCCTGTTCGAGGCGAGCGCGTCTATCTCGTCTATGAATATCGTGCAGCGCTCGTAACTCTCGGCCAGCTTGAATATCTTGCCGAGCCTGCGCGGCGACTCGCCGTACCACATCGTGAATATCGACTCGATGGGCACGTACAGGAACGGCACGTCGAGCTGCCCCGCAACCACCCTGCCCATGGTGGTCTTGCCCGTGCCCGGCGGCCCGTAGAACAACACGGCCTTCGGCATTATGCTCTTCGCGCTGACGCGCGTGCCCTCGGTTATCCTGCCGTAGACGTCGGGGTTCCTGACAGGAAGCACGACCGTCTTCCTGACCTCCTCCTTCAGCGCGTCATAGCCGCCGATCGCTTCCCAGCCCGCGTCCGAATCGAAAACCTCCACTCCGAGCGCCTTCAGCCTGTCCTCGACGCTCATCGCGCTGCCGCTCAGGTTCAGCCTGTTCCACACGTCCTTCAGGAACTCGAGGTCCTTCGACGTCGCCTTCTTGTTCACGCCGAATTCGAAATTCAAGCCGGTGTACGTGCCGAGCATCATGTCCAGGTTGTTTATCGCCGTCCCGTTATCGTGCTTCCTGGACAGCTTGATGCCCCTCGAACCATTGTCAGCGTACAGTCTCTCGAGGGAGTTCGGCTCCTTGTAATTATAGAAATCGAAGTATTTGGTGTAAATTCCGGCCAGGTCCAAAAAGGCAGTGTCGTCCGCGTCGTCGCATTTTATCTTTATTTTCAGCGACTCTCCGTCCCAGGCGAACTCGGGAAGGGCGGCCTTCGACTCCTCGCCGCGCGTCTCCCTCGCATATTTCGTGAAGGCGTCCTTGAACCCGGAGAGGTTGAGCTCGTTCACGTATTCGACGGGCTTCTCCGCCGATTTCTCCTTTTCCTCATGTTGCACAGGCGCCACTTCCGTTACGGTAGCCGCAGGTTCCTTCCCGGCATGCTCGGCGGTGTTCGGTTCGCCGGCTTCGCCCTTTTTGCGCCCGAACAGGCCGTCTAATCTGCCCATAGGAGTTTGATAAAGTATGACGTTTAAATGATTAACGGTGGCGCCCGGCTAGACGAGCACGTACTTCAACGCCAGCAACGTCAGCACTCCTAGGAAAATCGGAATCGGCAGCCCGGGCAGAACTTTCTTGTACTTCGTGAGTATGTAGAACGTCAGCGCAACGCCGGCATTCAGCGCCACCATCGTTGCTATCGTGCCGCCTATGCCGGCGAGCGCGAACGCGGCCGCCACGGTCATCGAGTAGAACACCAGGTCGCCAGTGCCTATCATGAACCCGCCTATGTTGGCTGCAAGCACCCCGAGGTTCAGCGATCGTCTGACCAACTTCAAGCTCGGCTTCTTCACTTTCGGCAGGTTGCTCCTGGTGAGCTGCGACATCAGCGTCTTCAGGGGTCCGGCGAAAACGGCGTATATGTCGTAGAGCGCGAACGCAATCGGCACAGCGAACAGAGTCGGAGGCTGGAGCACGTACGCGAAGAACGCGCCCACCTCGGCCGATATCAGGAAAGTCGCCGCCACGGACAGCCAGCGCACGTGCCTGACCGTGGAGTAGAAAACTACAGCGGCCAGCACGGCTGTCGAGGTAAGCGCCACGGCGTCCGCGACGTCCGGGAAGTAGTTCCCGACCGCCGCCGATATGAAAAGCGGGTTGATTATGACGACTATCAGCAGCGGCATCACCGATATGAGGAACGTGAATACCCTCAGCCCGAATATCTTCAGCAGCGTTATCAGCACCAGCACGGACACGAA
>JAPLUY010000039.1 GCA_026397385.1 Candidatus Aenigmatarchaeota archaeon
CCGACGCTGCCGATGTTTATGCCGAATATCTTCGGCCCGCCCGAGGCGAAGAATACCGCGAGCACTGCGACCAGCGCCAGCGGTATGAAGTATTTCGCGTACTTCATGGGCTCCTTCATGAATTCGCCCACGCTGTTGTGCGGGATGAACATGAAGATTATCAGCATGAACGCGAGCATCGTGGTCAGTATGACCATCGTCTGCGTGAAGAACGCGCCGAAGAACGTCGTAAGCGATACCCCCACGGGCGACACCATGATGAAGAGCGCCGCGACGATCGACACGACCACGTTTATGTTTCGTACGCGGCGCTCCTTCTCCTCGTCGCCGAATATCTTCGACTTGCTGAGGAGACCGTAGAATATCGCGAACATCAATACAAAGGGCAGGTAAAACTCAAAAACTCCCTGCGCCTTCCAAATTTCTATTATGTCGGCGAAAGCCATCTGACCACACCCACGGAGGGGAGTTTATTTCCCCTTTGTCTCTCCCTTCTCGGTAGCCATCCATATTATCGCTGCTATGACCAGCGCGAGCCCGCCGAATATCACGACGTCCTCGGCGGATACATTTACGGAAGGCAGCGCGGGCAGCGAGAACGACAGGCCGCCTGCGCTAGGAAGGCTCGCTCCGAATATCGAAAGCCCCCCAGCCGATACGAAGGCTCCGGCTGCTATGAGCAGAGTCAAAGCTACTAGCGCCGCTCCCCATCTCTTGTCATTCTGCTTGCCAGGTATTTCGATTCCGACTACCTTGCCGAGCACGTAGAGGACCATTATTGTTCCAAGCAGCGTCACTATCAGCGTGACGGTGCCGGTGAACATGGTCCCGAAGAACGTTGCCAGTGTGACTCCGACAGGCGTGTAGCCTATGACGAACACGGACAGTATCAGCGACACGATCAAGTCGGTCGTCTTTCCTGTCCGGTTGTCGCCGAATATCTTCGCCTTGCGAAGTATTCCATAGAGTATGGCGAAAGACAGTACGAAGGGCAGGTAAAACTCGAAAAGCCCTACGCTCTGGCCCGTCGCCAACCAATCTGCGAATCCAACCATGTATTAAACCTCATTTGCTTTACTTCTTGCCGCCACCGCCCCAAACGAGTATGAAGACGGTGCCGAGCAAAAGTACGATCATCAATATGCTGGACACGTTGTCCGGCGAGAGCAGTTCTCCGCTGCCCGTCCCTATCTGCCAGCCTGCCGGCAGGAAGAGGCCCGCCAGCCCGCTCGTCAGCGCGACACCGACCGCGACGATGATGCCCACTATCAGTATGCCGGAGCCGTACTTGCCGGTTATGTTCAGGCCCTTCAGTTCCGCGGCGAGGTCCGGCGGGAAGAACATGCTTACCATCATCAGCCCGACCAGGATGATCAGCGTCGCGCTGGTGCCCTGGAGGAAGAACGATGCCATGCTTGTCTCGATGTTCACGCCGAGTATTATGGGCGCGGCCCAGACCATGAACGCCGCGACCAGTGACACGACGGCGTTTACGGTTATCGCGCGGAACTCCTCGCCGAATATCTTCGACTTGCGCAGCAGCCCGTAGAAAATCGTCGTAGTAAGCATGAACGGCAGTAGGAACTGGAACATGCCCAGATCCCGCATCTTCAGTATTACCGTCTCGAACGCGTTCACCATTGATGTTTGCACCCTACGATTCCTAGTAATTATTGTGTTTCGTTGTTTTTACGTGTTTCCCCGCCTTTCAGGAGCCTTTCCCGGAGTTCGTGCTTGCGATGAGGAGTACGATTATCAGGATTATCACTATGCCGGCCATGATGACCAAGTCGGTGGGTATCGAGGGGGCGCCGGCGTCGCCCTTAGGCGAGTTTATCATCACGTTCGCCGCGCCGCTGGTCAGCGCTATTATAACCGCTATGACGATGGCCGCCTCGAGCACGCCGCGCGAGGTGAACCTGGACGTCAGGAACTTGGACAGGTCCGGATAGAAGAAGTTAGTTATCAGCAGCGCGATTCCAAGCACGAGCATGACCACCGTCGCTTGGGCGAACATGGAGACGAACGGCGTCACCAGGCTGTAGCCGATTATGACGGGATATCCGAACACCATGAACGCTATCGCGAACGATATCGTGCCGTTCACAAGCGTAGACTCGCCGAATATCTTGATTCTTTTCAGTATCGTGAAGAGCACTCCAAGCACGAACGCGAATATCAGCAGGTTGTATATCCCGGAGTCCACCATGTAGGTGATAACGGTTTCGAAGACGTTCGCCATTGCCGCTTCAGCTCTTGCTTGTCACTACAGCACTGGCTATAATGAGGACTATGATCATCACTATGACGACCGCGGCCATTATTGAAATGTCGGTGGGCACCGACGGCGAGCCGGCGTTGCCCTTGGGCGCCTGCCACAGTATGGCTATCGCGCCGCTCATTATCGCGACGGCTATGCCCATGGCCAACGCGTTCATGAGGAACCCGCGGGAGGTGAAGCTGCCAGCAAGGAACTTGGGCATGTCCGGGTAGAAGAAGCTGGCTATGAGGAACGCTATGACGAAAACCATCAGGAACACCGTGGTCTGCGTGAACATGGCCACGAAGGGCGTCACCAGGCTGTAGCCGATTATCACCGGGTAGCCGAAGATTAGGAACGCAATCGAGAAAGATATGGCGCCTATGACCACGTTCGACTCGCCGAATATCTTGACGCGCTTCAGCACCGAGTAGAATATCGAGAGCGCAAGTACGAATATGATAACGTTGTAAAACCCGACGTCGACCAGCTGCGATACTACGGTCTCGAAGACGTTTGCAACCATTCACTACACCGCGCAGCGCGAGCAGCCGATGCCTCGCGCTAGATTAGATTTCGTTCGCCAGAAACTTAAGGTTCACCTTTTGACGGACTGCATGTCCATCTCGTCTTTGGTGTCCTTCGCGCGCTTGAGCCAGTCCTTGTAGCTGTCGCCGTCGCCGCGGTCCTCGGCCTCCCTGGCCTTCTGCATGTACTTGCTGTACTGTTTGTTCAGCACCTCCATCTTCTTCAT
>JAPLUY010000011.1 GCA_026397385.1 Candidatus Aenigmatarchaeota archaeon
CCTGCTTCCTGCGGACATGCTGGTGATACTGCGATGCGAGCCGAAAGTGCTCGAGGCGCGGCTGAAGGTCAAGTACGACTGGTCGACCAAGGTCACGGAGAACGCCGAGGCCGAGCTGATGGGTGTGATAACGGACGAAGCGCTGCCTATGCACAAGATTGGCACCGTGTTCGAGGTCGATACGACCGAACGAACGGCCGAGCAGACCGCCGCGGTCGTGCGGCGCATACTCGAAGGCGACGAGCAGGCGCGTGCGGAGAACGCCGTGGGCAGCGTGGACTGGATGAAGAGCTTCTAGACGCTCGAACGATAAGCTATTTTAATTGCGTCTGCTTTTGTAATTAAGCGATGTGACGACGATGGTACCGGTATCGAACGAGCGCATATCAATCCCACGGAAGGAGAACAAGAACATCGAGTTCAAGGAACGCCTGACGCCTGCCGTCCACCTGAAGGACGACAAGCGCCAGCACCTGGCGGCGCAGATGCGCTACACGCTCGAACTGGGCAGGGGCGAGGCCGTGTACATAATCGGCGTCGACGACAACGGCAAGGCCGTCGGGCTGACGGACATCGAGTTCGAGGAGACGCTGAACGTGCTGAAGGTCGTCGCGACCGAGAACGGCGCGCGGCTGGTCAAGACTGAGAAGTTTTCCGAGAACGGCGACGGCACCAGCGGCGGGGTAGGTGGCAAGTTCATCGGCCGCCTGCTGTTCGTCCGCGACGGCAAGCCCGTGAAGCAGCACGTGATTGTTGCAACGGCCGGTCATGTCAATCACGGGAAGAGCACGCTCATCGCGTGCCTGATGACCGGCCGGCCGGACAGCGAAGGCAAGTCGTGGCTGTACCTAGACACGCTGCCGCACGAGATCGAGCACGGGCTGAGCGCCGATTTGCATTTTGCGCTGTACGGCTTCAAAACGGGAAAGCCGCTACACTTCAAGAACCCGCTCGACAAGCGCGAGCGCGCGAAGGTCGTGGCCGAGGCGGACAAGCTCGTGAGCTTCGTCGACACCGTCGGCCACGAAAACTGGCAGAAGACCACCATCCGCGGGCTTGTCGGGCAGAACATCGACTACGGGCTGCTCGTGGTCGCGGCGGACGACGGCGTGACGCACATCACGCGCGAGCACCTCGGGCTGCTGTTGGCAATGGACCTGCCGGTAATCATCTGCGTCACGAAGGTAGACCGGGCGCAGGAGGCGAAGATAGCGATCGTCGAGCGCCAGATAGACGACCTGCTGAAGAACGTCGGCCGCGTTCCTTATGCGATACGCAAGGAGGGAGACATAGCCGTTATCGTCGACAAGATGCAGACAGTCGTTCCAGTCATCCGCACTAGCGCCGCGACGCTCGAAGGCTACGACCTGCTGGACAGCCTCCTGCTCACGCTGCCGGAGCGCGCGAAGCCGCTCGACCGGCCTTTCCTTATGTTCATAGACCGATCGTACAACATAACTGGCGCGGGCGTCGTGGTCAGCGGCACCATCAAGCAGGGCGTGCTGACGCCAGACGCGCAGCTGATAATCGGCCCGGACAAGGAAGGCCGCTTCTCCGAGGTCAAAGCAAAAAGCATCGAGATGCACTACCATCGGCTGGAGCTGGCAAACGCCGGCCTCGTCGTAGGCGTCGCGCTGAAGGGCATCCGCTTCGAGGACGTGGAGCGCGGCATGATACTGTGCGACGCGAGCATCAAGCCGCGGGCCGTGCGTTCCGTGGAAGCTGAAGTCCTCGTGCTGAACCACCCGACGCGCATCGCAACGGGATACGAGCCTGTGCTGCACACGAACACGGTCGCCGAGAGCGTCAAGCTTTCGCTCGTCGACAAGCGCTACCTCAAGGCGGGCGAGAGCGGACAAGTGTGCATGACGTTCCGCTACAAGCCCCAGTTCCTTCAGGAGGGCGACAAGTTCGTCTTCCGCGAGGGCAAGACCAAGGGCATCGGGACGATAACGAAGATAGTCGCGTACGCCTAATTCTTTTCAGGGTGTTGTGTTTGCTCGGGGTGTCCAGCACGTGGATGGCGACTCGCGGCTTCGGCATACGCGAGTCTGTCGAGCGCTGCTTCAAGCTGGGCTTCGGCCTAGTCGAGGTAGGCGCCGGCCACAAGTACGAGGCCAAGGCCGTCGAGACTGTGCTGAAGTTGAAACGAGAGAACCCCGAAAAGCACTTCACGGTGCACGCGCTTTTCCCTCCGATGAAATCCCCGGAAAGGAATAACTACGCGATGAACCTCTCGGACGAAAATGAGCACGCGAAGATACTGGAGACCGCGGCTGGAATGTTCGAAATAACGAAGATGCTTGGCTCCGGCGTCGTCGGCATGCACGGCGGTTACGCGGGCGAGGTCGCGTGGGTTCCGGACCGCGGCGGGTTCGACACGCTGAAGATAACGAAGCCCATCAACGAAAGCGTCGCGGAAAGGAACATGCTGTCTGTTTTAGAAAAGCTAGCCGCCATGGCAGAGGATCGCGATATCAAGCTCGCAATCGAGGTCTGCCCGTTTGACGCGTCCAAGCCGCTGCTCTCTACTCCGGAAATTTTCAAGAAAGTCTTCTCGGGGATAAAATCCGAGAACCTCGGCATGCTGCTCGACGTCGGGCACGCGCACGTGTCCGCGGCGGCGAAGGGCTTCGACCCGTACGAGTTCGCCGAGCGCTTCCACGACAAGATATTCGAGATGCACCTGCATGACGTCGTGGACGGACGGGATCACAACGCTGTCGGCACTGGAGTAGTGGACTTCCGCAAGCACTTCGAACCTATCGGCAGGGACAGGCTGAAAAGAATACCGATCGTCTTCGAGTACACGAACCTCGTGGACGAGGCCGCGGCGCTGCGCGGTAAGAAAATCATAGAAGGCGTCCTGAAGTCGATGTAAACGTCATGCTACAGTCGCTGTGCCGCCAGCGTGCCACGACAGCCGCGGCCGTATCTGCACCTTGAATATCTTCTCTAGGTTGTCGTCGAGTATCATGCACGCGCCCGGCTGGCGAGGCAGCTCGTCGATGTACTGCTGCAGCTCCTTAGGCATGTACGTCTGCATAACCGCGTGCAACGCATCCACGTCGTCGCGGCTGGTGAGCCTGTGCGCGAACACGATGTCGCACTGGGATAATATGTCCTGGTGCAGCTTGTTCGGCATCTGCGTTATGACAACCATGCTCACGCCCGGTTCGCGGCCCTGCTTCGCTATCGTGGTCAGCGGCTCGGTCGAGACGTTCGCCCTGTCGGAGGGCGCGAAGTTGTGCGCCTCGTCTATCATCAGCCACACCATCGGGAACGACGCGCTCGACGACTTCCTATCCTCGCCGATGCCGAGTTTGTCGACTTCCTCCTCCTTTCTCGCCATCAGGCGCCGTTGGTATATCTTGCGCGCGAGGATTGCAACGATGAAGTTGCGAACGCTCCACGCCTCGCTTGAGCGCAGCCTTGAAACGTCCACGGCGGTTATCGTGCCCGGCACGACGATGTCGTCTATGCTCGTGCCTTCGGTGCCGAACACGCCCCACTTCGAAGCCACGGCGAGCATGTTCGCGATCGAGTCGCGC
>JAPLUY010000049.1 GCA_026397385.1 Candidatus Aenigmatarchaeota archaeon
ATGATGACGAACCCGCCGGACCTGCACGACGCGTTCCACATACGCTTCGGCGTCTGGCTCTACAACACAGCGTTCTTCAAGCTGCTCGGCGTGTCGGAGTTCTCGTTCTTCCTCCCGACCTTGCTGATGTCCGCGTCCTTCGCGGTTATCGGTTATTTCCTCCTTCTCCACTGGAGGTATGGCGAACTCAATTCTTTCTTGGCGGGCATGTTCATCGCTTCGGCGCCCTTCGAGGTCCTTATAGGCGTGGTGCGTGCGAACGACCTGATATTCAGCTGGTTCCTCGCTCTCGGCTTCCTATCGTTCGTCATGCTCGATAAAAAGTCGATTCTGCAAGGCGTCCTGGTAGCGACATTTTTGTGGCTTGCTTTTTACGTCAAGCTGTGGGTTATATACCTCCTGCCGCCGCTGTGCCTGTACTACCTATATGGGTTCGTTAAGAATAGGGAGTGGAAGGGCCCGCTCTCGTTCGCGCTCGTGACGCTGCTGCTGCACGGCGCGATGGGACTTTACTTCCAGCGCAGCATAGGGTTGTTCTTCCCGTTCTTCGCGGAGCACTCGGCGACGTATCCAGTCGAAAGCAGTTCTCTCGTTTGGCTGTTTTCGCTATACCCCCAGGCGGTCTTCGTGGGATCACAGTTCGGGACAACGCTCTTTGGCTGCATCCCGTACCTGCTGGTGTTCCTGCTCTCCGTCAAACTGCTGCTGATGTTCGTAAAGCCAAAGTCCAAGTTCGCCGGGTTCGACAAATGGGACTTGTATTTGATCGCATTTTACATGAGTTTCTTCCTGCTGCTGGAGTTCTTCCCGAACACGTTCGTCTTCGACCAGTACTACTCTGCGCCCCGTATATTCCGGTACCTTGCTCCGATATCGTTCCCGATGACGTTGCACCTGGCGAAGCTGGTGCTGGACACCGGCAAAACAAGGTTGTTCCCGGCGTCCATGAAAAAGTACGGCCCGGCCATATTACTCGTTTTGCTCATTTTCGTGAACATAGTGCAAGCCGGAGACGCGACCGGCCCAGGACGTTCCTACAGGAGCGCACTGTTCTCCGTGCTGGGCGACATAAAGAAGCTCTCGCCTTCGACTGTGATTTGCGAATCGTGGCTGAAGTACTTCATGGACGAAATTTACCTGAAAGGCACCGGAATAACGGTCTTGTCGGTGCCGGACTACACGTACGACACAGCGCCAAAATACGAATCATGGCTAGGAAACGTGACCCCTTCGCTCACGGGCAAGACCGTGCTCGTGACAGGGCTCGGTAACTACGTGCACTACGGCTGCCTGAACTGCGGCTTCAGGCTTGATTTGTTTGCGAACCCGTTGGATTCCGGCTGGAAATTGTATTCCACGTACAATCTCTCTTACCTGAGCCCACCGGAACCCGCCAGGGTGTGGGTAAGGACATTTTGAATTCGTGGAGACTCTTACTCGGAGGGCCAGCCTGGGCAAATATTAATTATTTCACTAGGGAAATCGCATTTATTATCAATGGCTTACGAGACCGTGGTCGGCCGCAACCGAGGCGACCTCGAGAAGTACGGGACGGACGTGACTGGCTTCATCGGCAGGCACGTAGTCGGCGAAGGCGAGGACGCGCACCTGACCACGAAAGTCCTGCTGGACTTCATGCGGCCGCACATGGTGCTGATAACGGGCAAGCGCGGCACAGGCAAGAGCTACGACGCCGCCGTCATCGCCGAGGAGATCGCGCGCCTGCCAGAAGACAAGCGGCGCGGGCTGGCCGTGGTGTTCGTGGACACGATGGGCATCTTCTGGAGCATGAAGGCGCCGAACGACCAGCAGGCCGGGCTTCTCGAGGAATGGCAGCTCAAGCCGTGCGCCATAGACAACGTGCGCATGTTCGTGCCGTACGCGCAGATTGACGAATTCACGAAGGCCGGGCTGCCCGTGGACGGCGGCCTCAGCATCGCGCCGCACGAGTTCTCCGCAGAGGAGTGGCGCCTGGCGTTCGGCCTGTCGGCAATCGACCCGGCAGGCGTCGCTATCGAGAAGACGGTCAACGCGCTTGCCGAGTCGGGCGGGGCCTTCACCATAGACGACATGATGGACAAGGTGCGCGACGACCCGGAGATAAGCGCGGACGTGCGCGACTCGATCGCGAACATGCTCGCCGTGGCTTCGAAGTGGGGCGTGTTCGGCACCGAAGGCACGAGCATAGACGACATCGTCGTGCCGGGCACGATAACCGCCGTGGACGTGTCAAGGCTGCGCTCTGGCGAGGCGTGGAGCGTGCGCAACTTCATCGTGGCGATACTCGCGCGCAAGATATACCAGCGTCGCCTGATGGCGCGTAAGGAGGAGGAGGTCGGAAAGCTCGACATCGGCGACGAGCGGAAGCCGTCGGGCGCGTCGTTCCCGATGGTGTGGCTGATGATAGACGAGGCTCACAACTTCGCGCCCTCCGACAGGGCGAACGTCTCGACCGAGCCGCTGACCACGATAGCGAAGCAGGGCCGCGAGCCGGGCGTGAGCATGGTCGTTATCACCCAGATGCCGAACAAGCTGCACCAGGACATACTATCCCAGTGCGACATCGTGTTCGCGCACAGGCTCACCAGCCGCGACGACGTGGATGCGTTGCACGCGGTGATGCAGACGTACATGCCTAAGGAGCTGCAACAGTACATCGACGAACTGCCTCGCCAGCCGGGCGCGTGCATGATACTCGACGACAACCTGGAGAAGATATTCAAAGTTCAGATACGTCC
>JAPLUY010000005.1 GCA_026397385.1 Candidatus Aenigmatarchaeota archaeon
TTGCGAACGCAATCATAGAAAACAAGCCCGAGAGGACGGTGAAGAAGCTCTTCACGGACAAGGAGGAAGGCGAGAAGGTCGACGTGATCGAGACCAAGGACGATGACGACCAGGCGAATTTCATCCTCAAGACCGTAAAGGAGCTGCTGAAGAAGTACAGCATGAAGGACATAGCGATACTTTGCAGGGGGAGGGCAAGCGCTGGACTGATCGTCGACGCCTTCCGGAAGCACGGCATCCCGTTCCACTTCGTCGGCGAGGCTGGATTCTTCGAGGAGCCTATAGTCAAGGACGTCATGTCTTATCTCAAGGTCGTCGATGACCCAGTGGAGAGCAACGCGGAGATGGTGAGGATACTCCACAGGGACATCTACTCGATAAGGAGGACGGACATAGCGAAGTTCAACACCTACGCGTCGGACAACGACCTCAGCGCTTTCGAGGCGCTTGAGCACATCAATAAGATGGACATAGACAGGAAGAGGTTCGAGGCGGCGAGGTCGGTGCTGGAGGATCTGATAAAGTCCAAGAGTAAGATGAAGCTGCTCGAGCTGGTGCACAAGCTGCTTTTCGAGACGGACTTCTACAGGTACGAGATAGCCTTCGACAACAAGAAGAACATCGCCCTTTTGAACAAGTTCTACAAGTTTGTCGAGGAGTATGACGGCATATACCGCGGCTTTTCTACGTAGGCGTGACGAGGGCGGAGAAGAAGCTCATAATAACCTATGCGAAGAGGTACGGAGACAACAAGACCGATTCGAAGCCCTCGAGGTTCCTTGAGGAGATTGCATACAGGAAGAACCCGAATGTCAAGTTCGAATCGGTGGAGGTCGAAAGGACGGAAGTAGAGGAGACGAAGATTGAAAGGCGGGTGCACGACATGCTGCTAAGGGAGGCCGTTTCCGCGCTTAGGCTGAACGACTACAACCTGGCCATAGAGAAGGTATTGCTCATGGCGAAGGCGATAAACGAGGACACGGACATCGAAAAGGACATAATCGGCAAGATCAAGGCTCCCGACTGCAGCGAGGTCTTGAGGCAGATAAAGGACGGACGGATGGTCCAGGAAAAGCTGATCATGGAAGGCTCCACGCGACTTCGGAGCCACGGTGCACGACGTGATAGAGCAGCTCACGAGGATGATTATGGACGGCCGGAAGCCAAGCGAAAAGGACGCGCTGGAGCTGCTGAAAAGGAGATGGGATCCCAAGGGCTACGGGTCCAAGCTGGACGAGAAGAGGGACTACGATGAGGGGAAGGATATACTCAAGACCTTCCTCAAGGAGCAGACTGCGATGAAGGGCGATATCGTGGACATAGAGAGGTCCTTCACCACGGACGTGGACGGCATAAAGATGACAGGAAGGATCGACAGGATAGACAAGGACGGCGAGGACTACACGGTCATCGACTACAAGACCGCGAAGAAGGTCCTGTCGGAGAAGGAGATAAGGGAGGACCTGCAGCTGCTGATGTACTCGCTTGTCACGGAGAAGCTCTACGGGAAGAAGCCAAGCAGGATAGGCATCTGGTTCCTGCGGCACAACAAGAAGGTCTTCGTGGAGGTGGACGGCGCCTCCCTGGAGGCGATGAAGGCAGACGTGAAGGCGGCCGTCGAGAAGATCATGTCCGAAGCTTTCGATCCAACGCCCGGATGGGAGTGCAAGAACTGCGACTACGACTGCCTGTGCGACGCGAGGAAAATGTGAGGGAAAAATATATTATTAGAAAAATGCAATAAATTATTAGAAGTCGAAAAAATAAAGGATTTATTTGGTGGCAACAAATGAAACAAAAAAAATCAGCAATTCAAAATTTTTTAAAAAATAAATCGGAGTGTGAACCTAAAATTGTCAACATCGTTGCAACTGGCAATTTTTCGAAAAGACTTAATATTAATTCACTAGCAAGAAATCTGGATGTAGAAGAAAAAATATATGACCCTGAGACGTATCCAGCTTTACTTGTAAAAGTAGGAAAAAATAAAAAACACGTGACCCTATATTCAAGTGGTAAATACATTATTGTAGGAGTGACGTCTAAAAAAGAATTATTTTTAGTATACAAAGAAATAGTAAAAAAATTAAAGAAAGCCGGAGCATTAAACTCCAATTTTCAATGATGATAAATAAAAATTAAATATGTAATAGAAAATTTTCAGAATGAAGGTCGTGAAACGGGTACATTTCAATTGGTGTATGTGTTTTAATTAAGAACTTTTTTAGAAGTATGAAAAGTTATGCGGGAGGAGGTTATTAATCTCAGAGGGTTAAGATTATCATAAAACATCACTTAAAGAAGGTATTACAAATGAATGAAGATATCCACGATTCTATTTTTACGAAAAACATACAAAGAGGACTAGATAAAAAAATCATTAAAGTAGAAAATGATGGTTCTAAAATAATTTATTATTGCAAGAGAAATTACTCAACCTCTTTTAAAAATCCGGAAGAAAGAGTCAGAGCTTCTTATTTTTGTGAGCTTGTTATAGATTACGATTATCAGCCAAAAAATATAGATATTGAGGTTACGGTTCCTAGAAGGACGCCGGAAGACAGGGCAGATATTGTTGTTTATGATGAGGACGGTGCAGAATATCTTGTTGTTGAATGCAAAAAAGACGGAATAACTGATGCTGAATTTAAACAGGCAATTGAACAAGTTTTTGGAAATGCAAATAGCCTAAGGGCAAAGTTTGCCTCTGTCATTGCAGGTATTACTAAAACTGCTTTTGATGTTTCAGGGTTCAAACCAAATGAAAGAGAAAAAAATGTTATTTCCGACATTCCTAAAAAATATGGAAAAACACCAAAATACAAATTCGTCAAAGGATACCCATACAAAGAATTAAAGGAAGTCTCTAGGGAGGAATTAATAAGAGCATTGGAAAAATCACATGATACGGTTTGGCAAGGTGGAAAATTAGCGCCTACTACCGCTTTTGACGAAGTTTCTAAATTACTTTTTTGTAAATTAAGAGATGAAAAAATAACAAAGAAAGGCGAAGCTTACAGTTTTCAGATAGGAACTCATGAATCTTCGGAAGAAATTTTTAAGAGGATAGATGTAATTTATCAGAAAGCAAAGGCTGAAGACTCAGAAGTCTTTAAGGAAGATATAAAATTAGAACCAAGAGTAGTTTATAGTGTTGTTGAACATTTGCAGGAATTAGCAATAGGCAAGATAGATTTAGATACAAAGGGTGTTGCGTTTGAGCGATTTATGGAAGACTTTTTTAAGGGCAAGATGGGACAATTTTTTACACCGAGAGAAATAATAAACTTCTGCGTTGAAATTATGAACCCGGAAAGAAGCGATTTAGTTATAGATCCCGCTTGCGGGTCTGGTGGTTTTTTGCTTAACGCTCTTGATAAAGTTAGAAAATTTTCAGAATTGAATTACGATGAAATGGAAGCGTGGGAAAATTGGCATAAGTTTGCTATGAATAATCTTTATGGAATTGAAATAAATGATCAAATTGCAAGAGTTTGTAAGATGAATATGATAATTCATGATGATGGACACACAAATATTATCAGCACAGATTCATTGAAAAATATTGATGAAATCACAAAAATCCACAAAGGATTTAAGAAAGCTCAATTTGACATTCTTTTAACAAATCCCCCGTTTGGAGCAATTGTAAAATCTACAGAAAAAGATTATTTGGACAAATATGAATTGGGTAAAGATAAACAAAACCAAAAAACAGAGATTTTATTCATAGAAAGATGTTTGGATTTCCTAAAGCCAAATGGAAAAATGGCGATTGTTTTACCGGATGGAATTTTAACAAATTCCTCTTTACAATATGTTAGAGATTTCTTGATAAAAAAGTCGCAGATTTTGGCAATTGTTAGTTTACCGCAATTTGCGTTTACACATTTCGGAGCGGGGGTCAAATCCTCTCTTATTTTTGTAAGAAAGAAAAAAGAAGAAGAAACAAACAACTGTCCTATTTTTATGGCGATCGCTGAACACATCGGTTACGATGCAACGGGAAGGAAAGATGCGATCAACGACTTAAATAAAATTTATGACGAATATAAAAAATTCGAGAAGGATCCAAAGTCTTACAAGGGAGTTTAAGATGGAATGCTTTACTATCCTTGCTGATGAAATTGATCAAAGGAGATTAGATCCTTACTATCATTCTAAAATTTTTAAAGATAATGAAAAAATAATAAGAAACTCTAAATTTGAAGTAAAACTGTTGAAGGATGTTTCTAAAAAAATAGTTGACGGTCCTTTCGGTAGTCAACTAAAAGTAGAGGAATATGTTGAAAAAGGAATCCCACTAATCAGAGTCAAAGATGTTAAAGATCAAGAATTACTTGAAGATAATTTTGTATACATTTCTAAAGAAAAACAAGAACAACTAAAGAGAAGTAAAGTACTTCCAGGAGATGTACTTTTAACTAAGGCGGGTTCTATTGGAAATGCATGTGTTTTTCCAAAACACTTAAGAGAAGCGAACATAACTTCTCACCTGGCAAAGATAGAAGTAAACAATGTTGTATACCCAGAATATTTATGTAAATATTTAAACACAAAATATGGCAGATTACAAATATTTAGAGAAGGAAATAAAACTACACGACCGGAGCTAAATATTTCCGAAGTTTCCTCCATACTTGTTATAGTCCCTCCATTGGGAAAACAGGAAAAAATAGTTCAATTGATGGATAAATCATATTTTCAAAAGAGGGAAAAAAAACTAGAAGCCCAGAATTTACTTGATTCATTAAATGATTATGTTCTTGGAGAATTGGGAATAGTCCCACTCAAATTAAAGGATAAAATGATTTATGTTGTTAATTATGATACTGTTAAAAATAATAGATTAGATGCTTACTATTATCAGCCTAAATTTGAAGAAGTGGAAAATATAATTAAGAACTGTGGAGTTGAGGTTAAAAAGTTAAAAGAATGTTTTGATGGTGAGTTAGTCAAAGGGATATTGCCCACCGATAAAGAAAAAGAAGGTGGTGCAAAAGTTTTACAGATTAAAAACATTCTTAGAAACGGATTGATAAATACTTCTAAATATGTTACTGCCAAAAATATCTTTGGGTCAGAACATAAGATAAAAAAGGGAGAAGTGATACTAGTCATTACTGGGGCAACAATTGGTAAAGTTGGTTTATGGTATTCTAATGAAGATTTTTATCTTGGTGGGGATATGGTAAAATTTTTTACAAGTGACAATGTTGATCCATACTATATTCAAGCCTTCTTATTGTCCCAATTAGGGCAATATCAATTATTGAGACATATTACGGGAGCGACAAACAAACATTTGTCTCCTGATGATATTGAGAAAATTAAAATTCCTATTCCATCGTTTAGTGTTCAAAACAAAATTGGCGAAGAATTTAAAAAACGAATGCAAAAAGCTGAACAATTGAAAAATGAAGCTAAAGAAGATTTTGAAAAAACTAAACAAGAAGTTGAAAAGATGATTCTAGGTTAGAAAAATTGATTATATATATTTTCAAATATTATTTTCTGGGGATTAACTAAATTAACATTAAATAATTCCTGAAAACCCAAGTTCTTTGAGTTCCTCTAGTCTTTTTTTCTTATCTATGTTATTCGTCTGAGTACCTTCTCTCCAAGCGCGTTCTATCTCCTTCGCGGACTTGCCACAGTTCGGACATTTATCTGATAAAAGTTCGTGCCCCTCTGCCTTTTTGTGCCATCTAGTGTTCTTGGCAATTGCACTTCTGCTGATGCTAGCCGCAGTATGACTAGGCCACCAGAGAATCTCCAGAACCTCATGCTCGCAGAAAGGACACATTTCTTTGAGTTTCTGATGTGGATCCATGATTTAATAATGTCTAGGAGTTAATTAAAAAGAATATTAAAAGTCTGGCTTTGCATATTCTGTCAACAAGCCATGGTGACGAGAAATTTTGTCGCACGCGGGTGATTCATTTTTAAAGACGCTAATTAGCCGCTGGCTTCTGAAGCTTCCACTTCCTTTCGTATTTTTGCTATATGTTGCTTCGCTGTTTCGGGGGCTATAGTTTCTATGTGCAAATCCCCACATTTTGCACGTTCCGTTTCGTCTTCGGTTACAACAACAACGTCTAGTCCTTCAAGCTGTTTCAGCTGAGCTAGTTTGACGGTGGACTCGATCGGTGTAAGGGAAGCGGAGGGGTTGTCCTCGTGCAGTAGGCCTTTTACACACCCTATATACCAGTGCTTTTCCGGATAAGCCGCAAAAAGACTGTTCAGCACGGACGACGTAACGCAAAAGTTAAGTTCCATCTTGTGGCATTTGCAATCCATCACTTCTTTGAGCATGGCTTTAGATGGTGTTTCCACGTAATGCTTCTCTATGGATTTGTTAAGCGCGGAAAACCCGAAAATGAACACTTGAAAATCGTCTCGTACGTGCTCTTCAAACATATGTGCCCCTCAGTGCTAAAAGTAAGTCCGTTCAGAACTTGCTTTTTTAAGCAGTTTAATCTTCGGCAACCGCAAAGATGTCAGGTGTTTGAGTAACGTTTGCGGCTTTAATTATCCTAAGAGGCGAGTGCATCGTAATCCTGACAGAAATGATGTCTTGCGGTTGTGCCGAATCTATGATTTCCCGCGCAGGCCCCTCGACGACGAACCCGTATTTTTTGACGGTAGTCCTGATGGTATCGGCGGGCAGGTATTTCACGGCTTCAAATTCTTCTTTGTTTGAGTTCATTTCTATCATCTTCATACTAGCCTCTGGCAATTCGTAATCGCATGGCTAAGAATTTAAACTTGAGCCCAACGCGCACCAGAGCTATGTAAAATATGGGCTAGCTACATGATAAGTTTAACGTCCACCTTCGGAGATCATCGACAGTTCCCTTGACAATCTTCACAACCGCCTCGCTGTTCTTATAATCGTCGTCTATCTTGAACTTGGACTTCCTTCAAGTCTTCCGCCCGTCCACTAAGCCTTCGTCGCGGGCTTCGGCTTGATTATCGCGCCTATTTCCTTGAGCTTCTTAGAGACGCGCGCGACTGCGATTCCGATGTCCTTCACGTTGCGTGCGCCTGCGCAGATGACCTTGCCGCTGCCGAACAGCAGGAACGCGACCTTCGGGTCCTTCATGCGGTAGACGAGGCCAGGGAACTGCTCGGGCTCGTACTCTGAGTTGTCCAGGTTGAACGCGATCTTGTCGAGGTCCAGCGTACCATCGAGCTTGGCCGAGGCCACGATGTTCTCGACCTGCACCTTATAGTCCTTGGGCAGCTTCACGCCCGACTTGGTGATGAGTTCGGCCACGCGCTCGAAGACGAGCTTGACGTCGGATATGTTGCGGCAGCCCGTGCAGACGACCTTCCCGCTGCCGAAGATCAAGGCAGCGGCCTTCGGCTCCTTCATGCGGTAGACCACGCCCGGAAAACGCTCCGGCTCGTACTCCATCCCGCCCGTCTTTACCAGCCTTTCCAGCTGTATGCGTACGCCAAACGTGGCGGTAGCGACCGTGTTCTCCACGTGAATCCCGAACTCCTTAGAGGCTGTCAATAGAAAACGACCTAGCATAAATTAGTCATGCACCCACATATACTCGATATATGGCGCCCTGGCAGGCCCGGACGGGCGTCGCCCGAACCACGGGAGGTGGTGGGAAGGGCAGATATCCTTCCGGGGTGCAACGGAATCGTATGGAAGCATTGCCGGGATCAAAACTTAAGTATTATATAGACGTATATAATACAGATAACATGCCCCAGAAACGTAAGACCGAAGCCTCGCAGGCCAGGCGCGCGAACAGCATCCTGCACTACCCGAGGCTGGACACGGTCATGATGATCGAGGATGCAATACGCGACGCGAAGGAATACCCTTCCAAGCGCCAGCTCTGGCTGTCGCTGAAGAGGAAGGTGATGTACCAGACGTTCCTCGTGGTGCTCGACTACCTCGAAAAATCGAACAAGATACTGCTGAACAGGGGCAAGATCATCTGGATATGGGACCCGGAAGGTGCTAAAAAATACCTGAAAGACGGGTTGATAGTCAGATGAGCAACGGCAGCACCGGAACGAGAAGGGTTGTCGTCACATTCGCCGACGACGGCCTTCGCGAGTCATACGAGAGGCTAAAGAAAGAGGACGACAAGCTGTACAAGGCGATAACGCGCGTGCTCGACTCGCTGAGAAGCAACCCCGCTTTCGGCGTCTCGATAGCGAAGAACCTGATACCGGCTTACTACGTAAGGAGATATGGCGTGAACAACCTCCACAAATGCAACCTGCCGGGCGGATGGAGGCTTTTGTATTTCGTGAAAGGCACGCAAGCGGAGGTCGTTTCCATCGTGCTCGAATGGCTCACTCACAAAAAGTACGAAAGAAGGTTCGGTTACTGAACGGATGCAAAAGCTGAAAATAGCTAGACTATCAGCAGAAGCTCGCTTATGCCGCCGATCTCATGGTCGGCCTTGCAACGTCTCGTCTCCTTCCAGACCTGCCCGTACTTCGCCAGTACTGTCCGCATGCCGAGCTTGTGCGCGCCGAGCACGTCGCGTCCGACAGAGTCGCCGACCATGACAGCCTCCGCAGGCTTCACGTGCAGCTTCCTCAGCGCGGCCCTGAACGGCAGCCGGCTAGGCTTCTTGCGGCCGGTGTCCTCGAGCGCAACGATGAAGTCAAAGTACTTGTCCAGTTTCAGCTCGAACAGCCTGGACCACGCCTGGAACCGCGGAGCGTCCGTTACTATGGCAAGCTTCAGTCCGCGCGTCCGCAGCTGGCGGAGCGTAGGCACCACGCCCGGATACGGCCGCATCTGCAGCTCCTTCGCGTGCCTGTATGCCACGACGCCTGCCGCCAGAAGCCTATCGTCCGAACGGCCAGTCGTCTCCTTCAGGAAAATCTCGAAGATCCTCTGGTTCTCGATGCCATAGAGGTCGAAAAGGCGGTTCAGCGTACGCCAGGCCACCTGCTTGTCGGTCTTCAAGCCGGCGCGGATCATCGCCGCAAGCGCCGCCTTGCTAGCCGCCTTCTTCATCTTCCAGAAGTCTATCAGCGTGTTGTCCAGGTCGAACAGCACTGCCTTGATCGCTGCGCCAGCCATGAATAACTGGATAGTCGCCGGAGGTATAAAAGACCTACGGCCGCTTGCCGGCCGGAAGCCTTCACATTATCACGGTCGCGCCGTGCGGCGCCTTCACGGCCTTCAGCTGCTTCCTGACGCGCTCGTACTCCGTCTCGGACACGCTCGAGAAACCGCAGTTGCAGCACTCGTCCACTCCGACCTTCTCCACGATGACCTTCGGGTTGACCTCGAACTCCATCGCTTCCTTCTTCTTCCGCATCTTCGAGTCGCAGTCCGGGCATCTCATCTCTCTTGCACCTTCGCCTTGGAGCGCTTGTAATCCTCTATCTCTCGATAATTGGATTTATACACCGTTATGATAAATATAACCCTCGCCTTCGGCGCGATTATCAGCGTCCAGTGGCAGCCGTCGTCCGGGTCCCTGTAGACGCACGTCCGCCTGTCCTCGATCACGTGCGGGCACCATACGCCGCCGTACACCATACGTTTCAGTTTCGAAATCGGGAACCTTCTCTCGATGCACCTCTTGAAAGCCTCCTTCGTAAGATGGAGTCCGCATCTTTTCGCTGGGTTGCCCGCGTGCCCGGCTGCCATTTTCTGATTTCAGGGATATGGCGTATATCATGCTTTCCCACCGCTGCCGGTGGTCGGGAATCCTCGTTCAGGTCCCTGGCTGGGCCGTCCGAAAAGCAAAAATAATACCCCGGAACGCCAATTAATAGCATAAGGTGGAGTTCTTGGTAGACGAAGATACCGACGACGTTTCAGAGCTGGAGGAGCGGCCTACGTCGGTCATGGGCGGGGCCATCCGCAACGCCGTGCGGCCCGAGGACAAGTTCAAGCTCAGCATGCTCAACATGGAGAAGCGCTTCATCGACATGGAATTTGCTATCTCCGAGCTCGCGTCGCGCGTGAAGGACATCAATCCTGAGAACATCGAGACGTACGACAACCGCATCGAAGCGCTCGAGGACATGATAACCGTCGAGCAGGCGGGCGTCGGCGAGCTCAAGCAGATAATGGAGCGCGTGGACGAGGGCTTCACGACCTCCGCGACCCTGCGCGATATCGAGGATATGCGCGAGCGCGTGCGACGCGTGGAAAATCTCGCGCGCGCGGCCGCGGAGATGACGGACCTGCCCGCGGAGATGAGCGAGGAGACCAAGCACCGGATGAAGTCGCTCGAGGACGGCGTCGCCGAGCTCAAGGACAAGACGTTCGAGTCGGTCAGCCCCATGGAAGTAGCGGAGATGCGGCGCGCGGTCGGCAACATCGACGAGCGCGTGACCATGATGCGAATGTGCGTGGACGACCTGAAGCGCAGCATAGACAAGCGCGTGCAGGACGGCATCAAGGGCGCGCAGATAACCACCGCGGACTTTGACTTTATCAACACCAAGATCAACTCCGTCAAGTCCGCAATCGACATGCTGTCCGACAAGCGCATCGAGAACGAGATGAAGATATCCGCGCTCGAGCAGCGGCTGTCCACCCTGCACGCGGGCCAGGGCGACGACGGCACGGGCATGCTGTCCGAAAAGTTTCTCGATGAGCTGAAGAGCATGCGGCGCGACGTCGAGACCGCGAAGCTGCGCATGGAGTCGGTCGAGCGCGTGACGCAGGAGACGTCGCACATGGCGCAGGAAGCCGAGAAGGCCGCGAGGCGCTTCGAAGGCTTCGAACGTTTGTCAGGATTGAAGAACGAGGTCGACGACAAGCTGCAGCAGTTCCGCGCCGTGCAGAGCGAGATCAGCAACCTCTCGAACCGCGTCGAGAGCATGTACGAGGGCGTGGAGAAGCGGTTCGCCGAGCTGCGTGGCGCGGAGCGCGAGATGCACGACATGGGACGCGTCATCGCGGACACGCGCAGGGACATCGACGAGCTGAAGCTCGCGGCGCACCGCACGGCCAGCAAGGAAGACCTGGCGAAGGTCGCGGTCGGCTCGAACATGGCCGGCCGCCTCGAAGGCAAGGTCGCCGAGCTCGAGGACGAGGTACGCCGCATGGACAAGTCGTACGAGCACCTCCAGAGCTCGGGCGGCGTGTCGAACGAGGTGCTGTCGGTCCTGAAGGAGATGGACGACAGGCTGGAGAACGCCGAGCAGAGGATCTCCGAGGTCCAGAAGTCGGCCGGCGGCGGGAACGTCGTGTCTGCGACAGGGCTGCTCGGGCCGCAGGACATCGAGGGCAGGTTCAACGACGTCATCGACAAGCTCATCTTCCTGGAGAGCAGGCTGAGCGCCGTCGAGGCGGTGTACCAGACCAGCTCGAAGACGCACGCCATGGTCATAGAGTAGGACTTCTGCGCTCGCTTTAATTTTTGCAAGAAGAATTTATAGACAGCCCCGCGGGTGAGTGTTCTGGCCGAAAGCATCTCAGGATTGACAGTCATCATCACGGAGAAGCCGGATGCAGCCACGCGCATAGCCGGCGCGCTCGCGGAGAGGCCGCGCAAGGTCGCGAGCCGCGGCGCGTACTGGTACGAGTTCGAACGCGGCGGCCGCAAGTTCATCGTCGTTCCGGCCGTCGGCCACCTGATCGCGCTCGACACCGTCAAGGACAAGAGCGGCTGGGGCTATCCCACGTTCGCGACGCGCTGGATCCCCGCATACGAGAAGAAGGGCGGCGAGTTCTCCGAGCGATACTACCGCAACATGCAGGACGTGCTCGCGGCTTCGCCGTCCGCGGAGGTCATCGTCGCGACGGACTATGACACCGAGGGCAGCGTGATCGGATACAATATCATCAGCCGGATCGCCGGCCGTGCGGACGCGGGCAGGATGAAGTTCTCCACGCTCACGAAGGACGAGCTCGTCGAGGCGTTCGAGAAACGCGACGAGGCGCTGGACATGGGACAGGTCGAATCGGGCCTGACGCGGCACTATCTGGATTTCTACTGGGGCATCAACATGACACGTGCGCTCACGACGGCGGCGAAGCACGCGAACGAGCACGGCTTCGCGCTGCTGTCCACGGGCCGCGTGCAGGGCCCGACGCTCGCGATGCTATTCGACCGCGAGCTGGAGATACGCGCGTTCGTACCCAAGCCGTTCTGGCAGGTCGATGCCGGCTTGGAAAATGACGGCCGCGCGTTCACGGCATCGTACGGCCGCGGAAGCATCTGGGACGAGGACGAGGCGAAGAAGATACGCGACGAGTGCAGCCGCGCAGGCACGCGCGCGATCGTGACCATAGTTGAAAAGAGAAAATATTCGCAGGCCCCGCCTGTGCCGTTCAACACGACCGACCTGCAGGCCGAGTCGTACGAGCACTTCCACTACTCGCCGAAGCAGACGCTGGGCATCGTGGAGGAATTGTATCAGGCAGGCGCCGTGTCGTACCCGCGATCGTCGTCGCAGAAGCTCCCGCCTGCCATAGGATACAAGAAGATAATCTCCGCGCTGTCGAAATTATCGGCGTACAAGACGCTCGCGAACGCGCTTGCGAAGAGGAAGGAACTCATTCCTAACGAGGGTTCGAAGACGGACCCCGCGCACCCGGCGATCTATCCGACAGCCGAGACGCCCGACACGCGCAAGCTTTCGACCGCGCAAAAAAACCTGTACGACATGATCGTCCGGCGCTTCATGGCGGTGTTCGCGGAAGCGGCGCTGCGCGAGGCGACCACGGCGACGTTCGACATCGCCGGGCACGAGTTCAAGGCCACTGGGCACACGACGCTCGAGCAGGGCTGGGCGAAGTTCGCAGGCAAGTACGCGAGCCTAGAGGAGGACACGCTGCCCGATCTGAAGGAGGGCGAACAGTTGTTGGTGAAAACGATAGCACTTCTCGCGAAGAAGACGCAGCCGCCCGCGCGCTTCACGCAGGCTTCGGTGCTGCGCGCGATGGAGGACAAGGAACTCGGCACACGCGCCACGCGCGCCGAGATATTGCAGACGCTGTACGACCGCAACTACATAACCGGCCGCACGATCGAAGTCACGAAGCTCGGCGAGGCCGTCACTTCGGTGCTGAAGGATTACTCGCCGCGGATCGTTAGCGAGGAACTGACGCGCAAGTTCGAGGAGGAGATGGAAGCGGTGCAGTCCGGCGGGAAGAAGCGCGACGAAGTCTTGGAAGAGGCGAAGAACATACTTACAGAACTGCTCGCAGGTTTCAAGCAGAACGAGCCCGAGATCGGGCAGAAGCTGCTCGCGGGCGTGCAACAGGCGCGGGACGAGGAGCGCGCGTTCGGCAAGTGCCCGAACTGCGGCAGCGACCTGCGCGTGATCGTGTCCAAGGCCACGGGCAAGCGCTTCGTCGGATGTTCTAACTACCCGAAGTGCAGCACGTCGTTCCCCCTGCCTCAGAAAGGCGCGCTCAGGAAGGCCGGTGCGACGTGCAAGTGCGGGCTGCCGATGATACTCATCTTCGGCCGCGGCCGCCGGCCGTACCGCGCGTGCATCAACCCCTCGTGCAGAGGTAAGGAATCCTCGGCTCGTTGAGCTTCTTCTCCAACTGCTCGAATATGCCGTCGAGGCTGAGCAGCCCCCTCGGCCCGTACATGCCTACCATGCCGGCATGGGCGTCGTCGTTGCCGACGATTGGGAGGTGGGAGAGCCCGTGCTCGCGCATCAGCCCCATCGCGTCGTCCACCGTGAAGCCGTAAGGCGCGCGCGGATAGGCGCTGCCGAAGTCTTCCATGGACACGTCCCTGCAGCAGGATTCGGAAAAGTACTTGGCGACGTCCCTGTTCTTCGGGGAGTATCCTGCGGGCATCTTGACCGCCCCGCGCACCACGCCGCCGTCCACTACCGGCATGACGTCCAGCTGGAGCCTGTGCATCGCGTCGAACGCACTGATTGCAGGCGTCGCGGGGCCGAGGGCGTACTCCCCGCCCCGGTAGCGCACGATGCCGGACGGAATCATGTTCAGCTTCATACCGCCCATGTCGGAAGCCTTCGCAGGGTTCGCAGTTTTCGTGACCATCGGAACGACCTCTCCTTTGAGGGAATTTTAAAAGTTAAGCATTTAATGCTATTGATTTATCTTCCAGTCCGAGAAAGATAAATCATGCCGAAACGTGCGGCACGAGCAGCCAGCATGTCGTGGATGGAGACCCATTCCGAGTGGCTCCTGTCGCTGATGATAGCCACGGCGTGCATCGTGTTCTCGTTCATATTCACCGTGCTCACGGCGCTGCTCGGGCCGATAGCCAGCGACATCAAGGTCATATTCATAATGCTGCTCGTGTTGACGACCACGGTCGCATCCACGGTCTCGCTGATTTTCTACATGCTCGTGGTCAACAACGTCGGGGCGAGACTGAAGCGCACCAGCAGGAGAAGGCGCTAGACCCGCGCTCAGCCGAACAGCTCGCGCACGTCCTTCGACAGCGATATCAGGTTGGTCTTGCCGCGCGCGTGCACCGACACCACGCCCTTCCTTTCGAGGTCGCGTATGGCGCGGTGCGTCCTCAGCTTGTCCATCCCGTCAAGCCGGCTTATCTCGGCCTGCATCATCTCGCCTTTCTTGCGTATGAGCGCCTCAACGACCCTGCGCTCGCCAGGGTTAAGGAACTTGAGCACTATCTCGTTGCCCCCTGACGCGGGCCCGGCCTTCGGCATGCGTCCGCCCTTCACGAGCTTGGATATGAGGCTGAACTTGGCCTCGAGGTGCTGCTCCAGGCTCTCCGATACGATGTAGTACGACACGGGCACGACCGCGGCTATCAGAAGCGCCGAGGAGAGGAACATGCTGTGCAGCGGCAGCCCGAGCCTGGCGCGGAAGAACGGGTCGAACGGGCCTGCGAAGGCGTCCGGCCTCGACTGGTTGCCCGGGACGGCGACCGCGCCGGTCTGGAACTGCGGAGCCTCGAAGGTCGCGCTCATGTAGAGGTTCAGCGCGAACCCGACCATCGCCACGAACGACAACGCCAGCAGCCATCTCCTGCTCCTGTAGGCCATACTGGATAATTGCAGCGTGGGTTTAAATAGTTTCAAGTCCATGAAACCATGAAAGATGGTTTCACCAGCGTTTTAAATATGGTTTCAACCAAATGAAACTATCACGGAAGGCGGAATAATGAACGGGAAGCCTGTAATCGAGCTGAAGGGCGTCGGCAAGACGTACGGCATGGACGAGGTCACCGTGCAGGCGCTGCGCGACATAAACCTCCGCATAATGAAGGAGGAGTTCGTGGCGATCATGGGACCGAGCGGGTCCGGCAAGTCGACGATGCTGAACATGGTCGGCCTGCTGGACCGGCCGACGAAGGGCAAGATCCTGCTCAACGGCGTCGACATAGCCACGCTAAACGACTCGGAGCTCTCGAGGCTCCGCGGCGGGCGCATCGGGTTCGTGTTCCAGTTCTTCAACCTTTATCCCACGCTCACGGCTAAGGAGAACATCGAGCTGCCGATGATGATACTCGAGAAGGGCAAGGAGGAGCGCGAGGCCAAGTCGACGAAGCTGCTGAAGATGGTCGGGCTCGAGGCTCGCGCGAACCACCTGCCCGCGCAGCTGTCCGGAGGCGAGCGGCAGCGTGTCGCGATATGCCGCGCGCTCGCGAACGATCCGCCGCTGCTGCTAGCGGACGAGCCGACGGGCAACCTCGACTCGAAGACGGGCGACGACATAATAACTTTTTTGACCGGCCTGGTGAAGGAACACCACGTCACGGTCGTCATGGTCACGCACGACCCGCACCTCGCCAGGCGCGCGGAGCGCGTGATAACGATGAAGGACGGGAAAATAATGGAGGACAGGTGAATTGACATGGACAGGATTGGAAAATTGATTTTCGTAACGATTGTGGCCGGGGCGCTGCTCACGTTCGCGCCCGCGGCCATGGCATCGAGCGTGGTGGCGGTCGGGACGACCAGCAGCTCGAACTACATCGCGGTGGACCAGACGAGCCTGCGCGCCACGCTGCTGAACCAGGACCCCGTGTCCGCGGAGCCGGGCAGCTACGTGAACCTGCTGTTCAAGCTCGAGAACTGGGGCACGATGCCGATGAACGACGCGAATTTCACGCTCGTGCAGGCGTTCCCGTTCACGCTCGATCCGGGCACCGATGCAACGGTGCAGCTGGGAACGGTCGGCTCGCTCGCGCGGGGGGCGACGTCGTACTTCATCAAGTACAAGGTGAAGGTTGACGCTGACGCCGTGGGCGGCGAGAACCAGATCAAGGTCGAGTTCGGCAACGCCACATCGCTGTCGCAGCAGACGCTCAACGTCAGCGTGGAGGACCCGCGCACCGACTTCGACGTGATAACGCAGGGCTCTACATCGGCGGCGTCCGCCACGGCGCTGTCGTCGACGAACCTCGTGATAGCCAACATCGGCGCGAACACCGCCTACTCGACAATAGTAAGCGTGCCGGACCAGTCCGGCTTCCGCGTCTCGGGCGACTATGCCAGCATAGTGGGCAACCTGAACGCGGGCGACTATACGCTGGTGAGCTTCACGGTCGTTCCGATGAACGCGACGGCCGCGCCTGCGCAGAACGGAAGGCGCGACCTGATAGTGGAAGTCTCGTACACGGACGGCCTGGGCATACGACGCACGGTCGACAAGAACGTGCCGATCGACGTCTCGGGCTCGTCGTCCGTCCTGATTGAAAGGGCGCGCACGACCAGCACTAGCAACGGCACGTTCCAGCTGTTCGGAAGCACGGGCATGACGTACATAACGATCGGCGTCGTCGGCATAGTGGCCATCGTGCTGCTGTTCAAGGTCGTAGGCAGGAAAAAGAAGATGAAAGGATGAAGTTCAACGACATATTCAGGCTCTCGATGAACAACCTGCTGCACCGCGGCCTCAGGAGCTGGCTCACGATACTCGGGATCGTGATTGGCGTCGCAGCCGTAGTGGGCATACTCTCCATCAGCGCGGGCCTGCAGGAGAGCATCTCCTCGAGGCTCGGCGGACTGGGCGCGGACATACTCACGATCACGCCGGGGTTCAGCCGGGCCGCAGGGTTCGCCTTCGCAGGCAGCGGCGGCGGGAGCACGTTCTTCACGCAGAGTGCATCATCCTCGAAGAACCTGACCACGCGCGACGTCGAGGTGATCAAGGCCGTGCCCGGCGTCGCAGTCGTGGACGGCATAGTGTCCGGCCGCGCGACCGCGTCCTACCTCGCGCAGAGCGCGTCCGTATCCGTGCAGGGCGTCGAACCGCTCGCATGGCGGCAGATGACGACCACGTCGCTCGGTTCCGGCCGCTACCTGTCGCCCGGCGACGCGAACGTGGTCGTGATCGGATACGGCATCGCCAACAACGTGTTCAAGCAGCCGCTCGGGGTGAACACGCAGATCACGATCGGCGGCCAGCCTTTCAAGATAGTCGGCATACTGGAGCAGTCGACGGGCATCGGCGGAGGGGACAACAACGTCATAATGCCGGTGACCGCGGCGCGCAACATCGTGTCGGACATGACAGCGACCCAGCTCTCGTCCATACAGGTGAAGGTCGCGGACGTGAACGCGCTCAACGACACCAGCAACGCGATCGAATCGAGGCTGCTGCTGTCGCGCCACGTGACCGGGACGACGAAGGACTTCACGATCACGTCGGGCGCGGCCATACAGGCGACCATAGCCAGCGTGCTGGACACGCTCAACCTGTTCCTCGGAGGCATCGCGTCCATCTCGCTGCTCGTCGGCGCGATCGGCATCGCGAACACCATGTTCATGTCCGTGATGGAGCGCACGCGCCAGATCGGCACGCTGAAGGCATTGGGCGCGACGAGCTTCGAGGTGATGAAGCTGTTCCTTTTCGAATCGGCGATGCTCGGCCTCATCGGCGGGCTGATAGGCGTGTTCCTCGGCTTCATCGCGTCGGGCGCCCTGTCGGAACTGGGCGTCAGGCTCAACGCGGCGAGCGGGGCGGCCGCGGCGGGCGGGACGTCGAGCACGCTGATAACGCCGCAGCTCGTGCTGTTCGCGATGGGCTTCTCAATCGCGATAGGCGCCATCGCGGGCATACTGCCGGCGCGCAGCGCGTCGAAGCTGCAGCCGATAGAGGCGCTGCGGTACGAATAAGCCGCAGGACGCCGAATTCATTTCATGGGGAACGTCTCACATCTCAGGAGAGGAGTTTTTCTAAAAATAATTATGGCCGTAGCGGTCCTTTGCGCCGCCTTCTTCCTGCCGGCGGGCTCCCTGGGATACTGGCAGGCGTGGGCGTACCTGGGCGTCGTCTTCATCCCGGGGTTCTTTGTCATAATCTATTTCGTGAAAAGGGATCCTAAGCTGCTCGAGCGGAGGATGAGGTTCAAGGAGAAGATACGGGAGCAGAAGATCATAATAACCGTCTCGAACATCATCTTCTCCATCGGGTTCCTGATTCCCGGTTTAGATTACCGTTACCATTGGTCCGTCGTTCCCGTGCCGCTTGTCATAATCTCGGACATGATGGTATTGCTTGGTTTCATGATAGTCGCACTTGTCTTCAGAGAGAACAGCTACGCTTCTAGGATAATCCAAGTCGAAAAAGACCAGAAGCTCATAACGACTGGGCCGTATTCGATCGTCAGGCATCCGATGTACCTGGGCGTGCTGCTGGCGATGCTGTTCACGCCGCTCGCCCTCGGGTCGTACTGGGGCCTGGTGGCGTTCGCACCGACCGCGATAATAGTCGCGCTCAGGACGCTGAACGAAGAGAAGGTCATGATGCGTAAGCTGCCGGGTTACAGGGCGTACGCCCGGAAGGTCAGGTACAGGATAGTGCCGTTCGTCTGGTAGTTTCGGGTTCTTCATCTTCCGGATTTCCGACAAACCCCCGACCTACATCTTTATATACTTTTAGGATACAATACATTAAAAAGTTTAGTGTACGTGCACACAAAAACGGCGAGTGTCATGGCAACAAGCGAGAGACGGAAACTGCCGAAGGAGATGCAGCGCACGAGGGACGAGCGCGTGACCGAGCGCAGCGCGACGCTCGTGTGCTTCAGCGTGCGGGGCGAGAAGTTCGACAGCGCGAGCGAGCGCAACAAGTTCTTCCGCGGGCTGTACGGATGGAAGCAGACCGTCAAGACGGAGGACGCGGGCGGGCATGAGAAGGAATATACGTACGAGCGCCATGGCGTGCTGGACCGCGTGCCGCACAAGAGGGTCGACCAGAGCTCGATAATCATGGACGACGAGAAGGCCGACGACGTGCTGCAGTTCTTCAAGAGCTGGACGAACAAGGTCATGTGGCGCACGTTCCGCGTGATGCTCGGCGAGGAGGACGAGCTCGAAAGCGACGAGACGGGCGAGGAGGAAATACCGGAATAAGTATTTTTGATTGCTTCGCTAGATATCAAGAGGAAGATGTAAATGGCCGAAGAAGTCAAGCTGAAGGTCGGCGAGCTGACCGAGCGCGCCGAGGCCGGCAGAGGCATAATCCGTGTCGGCTCCGAGACCATGAAGGAGCTTGCCATACGCGAAGGCGAGGTAGTCGAGGTCGAAGGCAACAAGAAGACCGCGGGCATAGCCGTTCGCAGTTATCCGTCCGATGTCGGGCTGAGGATCGCGCGCATGGACGGCATCATGCGCAGGAACTGCGACAGCGGCATAGGCGAGTACGTCAAGATCCGCAAGGCCGACGTGAAGGAGGCGAAGCGCGTCACGCTCGCTCCCGCGCAGAAGGGCATCGTGATACAGATATCGCCGAACCTGATCCGCCAGAACATATACAAGCGGCCGGTGATGAAGGGCGACGTCATCGTTCCGTCGCCGGTGATGCGCAGACGCGACAGGGACAGCGACTTCTTCTCCGAGTTCTTCGGCATGGACTTCGACGCGTTCTTCACGCCGTTCTCCGAGGACACGCGCTTCGTCGTGACGGAGACGGACCCGAAGGGCATAGTCGTTATAACAGATGCGACGGACCTGGAGATGCAGCCGCGCGCGCCCGACGACATGAAGCTGGAGGACCGCGCCGTACCCACGGTCACGTACGAGGACGTCGGCGGCATGAAGGGCGTGACGGAAAAGGTGCGCGAGATGATCGAGCTGCCCCTGAGGCACCCGGAGCTGTTCGAGCGCCTGGGCGTCGAGCCGCCGAAGGGCGTGCTGCTTTACGGGCCGCCGGGCACCGGCAAGACGCTGCTCGCCAAGGCCGTCGCGAACGAGTCGGGCGCGTACTTCATAAACATCAGCGGGCCGGAAGTGATGAGCAAGTTCTACGGCGAGTCCGAGGCGAACCTGCGCAACATATTCGACGAGGCCGAGAAGAACGCGCCGAGCATCATATTCATCGACGAGATAGACAGCATAGCGCCGAAGCGCGAGGAAGTCACAGGCGAGGTCGAGCGCCGCGTCGTCTCGCAGCTGCTGACGCTCATGGACGGGCTGAAGAAGCGCGGCAAGGTCATAGTGATAGCCGCGACGAACCGGCCGAACGCCATCGACCCCGCGTTGCGCCGAGGCGGGCGCTTCGACCGCGAGATAGAGATACCGGTGCCGGACCGCAGCGGACGATTGGAAGTTTTGAAGATCCACACGCGCAACATGCCTATGGACAAGACGGTCAGCCTCGACTGGCTCGCGGACGTGACGTACGGCTACGTCGGAGCGGACGTGGCAGCGCTGACGAAGGAGGCGGCGATGAGCGCGCTGCGCCGCGTGCTGCCCGAGATCAAGTGGAAGAACGAGGAAGAGCTGCCGCGCGAGATAATGGAGAAGCTCGTCGTTACGAAGTCGGACTTCGAGAACGCGCTGCGCATGGTCGAGCCGAGCGCGATGCGCGAGGTCATGATCGAGGTGCCGAAGGTCAAGTGGAGCGACATCGGCGGACTCGAGGACGTGAAGCAGCGCCTGCAGGAGATGGTCGAGTGGCCGCTGAAGAACCCGGAGAGCTTCGCGCGCGTGGGCATAAAGCCGCCGAAGGGCATACTTTTGTACGGTCCGCCCGGCACGGGCAAGACGATGCTTGCGAAAGCCGTTGCCACGGAATCGGGAGCGAACTTCATCAGCATCAAGGGCCCGCAGGTCTACAGCAAGTGGGTCGGCGAGTCGGAAAAAGCAATCCGCGACATATTCCGCCGCGCGCGACAGGTCGCGCCCACGGTGATATTCTTCGACGAGATAGACTCGCTCGCTCCGAGGCGCGGCGCGAACACGGGCACGCAGGTCACGGAGACGGTCGTATCGCAGCTGCTGTCTGAGATGAGCGGGCTGGAAGATTTGAAGGGCGTGGTCGTAATGGCCGCGACCAACAGGCCGGACATGATCGACTCGGCGCTGATGCGGCCGGGCCGCTTCGACCGCCTGCTGTACGTGCCGACGCCGGACGAGAAGACGAGGCTCGAGATATTCAAGATACACACGAAGGACATGCCGCTCAAGGGCGTGAACCTGAACGAACTGGCCGAGAAGACCGACGGCTTCAGCGGCGCCGACATCGAGGCGCTCGCGCGCGAAGCGGGGATGAACGCGCTGCGCGAGGACATCGACACGAAGGAGATCAAGCCGAAGCACTTCGAGGAGGCGCTGAAGAGCGTCGGGCCGAGCATAACGCCGAACCTGCAGAAGCACTACACGAGCTTCGAGGACCGCAGGAGGAAGATGCAGGAGGACCGCATGAAGTCCGACGTGCCGAACTACATAGGATGAGCGCACAATGGAAAACAAAGTGCCTCCGTTCGTTTTTGTTCTATCGCTAGCGATAATTCTGACGGTTGTGGTCATCGCTCGGGCGCCTGGCAAAGAATGTTCATCGTTCTCTTATTCCGATTGTCCGAGCGGATGCGTGGTGTGCCCTCCGTGCGAAGTGTGCAGTTCGATCAGCTGCCAGACCGAAGAATACTGTAAAAGCATCGGGTTTAACGAAGATTGGTATGGCACCACCGTCAGTGGAATTCCCAGATGAATGATACGCAAAACAAGAAGTCTGCGGTCCGCGGCGGTTCACTTTCTCGCGATCTTGAACAGGTCGGCCTTCGTTATTATGCCCACGGTGTGCGTGCCCTTCGTCACGAGCACGGCCGCGTTCGTCTGCAGCAGCGCCGAGACCGTCGCTATCGCCTCGTTCTCGCTCACGATCGGCGGTGCGTCGTCCATCACGGAGTCCACACGCGTGCGCATAATGTCATCGAGCTTCTTCCCGTGGGCTATCTCGTCAAGCACGGTCTTCTCCGACACGCCGCCCACCACGTGCGCGCCGTCGACCACTGGCAGCTGCGAATAGCCGCGCTTGTTCATCAGTTCCACCGCCTTGCCAAGCGTGCTCTTGCGTCCGATCGTCGCGACGTCCGCGCTCATCACGTCCTTCGCGCGCGCCTCGGTCGCGCGGCCCAGTTCATCGAAGACGGCGAACAGCCGCCGCACTATGTCGTAGCTCGGACTGACGCTGCCCGCCTCTATCTTCGCCACGATGGACTGGCTAACGCCCGCGCGCAGAGCCAGCTCCTTCTGCGTCATCCCCGCGGCCTTTCGCCTGCGACCTATCTCGCGCACTTCCGGCAACGCCATAAGCATCATATTCCTATAGGAATATTCCTTTCAGTAAAGATTAATAACCCCCGCCACGAAGCGCATATCAAGGTGGTTTCATGGAGAACAAAGGCAGATACTTCTTCACGTCCGAGTCCGTAGCAGAAGGACACCCGGACAAGGTGGCGGACCAGATATCCGACGCCGTGCTCGATGCGATATTCACGAACGACCCGCAGGCGCACGTCGACTGCGAGAACCTGATAATGCAGGGCACCGTGATGGTGACGGGGCAGATCACGACGAAGACGTACGTGAACATCCCGCAGATCGTTCGCAAGACGCTGAAAGAAATCGGTTTTGATAACGCCAAGGACGGCCTGGACTGGCAGACGTGCGGCGTGCTCACGTCGATCGAGGAGCAGTCGCCTGACATCGCGCAGGGCGTCGCCCAGAGCGCGGACCACGAGCAGGGCGCGGGCGACCAGGGCATGATGTTCGGCTACGCGACGAACGAGACGCCCGAGCTTATGCCGCTGCCGATAATGCTGGCACACAAGCTCGTCAAGCGTCTGGCGGACTGCCGCAAGCAGGGCATAATCAAGTACCTGCGTCCTGACGGCAAGTCGCAGGTCACGGTCGAATATCTGGACAACAAACCGATACGCGTCGACGCTGTCGTCATCGCGGCGCAGCACGGCGAGGAGGCCGGGCACGACCAGGTGAAGCGCGACGTGATCGAGCACGTGATCAAGCCTGTCATACCCGCGAACCTGCTCGACGCGAACACGAAGTTCCACGTCAACGAGACCGGACGGTTCGTCATAGGCGGCACGCTCGCGGACAGCGGGCTGACCGGACGCAAGATCATAGTCGACACGTACGGCGGAGCCGGCCGGCACGGAGGAGGCTGCTTCTCTGGCAAGGACCCGTCGAAGGTCGACCGCTCGGGCGCGTACATGGGACGATACATCGCGAAGAACATCGTAGCGGCAGGCCTGGCTGACAAGTGCGAGGTCCAGGTCGCGTACGCGATAGGCGTCGCTCAGCCCATCTCGGTGATGGTCAACACGTTCGGCACCGGCAAATGCGCGGACGAGAAGATCGTCGAGCTCGTGCGCAAGCACTTCGACCTGCGGCCGCGCGCGATAATCGACCAGCTCAAGCTGCTGCGGCCGATCTACAGGAAGACGGCCGTCTATGGCCACTTCGGCCGCGACGACCCGGACTTCACCTGGGAGAAGACCGACAAGGCCGACATCCTTAGGAAGGACGCAGGAATCTGAGCGCCGCAAGAAGCGGATTCCGAGTCTATCTGCGCCTGCGGCTCGATTTCCTGCCGCGCCTGCGCAGGCGTCGGACCCCCGAGCGTACGCCCGCGACGGCCTGCTTGGCGCGCATCCTCGACTCGACCGCGATCAGTAGCAGGCCTATAATCACGAGCGACGCGATCGCTATGCGCTCGAAGCCGAGCGTGGCGATGGACGACATTATGTACTGCGTCAGCGTGAGCGAGGTCATCGACACGAACAGCATCACGAGCAGCACGCCCAACATGGCCCTCTTATGCTCGCCGACCGCGCTGCGCACACGGACGCGGACGCGCCTGAGCCTTCTCGACCTCGCCATTATTAGATTCTGTGTTCGGCCGATTAAAAAGGTTTGCTAGCCGGGCCGGCCGAATCGTTTTATTCGTGCAAGACGAATATGAATTATGGCTCGTTCTTTCGCAGCTGCCGCTGTCTTAGCGGTCGCGCTGGCGATGTCCGCGTGCGCTCTCGCACGGCCTGCGGCGGCAAGCATCTTCGCCGCTGACGCCGCCGGCAGCGCGGTGGGCAGTTTCTACACAAACGGCACCGTGTACGCGGCCGCGGATGCGAACATAACGAACGAGAGCCGCGCCGTGCGCCTGTACGCCACGGCCGACAGCAACAGCTGGACCGACGGCGCCGCGCTCACGGACGTGTCAGGAGGCTACAAAAGCATCAGCACGAACTCGAGCGGGCACATGCCGCTCACGCTGCTGTGGAGCGGCCCGGCCGTCGGATCGTACGACATCGCCGCCGACGTGAACGCGGACGGATATTACAACTCGGCTACCGACACCGTCTACAGCCTGTCGGCCGCGGGCTTCGCCGTGGTGCAGAACCCGCAGCCGTCGCTCGCCGTCGTGCCGGGACCGTACAACCCTTCCGGCCGCGACTGGCCCGTAGGTAACACCAGCCACGCGACCGTGATGCAGCTCACGCTCTCCGGGGGGGCACCGGCGACGACGCCGCAGACGTGGGGATGACATACCTGGTCGAGGACGCCAACGGCGACGGCGCCTACAACACGGGCGACATCATGCTCGGCTACGGCACTTATTCCATGAACGACGGCGTGATGAACTTCGCGATCGGCAGCGCCTACACGGTGCCTGCGGGCACGAGCAGGACCATGCTGCTGGCGTACGACATGAAAGGCGGCGCTTACGGAAGCACGTACGCGGCCACGCTCGCTTCTGTGGACGCGACGGGCGTAGCGACGCACGACCCGGCGCAGGTGAGCGGGCTGTCCCTGACGTCGAGCGCGCTGACTCTCGGCGGGACCGCGGCGCCCAGCACCACGACCACCATGGCGAGCACGACGAGCAGGCTGCCCAACGACGAGTGCGCATCGGACTCGGACTGCCCGATAGAGTCGTGCACATCGCTGCAGATGTCGAGGTACAACTGCAAGGTCAGCCCGTCGAACGGCTTGCGCGTGTGCGCGGCGACCATCGAGTCCGTGCAGTGCTGCGGGGACGGGGACTGCAACGCGGGCGAGACGTGCACGGGCAACTCGTGCTCGACGACGGGCTTCCGCCCGGTGTGGTTCGGCGGGAACACGAACTATCTGATGTTCGGGGTGATCGTCGCGGTCGTAGTCGGCACCGCGGCCGCGGTGTTCCTGATAATCACGAACAAGCAGCACTCGCACTCGCCTTGGAAGGGAGAGATCGACTACGAGCGCGAGTGGCGCAGGCTGCGGGAGAAATGGAAGAAATAAAAGGGACCTCGGGCATAGTTGATTTGTTCTTTTCCGGAAAGGCTTGACAAAAAAACGGAGGCGGTTCGGATGGCGTGCGGCTGCGGATGTGGAGCGAGCAAGAAAAAGAAGTGAGCTTTGGCGGTGTGACCCTTGGGATGGAGCGACCAGGAACCTGACAGGAAGCCGAAGAAGCGCTACCGGGCGTACAAGCACGGCTTCGGAAGGAGCAGGTACGCGCTGGCAGACAAGTCAAAGCGCCCGGATGGTTGAAGTTCTTTCGTTTCACGTTTCCTATTTTTCGTCCTTAGCGTACTCGCGGTAGCATCGTGTTCTTAAACCTTACTGCCAATCATCATACTCATGAAAAGGGGCACGCTGCCGTTCGTGTACGACATAGGCGGCTCGACGCTTGTCGGAACCGCACATATAATCCCGAAGCAGCTTTACGACGAGCGCTTCAGCCGCACGCTGCCCGAGATGGCAGAGTTCTATCTGGACGGAAAGGAAACGGCGGCGTTCGAGACCGACATAGGCGCCTTGGCGTCCGGCATCGACGGCTCAATATACGAGTCGAAACACAAGCTCGGCGAAACTCTTGGTTCGGAAATCAGGGCGCTGGACAACGTGGTGAAAACCGACATTGCCAAGATTGGAACGCTGTACGGGAAACGCGCTTCAAAAATATTTCGCACTATGTACGATGACGCGCGGAAGACTGACGACCTTGCAATAATTGCGATGACCGCGTACACGGCAGAGATGTACTGTATGCAGCCGATACAACTTGACGCCGAGTTCTATTATCGAGCAAAAGACATGGGCAAGGCTTTACTGCCGCTGGAAAGCGTGGAGGAGCAGATGCAGGCTCTCAAAAAGGTCGGTGGAAACGTAGACGCGAGAAAGATGATTGACATCATCAAGGAGATTCTGGAAGGCACGGCGCAGGAGCGCGCTATGCGTGCAATGTTCGTCCCCTACGTGGACGGTGACATCGCGAGCGTCATGCGGGAGGTGTCGTCCCCGGAAAACTCGGCATCTTTCGGCCCGGTGTTCTACGATCGCAATCCGAAGTTTTACGAAAGGAGCAGGCCTCTCTTCAACGACCCGAAGAACATAATCTTCGTCGGAGTCGGGCACTGCCCGTACATAACAGACCACGCGGCATCAGACGGATTCAGCGTTAAGAGGCTGAGCTGAAACTCACTTCTCGTCCTTCGAGCAGTCATTGCTACAATATAAAACCTTTGCCGTCCCAGAAAATGGTATGGAAAACCACCCGACGAAAACCAAGCCGAAAATCAAGGCTGTGGTCTTCGACATGCATGGCGTTGTCTTGAAGATAGACTTAGGTCAGTGGTATCGTTACGTTCCATACTACGCATACCTGATAAGCGACAAGCTCGCCAAAATTTTGGGAGAGCATGAGACGCCCGCCCACAAACAGGAAAAATTGGACCGGCATCTGAAATGTTACAATGGGTGGGATAGACTGGATACCGGTGTTGCCGAGATTATCAAGTCGCTGAAATCGGCCAATTACGTCACCGTTGCGCTGAGCAATATGCCGACCGATCACGCAGACACCAACCGCATGCTTGGCTATTACGATAATTTCGATTATACGATACTGTCGTCCGAAGTCGGACATAGCAAGCCGGACAGGCGGATATTCAATAAGGTCGAAAAAGTCACCGGCATCCGGCCGGAAAACTGCCTGTACTTCGACGATTTCTTTGTAAACATACTGGCGGCCCGTGCTTATGGCTTCAACGCCGAATTGTACACTCACCTATTTGACAGCCCGAAGAAGATGAGAGCCGTGCTGGATAGGTACGGCGTGAAGTTCTGATGGGTTCGAATCCCGCACAACTTACTTCTCGTCCTTCGCGCACTTGTCCGCGTATTCGCAGTAGCGGCACATCCACTTCTCGTCCGGCAGCTTCTTAGCCTCGGGCGCCGGCAGCGTCGCCGCGGTCAGGTGCTTGTGCAGCGCGCGGAACTTGTTGATTATGCGCTTGGCCTGGTCCATCGAGAACGCGACCTCGAAGCTCTTCGTCTCGAGGGTGGACTTGTCGATGTACAGCATCACCCCGTCGTGCACGCCCGTGGCGTACATGTAGAACTGCAGCTGCGTCTTGTGGTGCTCCATCGGCCCGCGCATGTACTTCAGCGTCTTCGTGGATTTTACTTCCACCAGGACCTTCTTGTCGCCGGCCTTCAGCAAGAGCAGGTCGTCGATGCGGCCCGACACGACGAACTTGCTGTCGGGCTCGCCGAACTCGAGCTTGAACGGCATCTCCGCATCGAGCAGCTGTATGTCGCCGTTGCGCGTGTCGCGCAGGACTTCTATGATGAAGTCGTGGAGGATGTTGCCCATCTCGAACACGCGCCGCAGCTCGGGCTTGATCTCCGTCGGATGGTTATAGGAGTACCATACGTTCCGTATGCACTTGCCGATCTCCGACGGGTAGTAGCGTCCGACGGCCTTCGGCCGCTGCTCGCGCATGAGGTGCCTATCAATCAGACCGTCGAAGTCTATGCGCGTGCCTGCCATGTATATTCATTGCATCGGCCAGGTCTTCTTCCTTTTCGTGAGTTCGGTTCCGCAGCTCCTCGCGAATCAGCTTCACCTTGTAGGCGGTCGCGGCGCGGATGCGCTTGAGGTCGAGGAACCCGCCATCGTCCACAAGCTTCTTCCGCACGTACTCCGGCAGCACCTCATCGACGACCTCCGGTTCCAGCCCGAACCAGAGCTTCTTCCGCACGAGGTTGCCGACCCAGTCCTTCAGGCACGACTCGTACGTCTTCTTCTCGATGGGCACGTTGTTCTTCTTCGTGCCGTTCGTAGATATCAGCCTCACATTCTCGTCGAGCACCGGCGCGTCGTATGGGAGCCGGTTCCTCCACGTCCGCATGCTTTCCCTTCCGCCGTAGAACCTGCGCAGGAAGTTGTAGCTCAGCGCGCACGTGTAGACGTCGACAGGCTTGCGCGAGTCTGTGCATAGCTCGTTGAGCGGCTCGACCATGCGCGACGCGAGTTCGAGCCAGTGCGGGCCGCGGGCGTCGGCGGACAGGAGGGTCTCGTAGTGCTCGAGCTCCATCTTCAGGTCGGTTATGCCGCTTTCCGGATCCGTCGCCATCGTCAATTTCGGCCTGCCCACTCCCATGCCTATGCCGACGATGTTTTTGTCGAACGTGGCGTAGGCCGGCTTGCACTCGAGCAAATAGGGCAGCACCGCCTCGTCGATGTACAGATGCTCCAGCAGGTTCGCGGGCATAGGCTTCCCGTGGAAGCGCTCCATGTCGCGCATCATCCTGCGCGGGTCGTAACTGGTCTCAGGCACGCCGCTCACGTTCTCTTCGAAAATTCGAATCTGATAACGGTCCATCGTGACGCCGCCTGCAATTCTGAAATAATATTCGAACGTGAAGCTTAAGCCGTCTTCGCCGTCGCTTCAGCGCTCCCAGAAGTACGCCGGTTTCTTTCGCTGGCGCCGCAGGTACAGCCCGTACAGCACGCCGATTGCGAGGCCGGCGATATGCGCCTGGTGCGCGATGTCCGAGGGCGTGAAGAAACCTACGAACTCCAGGACAAACCATAGCACGGCCGCGAACACCATCGGCATGGGCACGAACACGACGTACACCGTCAGCCCCGGATACAGCGCTGCGAGCATGCCCATGATGCCGTAGATCGCGCCGCTCGCGCCCACCGCCGGTATGGTGCCGAGCGGGTCCGTGGCCCAGTATGCGACGTTGCCCAGGATGCCCGCGATGAAGAAGACCGTCAGGAACTGGTCCGGCTTCACGCGCGTCTCGAGGTACGTGCCGAATATGAAGAGCGCGAACATGTTGAAGAACAGGTGCTCGATGCCGGCGTGCATGAACACCGCGGTCACGAGCGTCCACGGCTGCGACGCGACGGTCGCGGGCGTGAACGCGAGGAAGTCCGATATGGAGAACACGACGTCAATCAGGAACGCGACCGCGCACACGGCGATAAGCGCGAACGTGAGCACCGGCTTCCTCTGCTCCGGGCGCCCCGAGAACATCGGGCGGTAATAGAAGAAGTCGCTGCTGGTTCTGTCGGCCATCGGAACACCCGCGATAAGACTAACTCGCTCTCCGCAGTCTTATTTGCGCCTGCTGAACGCCACTGTGGCGACCACGCTCATGGCCGCGGTGAACGCAAACACGACCGCCAGCGAGACGACGGGACTGACGGACGACACGCCTATGGCAGCGTAGCGCAGCGCCTCGACGCCGTACGTCATCGGATCCAGGTAGACGGCCGTTGCCATCAGCCCGCCCGTAGCCGCGATGGGGAAGAGCGCGCCGCTAAGCAGGAACATCGGCATCACGATGAAGTTCATTATGACGTTGAATCCTTCCATCGTGTCCATGAACGACGCGATGGTAAGGCCGAGCGCGGTGAAGCCCACGGATATGACTACGATGAGCGGCAGCATGGCCAGCGCGCCCGCTATTGGCATCGTGACGCCTACGGCGTACGCGACGCCGATTATCAGCAGCGACTGGAGCAGCGACGACGTCGCACCGCCGAGCGCCTTGCCGATTACGATGGACACGCGCGAAATCGGCGCCACGAGCATCTCCTTCAGGAACCCGAACTCGCGGTCCCAGATGACCGACACGCCCTGGAACAGCGACGTGAACAGCACGGTCATGCCGATTATGCCCGGCGCTATGAAGGTGAAGTAGCTGAAGCCTCCGGTAGCCTGCTGGCCTGCAGCGCCAAGGCCCCCGCCGATAATGAGGAACCACATCAGCGGCCTTGCCACCGATCCCAGAAGATTGCCACGGTCGCGGTAGAAGCGCTTGAACTCGCGCAGCCACACCGCATAAACCCCCATCACTTCGTTCTTCATCGTCATGCTTCACACCCGCGTTCAATGCCTGTGCATGCGCCCGAACGCGCGCATCGCATCGGCCGTGCCGGCCTTCTCGTCGCGTATCTCTCGGCCCGTGAGCTTGAGGAACACGTCGTTCAGCGTGGGCCTGTGCATGCTCGTCTCGAGCACGTCGATGCCAGCGCTCCTGGCCTGCTCAAGCACGCCGCTTATCTCCTTCTCAGCGGCCTTGACGGACAGCACCATGCTGCCGTCGAACAGCTTCGCGTCCGGGAACGTCGCCTGCACTTTCTCGCGCACGGCCGGCGTGTCCGCGTCCCTCAGCTTCAGCACCACGGTCTCGCCGCCGAGCATCGACTTCAGCTCGTCCGGCGTGCCCAGGGCGATGATCTTCCCGTGGTCGATGATGGCGATGCGCGTGCACAGCATCTCGGCCTCCTCCATGTAGTGCGTGGTCATGAGGATGGTGATCTGCTCGCGCTTCGCGAGGTCCTTGACGTAGGCCCATATGTGCTCCCGCGTCTGCGGATCCAACCCGATCGTCGGCTCGTCGAGGAACAGAACCTTCGGGTAGTGCACCAGCCCGCGCCCGATCTCCAGCCTCCGCCTCATGCCGCCCGAATAAGTGCGTACGAGCGCGTCGGCCTTGTCCTTCAGCTCGACCAGGTCCAGCACGCTGGCTATGCGCTGCGACGCAGTGGCGGCGTCCAGTCCGTACAGGGTGGCGTGCAGCTCAAGGTTCTCGCGGCCGGTGAGCCTGTCGTCCAGGCTCTGCTCCTGGAACACTATGCCTATGTTGCGGCGCACGTCGCCTGGGCGTGCGACGACGTCGAAGGAGTTTATCGACGCGCTGCCGGAGCTCGGCATCACCGTCGTGCACAGCATCGATATCAGCGTCGTCTTGCCCGCGCCGTTCGGACCGAGCAGTCCGAATATCTCGCCCGGCTTTATAGACAGGTCCACGCCGTCGACCGCCGCGAAGTCCCCGTACTTCTTAGTCAGCCCGGACGTCTGTATTATCGCGCCATCGTTTTCGGACAAGAAAACCACTCGTACCATTCGGATACCTCTTAACATCTCCTTCGACGCTTATAAATCAGACGGGACGCGGGCTCTGGGGCCTGCCGGAGAAAAAGCTTATCTGCGGAGAAACAGAAATCTAATTTTATCCGCGCATTTGCCGCGGAAGACAGGCGAACGGTACGGTGCGAACTGGATGACGAGGGTAATAGGCATTTCTTCCGGCAAGGGCGGGGTGGGCAAGACCACCGTCGCAGCCAACCTCGGGCTGGCGCTGCGCGCGCTCGGCAAGCGCGTGCTCATAGTGGACTGCAACCTCTCCACGCCGCACCTCGGATACTACCTGGGCATAACAGACTACAAGCGCACGCTCAACGACGTGCTTCTGGACCGCGTGGCCGCGGACGCGGCAGTGTACAACCACGACGGGCTGCGCGTGATGCCAGCATCTCTCGACATGGCCGACCTGATAGGCCTGGACCTGAAGAAGTTCAGGAAGACAGTGGTGAAGCTCGCGGACCCGACTAAGTTCGACTTCGTGCTGCTGGACTCGGCGCCGGGGCTCGGGCGCGAGGCCGTGTGCGTGCTCAACGCCGCGGACGAGATACTTTTCGTGACGAACCCGTTCGTGCCCATGCTGAACGACGTGCTGCGATCCATAGGCATAATCAAGCAGCTCGGGCACAAGAAGGTCGGCGTGGTGCTGAACATGGTCACCGGCCAGGGCCACGAGCTGTTCGAGCACACGGTCGAATCGGTGCTGGCCGTGCCCGTCGTAGGCTCCATCCCGTTCGACTCCGGCATGGCGAAGAGCCTCGCATCCGGCGTGCCGATAATCGAGTCCGCGCCCAGCGCGTCGGCGAGCATCGGATTCATGAGACTCGCGGCTAGCCTGGCCGGCGTAGAGTACACGCCGCCCAGCGCGCTGTCCGCGCTCGCAAGCCGCATCAAATCGCGGTTGCTCGAGCTGTCGAGGGTCAGCGACATAAGGGTGCCGCAGAGCAGGGAATACGTCGAGAGGGAGATGTTCATACAGGAAGGCCAGAGACACGGGGACGAGGACGAGTCAGGCTGAACCGCCCGCGCACGCCCGGTTCGTTTTTTTAAGCGGAGCTTCACAAAGTCTATCTATGAGCCTCACACGCAGCGCAGGCAAGTTCGTAGGAGGCATTCTGTTCTCGCTGGCGCTCGCGCTTGCGATAACGGCGGCGGGCCTGGCGGACTTCACCGCCCGCGGCAACGCCATCCCGTTCTTCACGAACATACTGGGCCCGTATGCGACTGCCACCATACGCCAGAGCGTGCAGGGCGTCGACAACTACGCGCAGAGGCAGGACGTGCTGGCGATGTGCGAGGGCAGGGAGGCGCTGCAGAGCGGCGCCGTTGACATGAGCTCCGTCGGCGGCGGGAGCCTGCAGATATCGATAAGCTGTCCCGAGCTGATCGCGGCGACCGAATATTCGCCGGACGTGGCAGCGACTGTCGGCAACCTGACCGCGAAGGCCGTGGCGAACGCGCTGTACGACTACAATTACACCTGCGGCTTCGTCGACTGCATGCAGCAGGGAAGGCTGCTGGTGGTGATGTCGGCCGAGGGCAACGCGTTCTTCCTCTTCGTGCAGCCCGTGCTGGCGATCATCACGGCAGCGGGCGCGGTGATGCTTCTGGCGGCTAACGAGAACTGGGCCGCGAGGCTCAAGTCGATCGGCACGCATACTGCAATGGTCGGCGTAGCGTACTTCATACTGACGTTCGGCAAGTCCTACATGATATCGGCAATGGTGCCTTCTTCCGCCAAGGCGCAGCTTGCGACCGCGGGCATAGACATCGGCGCGATGGTCGACAGCGTCGTAGGCCCGATGAACGACATGCTGCTCTACACGTTCGTCGCGGGCGTCGCGATCGTCGCTGCCGGTTACATCATCGCCTGGCGCTGGCCGGAGAAGGCTAGGGTGCAACCGCAGCAGCCGCAGAGCGTGCTTGATATCAAGAAATAGCTGGCCGGAGAACGCGTTCAGCCGATGTAGCGCAGGTCCTTCTCGTGTTCCTTGTGCAGGCGTATGTATTCGTCCATCTGCTCGATGATGAAGCGCTCCACGCGTATCTCCCGGCGCGTCCTGGACCTGCCCCCGACATCGGGCGCCGGACGCTTCGTTTTCCTGGTCTTTTTTGGCATGGGCCCGCACCTACAACTTCGCACGCACGAGCGACGACTGGACGTACTCGACCTTGATGTCCTCGAGAAGCTCGATGTCCACGCCGCGGTTCAGCGTGCGTATCTTCCCCCGGCGCTGCAGCCCGCGCAGGCACTCGGATACCGACTTGCTGGACCCGCATATGCGCTTTCCCATGACGGACTTGAAGACTTCCTTCAGCGGGAGCTTGCCCATCCCGCGCCTCTTCATGCCTCGCAGCACTTCCAGCACTTCTTCGGATTCAATCGGGTCCATGGGGCGGTCACGTCTCCGTTCAGTAGAAGGGTTCCATCAGATAGTTGTGGCGCGGGAGTTAAATTGATTTCCACACGCGACAGGAGGCTTCGAGCGCTCGAAAACGCGGCGAAGACTTAATAGTTTGCGGGACGAAATTAATGTTATGATGGTCAAGGACGTCATGAACACCAACGTCGTCGTTGCTAAGCTGGAGGCCACGATACGCGAGGCCTCCGAGGTCATGGACAAGTACAACATCGGCAGCCTCGTCGTGATCGGCGAAAAAGGCATAGCAGGCATAATCACAGAGCACAACATTCTGGAGACGGTCGCGGCCAACAAGAACCCGGACGAGACCAAGGTCGGCGATGTAATGTCGCCGGAGGTCGTCACGGTGTCTCCGGACAGCACGATCGAGCAGGCCGTCGACCTGATGGTCGAGCACAAGATAAAGAAGCTGCCCGTCGTGGAAGGCGACAAGCTGCTCGGCATAATCACGGCGAGCGACATCATAGTCGTGGAGCCGAAGCTAGTCGCGAGCATAGCGAACCTCATTTCTATGAAGATGCCCGCATACAGCGGAGGATAGGCGCATGCAGGCCAGGTGCTTCTGCCCCGAGCACGGCAGGCTCGGTTTCGATGACATACTGATAAAGAACGGTACGCCGACGTGCGCCAAATGCTCGAAGCCGCTGGAGTACGGGAAGGTCATGCCGAGACCGGTCGTGGCTGCAGCCGCGAAGCCGAAGGCACCTAACGCGAAGAAAAATCCTGCGAAGAAGCGCGCCGTCGGCAAGAGGCGCGGCTGAAATCACTTGCGCGCGTTCACGACATCGTAGAACGTCGCCTTGTCCAGCGCCTTGGGCGTCGAGCCTCTGCGGCCGCGTTCGAAATGCATTATCGACTCGAACTCCTTGGGTTCAGGCACGCCGCCGTACGGGTCGAATCCCCCGGCGAACAGCGACATCTTCGGCGAGATGGTCTTCGTCCTGTAGTTCGATATCCAGTTCACAATCGAATCGCAGTCGCGGCCGTGCTCGAGAAAATACAGCCCTCCATCAAGCGCCTTCAGCGCGTTGCGTATGCGCTTGACCTCAAAATCTACTTTGTCGGGTGTACTGGCACAGCTCTTCCCCAGATCGACCATTCCGACGTCTATGCCGCCGACAACAGTGTAGAACGCTATGTTGTGCATGCCAGCGCTCGACCTGTGGATGCGTCCGCGCGATGCCGGGTCGTCGCGTGGAATCGTGCCCCAGCACAGGCCCGCGCGCTCGAAGCCGCCGTACCAAAACCCGAGGAAATCGCCTATGCCGTAGACCAGTCTGCGAAGCTCCTCGGCTTCGCGCACGCCGTCCTGACGCATGCCCACCAGCAGGTCGCAGAACCTCGATGCGAATTCGGACAGCCGGAAGTCGCCGCGCACCTTCAGCACCGACGCGTAGACGTCGTTACCCAGGAACTTTTTTTCATAGTCGAACGCGCAGACTGGCTCCATCGGCGCCGGGATGTCGTGGCTGCGGCCGTATTCCGCCATCACGTCGGCCGCGGCGAGCTCCCTCATGACCGCATCCGCCTTCTGGCCGCCCACGGGCGTATCGCGCCCTTCGAAGCGCGCGTCGGTGGGCGCGACGCCCTTGATCTTGTACCACGGCCCGTCCACGTTCAGCAGCGCCGACCTTTTTCCTGACGAGCGGGCCGGCATGGCAGCATAGCGCTCGGTCTTTATCAGCGGCGTGTTGAAGACCGTCCACTTCCCGTCATACGGCAGGACACGGCCGTGGCACTCAGCCAGCCCCAACTCTGCGGAGTCTGGCATGAAAAGGAACTCATCCGCGCCTCGGTAAGACATAGTTAGTAACTTTATGCTAACGTTCTTAAGCCCTGCGGTCCGGCAGCGCCAATCAGGACGCGCTCAGTTGTTGCCTTTCGATTCCTCTTCCTTCTCCTTGAGTTTCGCGACTTTCGACATGAGCTTGTCCATGCCTTTGATGGACACGGCGTCGCCCTTGAAAATCGACTCGTCGACGTGACCGTGCTTCTCGACTATGTCCGACGTCTGCATCCCGGCGTTCTCGAGCGCGCACGCCTTGCATATCGTCACCGCCTTCTTCGTGTCCTCATCGCCCGCAGTGAAAACTACCGCATCCTCGCCGCAGATGTCGCACTTGCCCTCGAAAGTCGCGGAGATTTTTATTTTCATAAATTTTATTTGTTTTTGCCGCATAAACGCTTTCAAAATTCCGCGCACACGGATTTTTTTTCCGGAAAAAAATTTCTGAATTTTTTGCTCACGTTTATATTGAAGGAACGCGAAATAATATTATCGATAAATCTGAGGTGTAAAAAGTGGCAAAAAAGAAGAAGAGCAAGAAGCGCTGATCTGAGTTTCAATTTTTTGATTGACAATCGATGTTTTGCACGTTCTTCGTTTTCATTTTTCCTTCAAACCTTAACTCCCAGCATGTGGATGGAATTTATTTAAATCGATTCAAATCATTATATACAGTTGCTGCGGCCGACGGGCCGCGCAGGCAGTCGAACATGTCCGAAAAGGTGCTTTCTGGCAGGGCCGGCGAGAAGGCCGTGATGCTCGGGAACGAAGCCATAGTGCGCGGCGCGCTCGAGGCGGGCGTGCAGTTCTCATCGACGTATCCGGGCACGCCGGCGAGCGAGATAGGCGATACTTTTGCGGCGATAGCGAAGCATGCGGGCGTCTACTTCGATGGGCGTGGACGGCGGGCTGGTCATCGCGTTCGCGGACGACCCCAGCGGATGGAGCAGCCTGCAGACCGAGCAGGACAGCAAGTGCTACGCCCGCATGATGCACATCCCCATGCTCGAGCCGTCGGACTCGCAGGAGTGCATAGACTTCGTGAAGCGCGCGTTCGAGCTCTCGGAGAAGTTCAAGACGCCCGTTTTCGTGAGACTGACCACGCGCGTGGACCACAGCCGCAGCATAGTGAAGCTGGGCGAAGTGGTGCGCGGCACCCGCAAGGCCAGGTTCGTGAAGGACCACGAGCGCTATTTCACGATGCCGCCGGTGATAGTCGCGCTCCACGAGA
>JAPLUY010000012.1 GCA_026397385.1 Candidatus Aenigmatarchaeota archaeon
ACGAGCATGAACAGCACCATCTGCAGGCTAGTCACGAAAGGCCCGCCGGGCAGCAGGAAGAATCCCGTACCTGCACCGGGCAGCGCGCCGCCGAAAGTGTCCATGCCGAGGTTGTTCAGGCCGCGCAGCACGGTGAAAGCCAGGGCGATGACCGCTATCGCCGCGACCACGGTGCCGGCGGTCTGCATCGGAGGCTGGTTCGGTCCCATCGCCGTTCCAGCCTTTTTCTTCTTCGGCGCGGCTTTCTCCTCGACCAGCTTGCCCGCATGTTCGAGCTGCGCGAAGTAATGCAGGGTCTCGGGTATTTCCTCCGTGGTGAATTTTTTCAGCCTGTCGCCGTGCAGCGTATCATACAAATGTGTCACCAGCGCGTCCAGCTCTTCCTTCTTCCCGTCCTTGTAGAAGTTGGTCCGCCAATGCGCATCGCCCCAGTCCGCACTGTTTTTCATCCCGTCAACGAACTGGACGACGTTGGTTTTCAGGACATGGTAGAGGTTTTCAATGCGTTTCGGGTTGATTTTCGAGTACGGCGACGCGTTTTTGAGCGGGATGAGGTCATACGCGATCTTGTCCATAATCGTGCCTGCCGCCGTGGCATACTTGTTATCTTCAAAGCTCTTCACGTCGGGAGAGTTTTGCAGCATGCAAAGGGACAAGTTACTTAATTCCGATTGTATGTTGTAGAACGTTTGCACTACGTCCTGGATTTTTTCTATAACCGCCATACCAGTCTCGAAAATAAGTTACGTTTCCGAGAATTTAAAGTTCAGCTGACCCTGAGCTTGTCCTTGGCGCGCAGCACGGCGTAGGAGAAGACCGTGGCGAAGACTGCCGTGACGTAGAGCCCGAGCCCGACGCATATCCCTATGGTGGCGGCCATCCACACCAGCGACGCCGTGGTGAGCCCGTGCACCTTGCCGCGTTCCTTAGTTATCACCCCGCCGCCCAGGAAACCTACGCCAGTTATTATACCGCCAAGTATGAAAACGGCGTCGAACTGGAGTGCCATCGTGGAGAACAGCGTCGACGCGCAGCCGATGAGCATTACCGTGCGCGGCCCCATGAACTTGCGCTGCTTCTGCCTCTCCGCGCCAAGGACGAACATCATCGCGGCGGACGCCAGGAGCTTGAGTATGGTAAGCGTCTCCGGGTACGAAACGACGGCCGACAGCAGCTGCGACAGTTCCAACGACATAGGAAACAACTATGAGTGCGGCCGGATATAAAACAATCTAAAACAATCTGGCGCGCGCGTCGGACGCTCCTCAAGGAGATAAGCCGACAAGTACAAAGTATAATTCAGTGCTTCCATGCTCAGCATAACAGGGCTCATAGAAGCGGTCCAGGGGCTCGGATACATCGGTGCGTTCCTATCGGGATTCCTCGGCTCGAGCTCGCTGTTCATAGCATTGTTCCCGTCGTACCTCGTGGTGCCCGTGCTGGCGACGCAGCTGAACCCTTTCGCGGTCGGCGTGCTCGCGGGCCTGGGAGCGGGCATCGGACAGTTCCTGCATTACTACATCGGGCTGGGCGGGCGCGCCGTCATACCGAAAAAATACAAGAGCCACATCGACGAGTGGACCACGAAGTGGAAGGGCAGGCTCGACAAGTACGGGCTGCTGCTGATATTCGCTTTCGCGGCCACGCCGATGACCCCCGACGACGTCCTCTGGATATCGCTCGGCGTGATCAAGTACCCGAAGGGCAAGGCGCTCGCGGCCGCGATCGCCGGCAAGATCGTGCTGAACCTCGTTTATGCGTATGCCGGCTTCTACGGATGGGGCATGATGCAGAATTGGGTGTAGTGGATAAAGTTAATAAACCGGCCGAAACTCAATAACTATCGAGGTCTTGATCATGAAAGGTTTCAAAACGGACATCGAGAACGACACGCTAGCGAACAGCGACTTCCGCCGCGTGCTCTACACCGGCAAGCACAGCCAGCTCGTGCTGATGAGCCTGAAGCCGGGCGAGGAGATAGGCATGGAAGTGCACGACACCGTGGACCAGTTCTTCCGCTTCGAGAAGGGCGAGGGCGTCGTGATAATAGACGGCCTCGAACGCAAGGTAAAGGACGGCGACGCCGCGATAGTCCCGTCGGGCGCGCAGCACAACGTCGTCAACACCGGCAGCGAGGAGCTGAAGCTGTACACGATATACTCTCCACCGGAGCACATTGACGGCACGGTGCGCGCGACGAAGGCGGACGCGCTTGCAATGCCGGAGGAGTTCGACGGCAAGACGACGGAATGAATTTTTCCGATGCAATCGATGTAGCTTCAGCTATGTTGTAGCGCCCGGAGCGAGATTTGAACTCGCAAGGACTTTCGTCCGACAGCTTAGCGGGCTTGCAAGAGCCAGAGCATTTTTTCAAACACTCACGGTCCATGTTGCCATACCGGGTTAGGCGATCCGGGCATTGCCTTCAACGTTAATTTAATTCGCCCGTTTTTATTTATATGTTTCGCGTTTTCGCGATTCGCGGCGCCTCTCCGAAAGCATATAGTAAAAAACATGTTTCATGAAAAACGTTTTAAAAGCTATAATTCGAGAGGAAAATCGGAACGAAAGGAAAAAATCCGGACGCGGAAATAATCGCGCGCGGCCGAGAACAGATATTAATGTCTGGGCACGAATAATGTTATATCGAAAGCTGTTTTAGAAACGAAGAAGGTGGAATCTGATATGCCAATAACAGTCAAAGACATCGGCGACATGTTCGGAAAGGACGTGTTCACCAACAAGGGCTTCTACGCAGGCAAGGTGTCGGACCTTGAGTTCGACCTCTCGCGCTTCAAGATACGCTCCGTCGTGATCGAGGCGGCGAAGGGCGGCGTTCTGGGGCAGATGGTAGGCGGGCGCAAGGGCGTCATAGTGCCTTATCCGATGATCCAGTCCATAGGCGACGTCGTGATAATCAAGCACATCACCAGCATGCCTGAGGCCGAGGCGGCTGGCGAAGCTGCAGAGATTTCGGCTTAAGCCGGGGTCGAAGCGGTCACCGAGCGGACCAAGGCGTCCGCTGGATTCTTTATTTTCCAGGATTCTATTCCGTATAATTTCTAGTTCTGCCGAAGCTGGAAAAGATAAAAAGGAAGGCAGGGAAAAATAAAAGCAAAGGGCCCGTAAAAAGGGCAATCGGGCCCGAAACGGCCGAAACCAAATCCCGCTCGTGTCCGGACAACAGTCATCCGTGTCGGCCTAGTACAAACCCTGCCATTATTCTGTGTCTTCCTCTTCCTCGTCGATCAGCGGGTCCCAGACGTCTTCTTCCATTCCATATCGCCTCTTCGTTTTTTGTAAACGGCATGGGGGTGAACCCATCTCCCGCAAAGAACAAACGCGGGAGACCAAAATGCTTGTTTTCCAGTCGAGCAGGCGCCATTTCGCCTAGCGGATGACGTCGATGCCCAAGGTCTGGCTGATTTCCTTGACCACAGGCTTGTCGTAGCTCACAGGCCCCAGTATGTACGGCGACTTGACGCCGGTTATTATGCTGATGACCTGGATCTTGCCTTCGAACTCCGGGAGTATCCTAGCCCCCCAGAAGACCTGCGCCGACGGGTCGAGGCTCTGGGCGACCATCTCGCCAATCATGTTTACCTCGTCCAGTCTCATGTCAGGCCCGCCTGTGATGTGGATCAGGGCGCCAGCTGCGCCTGTATAGTCCACTTCCAGCAACGGGTTCAGCAACGCCTTGGTTATGGCGTCCTTCGCGCGGTCGCTGTTGTTGCTCTCGCCTACGCCTATCGCCGCTACGCCTCCGGCGTGCATCACTGCACGCACGTCCGCGTAGTCCAGGTTGACGAGGCTCGGCAGCGTGATGGTCTCGGTTATGCCTTTGACCATCGCAGCTATGAGCTCGTCAGCCACTGCGAATGCGTTCTGGATAGGCATGTTGCCCGCGTACTTGAGCAGCTTGTCGTTCTCGATGACTATGGCTGTGTCGCAGACCTGCCTCAGCGAGGCCAGTCCGTCCTCAGCCTTGGATATGCGCGAGCCTTCCAGCTTGAAAGGCATCGTCACCACTGCGATGACGATCGCACCCTGCTGCTTGGACATCTCGCATACCACGGGTATGCTGCCTGTCCCGGTCCCTTTGCCCATCCCGGCGATCGCGAACACGAGGTCCGCGCCCGCTATCGCTTCCTTTATCTCGTTCCTGCTCTCCTCTGCGCACTTCTTGCCAATCTCGGGATACCCTCCGCAGCCCAGGCCGCGGGTGAGCTCCTTCCCGATCAGGATCTTCTTGTCTGCCTTGCCTACGGCCAAGTGCTTAGCGTCCGAGTTCATCGACACGGTGCTGGCCCCTTCGATGCCCATCTCCGTTAGCCGGGTGACGGCATTCTGGCCTGCTCCTCCGCAGCCGACGACGATGATTTTGGCCTTCTTCACAGCAAAGCCGAACTCCTGCTCGGCGAGCTTGTAGTAATCGACGTTGGCATAAGTAGCACCAGAGGTGCTTTCCAATCTTCTCCTCGGCGCTTCTTCAGATCCGAGGCTTTTGCCAAGAGCGCTCTTTATTATCGAATCCATGGTTTTTCAACTCCAATCTTTCCTGTTCCCTCCTTTTTTTTATGCAAAATATATTTTGCACAATCGAAAACCGCTTATATAGTCTTCGACTATGTTATCTTACCAAGAAGTCGCAGAAGAGAATTGACTGTAACGAGAACGTTCCCCCGAACGTAAGAAGAGTTAATTCATCTTTCGCGAACTGTTTATAAATCGTTTTGTATCCTGTCTCACATACTTCTCTTCATAGCAATCCATATGGTCCTTCATATTGTCGACAATACTGTACGCCGTTCTGCATAGGCATGCATATGCGCGTTTCACGCACGAGCCGTGCTAGCGGCATCCGCCGGGGGCTTGTTGTCACTCTGGGATACCAAACCACAGTGCTATGCGCTCGGTTGGTATAACAACGCCACTCTCCACATTCCCCGTCTTTCCACGGACGTTATTCCTCGGATACCACAATCAAAATAAAGCGGCCCCACCAATAATTAGCTATGAACGGCTCTCCCATTACGACGTTCTCGGCCGATTCCGAGCGGGATTTGGGCCGCGGGGAGTCCAAGGACTTCCCTGTAATCCATCTCGAGGATGCCATAGAGATCGCACGGCGGGTAAAAGACCTCGGAGAAGCGGCCGACATGGCGACCATGGAGCGCGTACTGGACATCCGTGGCGGCGCGCTCGCTAGGAAGCTCGCATCCACCAGGCGGTGGGGCCTGATCGAAGGCAAGGGACGGCTGATGCTGACCGCGCTTGCACGGGACATATTCTTCTACACCAAGGACGAGCAGCCCGCGGCAGCGAAGATGCGCGCGTTCCTCGGCGTGCCCATGTTCCGCGAGATGTACGAGGCGTTCAGCCGCGAGGGCAGCCTGCCCAGGGACGACCTGCTGCGCAACCTGATTATAGCGAAATACAGGCTGGACGAGCGCGACGCTTCCACTGTCACGAACATCGTCAAGCGCTCGGTCAGCACGTTCATCCCCCTCCTGAAGCAGTCGGTACTGGGCATCCAACCTAAGCCGGCCCTGGTAGAGCCAAGGCCGGAGCCGGCACCCGTTACCCCCATGATGCCCAGCCCGGCAGGCCAGAAACCCGCAACGAGCAGCAGCATCCGCATGATGTTCGACGCCGCGCGCTGCCTCGGCAGGATGGAAGAGATGGCAAGGAAGACGGAAGTGATCAAGCCTACGAAGGACGAGCTGCAGGCCGTGCTTACGGAAATGCTCGGCATCTCGGGCGGATTCAGCCGGCTGAACCACCTCCTGCAGATAACCAAGGAGGAGCTGAAGACGAGCGACATCGACGTGCTTACGGCGCTGAAGCGGCTGAAGTTCTTCTCCCAGAGCCTTGAGGAAGACTGCGGGCTGAAAGGCGGCTAAGGATCAGATTGAGTCGTCCGAAACACATTCTATGCCGTTCGCCATGAGCAATCTGGCGGTTACGCCGTATCCGTCAGCGAGCCTCCCAGTGAACGTTCCGTCATACACCCTCCCGCATCCGCATGATGGGCTGTTGTGCCTTAGGATTGCCCTTTTCACGCCGGCGGACTGTGCGATATACAGTGTCCGTTCCGCGCCGCACTCGAACGCTTCTGTCAGGTCTTCCCCAGCTTCGGTAAGTACACGGTCGCCAACTATCTCTGCCGATTCCCGCGGCGTAGATAACCCGCCAATCTGTTCAGGGCAGGCACGGAGAGCGTCTTTTCCGTATAGTTCAACGACTTTTTTGTTGAAGCTGTCATTGCCGTTGTATCTGCATTTGCAACCTAGAAGACATGCGCTCACGAGAATGGTCATAATAATGACCTGCCTGCAATGTTTAAATATTCCGCCGCATCATTCTATGAAAGGTGTCGAATGTGAAGGGTGGATGCCAAAATATACTCGGATTCTAGACCACGTTCAGCCCGACCGACAGACGCCGCAAAGGAGGATTGATTGACCATGGCTAGCGAAAAGACTAAGACGAAGACACAGAAGCAACCGGCGGCCGAGAATCGCGCCATAGGACAGGACAATTTTACGGAGATAGGCCAGGTGCTGGCCGGCAAGAAGACGGGCGCAGTGAGCGTCCGCGGATGGCTGTACCACAAGCGCTCGAGCGGCGGTCTGCTGTTCCTGACGCTGCGCGACCGCACCGGGCTGCTGCAGTGCACGCTCAGCCGCAAGACCGACACTAAGCTGTTCGACGGGATCGAGAAGCTGCAGGACGAGTCCGTGCTGGCGATAGACGGAGAGGCGAAGGCCGACAGCCGCGCGCCCGGCGGCTACGAACTGTCGGTCAAGAGCGCGGACGTCATCTCGGCCGCGGAGCCGGACTATCCCATAGCGAAGAAGGAGCACGGACCTGAATTCCTGATGGACGAGCGCCACCTGTGGCTGCGCGACCCGAAGATGCAGGCGATGCTGAAGCTGCGGTCCGCTGTGATGAATATCGCCCGCGACTGGCTGCTCAAGCACGGCTACATCGAGTTCCAGTCGCCGATATTCATGTCCGCGGCATGCGAGGGCGGTTCGACGCTGTTTACTGTGGATTATTTCGGCAAGCCTGCCTACCTGACGCAGAGCTGGCAGCTTTACGCCGAAGCAGCGATAGCGAGCATCGGCAAGATATTCACAATATCCCCGAGCTTCCGCGCCGAGAAGTCGCGCACGCGACGCCATCTGGCGGAGTTCTGGCACCTGGAGGTCGAGGAGCCGTTCCAGGACATCGACGGCCTGATGAAGATGGAGGAGGAGTTCGTCTCGCACATCTGCCAGACCGTGGCGAAGGAGTGCGCGCAGGAGCTGAAGGAGTTCGGCCGCGACCCGGCCGAGCTGCTGGCGGTGAAAGCGCCGTTCAAGCGGATGACTTACGCGGACGCGATCGAACTGCTGAAGAAGGACGGAGTGGACGTCAAGTACGGCGACGATCTGGACTGGGAGAAGGAGAAGGCGCTCACGCTCAAGCACAAGGTGCCGTTCTTCGTCTACCGCTATCCGAAGGGCATCAAGGCCTTCTACCACATGCCCGCGCCTGACGACCCGAAGGTCACGCTGTCCGCGGATTTGCTGGCGCCAGAAGGCTACGGCGAGCTGATCGGCGGCGGCCAGCGCACGCACGACTACAAGGCGCTGATGAAGCGCATCGAGGAGGAAGGGCTGAAGGCGAGCGATTACGACTGGTACCTCGACCTGCGCAAGTGGGGCACGGTGCCGCACAGCGGGTTCGGCATGGGCATCGAGCGGCTGCTGATGTGGATGCTGAAGCTCGAGCACATACGCGACGCCATCCCGTTCCCGCGCATGATGAATCGCATAGCGCCGTGAACGGCGCGCGGCAAAGAAATTTAAGCCAGAAGGTGATAATAAAAAAGGCGAGCCCCGGTAGCTCAGCGGTAGAGCATCTGACTGTTATCGGCAAGTGAAAAAAAGCAGCTCTTGCCCGAACAGAAATCAGGGGGTCATGCGTTCGAATCGCATCCGGGGCGCTCTCTTATTTTACACCGAAGATAGGGAAACTATTTAATTGCTTGCGCCTGCAATGGCTTCTCATGAGGATTTCCAGCCCGGCGTTCCGCAACAACGAGAAGATACCCAGCAGGTACACGTGCGACGGCACGAACGTCAGCCCGCCGCTGGCCATAGAGGAGGTGCCGGCAGGTGCGAAGAGCCTGGCGTTCGTCGTCTACGACCCCGACGCGCCGAACGGCATGTTCGTCCACTGGGTGGCGTACAACATCGTGCCCACGGGGCCGACGCTGAAGATCGGAGAGAGGGCCGCGCCTGGCACGCAGGGCTTGAACAGCAATAAGCGGCGCGCGTACATCGGCCCTTGTCCGCCCAGCGGATCGCACCGATATTTCTTCAAGGCGTACGCGCTGAACGACAAGCTTCAACAGGACTCGAGCATGGACAAGACGAGCCTCGAAAGGGCGATTTACGGGCACGTCATAGCCGAGGCCGAGTTTGTAGCGACGTACGAGAAGACCAAATGACGGCAGTTACTTCAGCTCGACCGTCTTCCTGCTCTGCCAGATCGCCCACACGATGCCCGCGCCGCAGACTGCGACGGCTGCGCCGGACACGAGCATGTCGGACTTGTACGCGATCATCATCGGCACGACCATGACGCTGATGAGGTTGATCACCTTCAGCATCGGGTTGAGCGCGGGTCCGGCCGTGTCCTTCAGCGGGTCGCCGATCGTATCGCCGACCACGACGGCCTTGTGCGCGTCCGAGCCCTTGCCGCCGTGCTCGCCGGATTCGACCAGCTTCTTCGCGTTGTCCCACGCGCCGCCGGTGGTGGACATGAAAATCGCCAATAGCGAGCCCGTGACGATCGAACCTACAAGGAAGCCGCCGAGCGCATACTCGTGCAGCCCGAACCCTACGATCAGCGGCGAGAGGATCGCGATGGCGCCGAGCGTCAGCAGCTCGTGCTGCGCGGCCGCAGTGCTGATCTCCACGCACTTGCCGTAATCAGGCTCCTCCGTGCCCTTCATTATGCCGGGCCTGGTCTTGAACTGGCGCCTGACCTCGTTGACCATGCTTATCGCGCCGCGGCTCACCGCGCGGATTGCGACCGAACTGAACAGGAACGGCACGGAGCCGCCTATGAGCAGCCCGACGAAGACCATCGGGTCGTTCAGCGAGAGCGTCGTTATCTTCGCGATGTCGAAATAAGAGTTGAACAGCGAGATTGCCGCTAGCACGGCCGAGCCTATCGCGATGCCTTTCGTTATCGCCTTCGTGCTGTTGCCGACCGAGTCGAGCTCATCGAGCACGTGCCTCGCCTTCGGCTCCAGTCCGGCCATCTCGCCGATGCCGCTCGCGTTGTCCGAGATCGGCCCGAACGCGTCCATCGACACGTTGTTGCCCGTGAGCGTGAGGAAGCCTATGCCCGCGAGCGCGATGCTGTAGCTGACGAGCGCGTAGTTTGTCGCGCCGTAGAACATGCCTGCGCCGACTATCGCGGCTGCTATGAGCAGTATCGCCGCCACCGTCGCTTCGTATCCTGTCGACAGGCCCGAGAGCACGACCGTGGCCGGCCCTGTAAGGGCGGACTTGGCTATCTCCTTCACCGGCGCGAACTTCTTCGAGGTGAAGAAGTCGGTCTGATAATTGATAGCGACTGCGAGCAGGACGCCCGTGAGCGTTGCGAAGAACGGTCCGAGGCTGTCCATGTAGTACACGGACAGGAGGAAGAAGCCGGCTGTCGAGATGAGCGCGGACACGTTGAAGCCCTTCTTTATGGCCCTCATCGCGTCGTGCGACTCGCCTCCCTTGCCGCCTGCCGTGACCACGTACGTGCCTATGATGGAGCTGAGCACGCCTATGGCGCGTACGACGAGCGGGAACATCACGCCCATGACGCTGCCAGGGAACGCCGCGAGGCCGAGTATCATCGCCGCGACGATCGAGACTTCGTACGACTCGAAGATGTCCGCGGCCATTCCGGCGCAGTCGCCCACGTTGTCGCCGACGAGGTCGGCGATGACCGCCGGATTGCGCGGGTCGTCCTCGGGTATGCCCTGCTCGACCTTGCCCACGAGGTCGGCACCGACGTCCGCCGATTTGGTGTAGATGCCACCGCCGACACGCAGGAACAGCGCCATCAGGCTTCCACCGAAGCCGAAGCCCAGGAGCACTTCGAACGCCTTCTCCGGGCCGTACAGCATAAATATTATCGTCCCGCCGAGCAGACCAAGCCCGTCGGTCAGCATTCCAGTGATGGTGCCAGTCCTGTAGGCTATCTTCAGCGCTTCGGTGAAGCTGCGTCTGGCAGCGCTCGCGACGCGGACGTTGCCCTTCACGGCCATCGTCATGCCTATGTAGCCTACGCTGCCCGAGAACAGCGCGCCCATGAGGAACGCACCCGCGCGGCCCAGTTGCACGTCGAATGTCTGCGCGCTGGCAGTGAAGTACAATGCTATTGCAAGGAACGCGACCGGCAGCAGAACGCTTCGGAACTGCTTCGACAGGTAGGCCTTCGAACCCTGCATTATGGCGGAGTTGACCTTCTTCATCTTCTCCGTGCCTTCGTCGTGCTTGAGCGTCTGCCTGATGAGAAGAAGCGCGTACAACAAACCTGCGACGGCCGTCCCTAGGACAGCATAAATGCCGTAGCTCTCTACGAAGGATACGATCGCAGCGTCAACCATCTGTTCGTTCACCGTGAATGAAATGAAAGGGGGCGATTTCTTGCCAGACAAATCCGAGGTGTAATAGAGTTTATTGAAACTAGATTATTTAAGTGTTTTAAGGGCCGACATGCCGCCATTGGACAAGTTTTTATACGGTGCCTGCGAATGTTAAGTTGTTACGGCGGGCCCGTAGCTCAACCTGGATAGAGCGGCCGGCTTCGGACCGGTTGATGCGCGTTCAAATCGCGCCGGGCTCATATTTTCCGCATGCACGCACGCATGCTCGTCCTTTCAGCTCTCCATCTATCGCAAAAACGAGCCCCCGGGCATACAAATAAAAATAAGCACGGAAAACTAAATAGGACATATCGGACGAGCATTTGCCCGGCAGCCCCGGGTCCGGTTTTTCGATCGCGGTTATGATCAACATGTCAAACCTGAAAGAGCAAGTCACCGGCAAGCTGGCCGCGCTGCGCGCCTACATGCACAGCCGGGCCTTCGCAAAGAAGGTCGAGAACACCTTCCTGGCCAGCAACACCGTCATACTGTCCGTGATAACGATAGCCTCGTACATCTTCCTGTTCGGCCCGGGCGCGCATCCGACCTCGGAGACGTTCATACTGTTCCTCGGTTTCTCGGCCGCGGGCTTCATCGCCATGGACCTCATAGGGAGGTATGCGAACGAGCCCGCGAAGTTCAACATCCGCTCGCTCCGCCTGTCCATAGTCGCGCTCGTGGCAGCGCTGATGCTCATGCACATGGTCGGCCTGCCCACGGCGTTCGTGTTCAGCGTCACTTCGCTGCTCATAATGTCGCCGCTGGTGTACGTGATCCGCAGCAAGTGGAAGATAAGCGGGCACCTGTACACGTTCACGGCCGTTGCCACGCTCATGTCGATGGTCAGCGGATGGTTCGCGGCGCTCTACCTGCTCGTGCCGCTGATCAGCTGGTCCAGGCTGAAGCTCAACGCGCACACCTTCGGACAGATAGTGGCAGGCGCGCTGCTCGGGTTCGGCGTGCCTATAGCTATCGCGGTTGTGCTGCACCTAGTGCCTATCGTCGCTTAAGTAAAGCGTTCTATTTTTAAGCACTGCGCGCGATAAAATAGTTTGGACAAAGGTGCTCCCTTCGTCTAGCCCGGCCAAGAGGACAAGAGTTCCTGGTAAGATTCGAGCTTCTCGAGCTTGAGACAGGGGTTCGAATCCCCTAGGGAGCACAAATTTTTTAGTTGTACTCTCCGGTATATTCTATCGATTTCATAGCTAAATATGGGCGCGTCATAAGCGGCAGAAAACCCCTACCAAAAAAACATCGATATGTAGTATAATCCCACGCAGATGAAGATTAAAGCTGCCGCCGTCCTAATCCATTTTTCAAAAGTCTGTATACTTCCTATGACACGTGCCACTTTCGAAGCGCTGTATGTCAGTCCCATGGACAGCAATATAACCGGCACCCCAGTGGCAAAAGCA
>JAPLUY010000056.1 GCA_026397385.1 Candidatus Aenigmatarchaeota archaeon
TTCGCAGGCTACCAGGCGGAGGGCGATCCGATAGAGAACCCGCAGACGCTGACCAAATCGAAGGGCGGATGCCCGAAGGACTGCGGGCTGTGCGACAATCACCAGACGCGCACGATGCTGGCGAACATCGATGTCACCAACCGCTGCAACCAGAACTGCCCCATATGCTTCGCGAACTCCGCGACCGCCGGCTACCTATACGAGCCGTCGCTGGAGAAGATACGCGAGATACTCGAGATGCTGCGCAACCAGAAGCCCGTGCCGGTCAGCGCGGTCCAGTTCTCCGGCGGCGAGCCGACCGTGCATCCGAGGATAGTCGAGATTATTTCTATGGCGAAGGGCATGGGGTTCGAGGCCATAATGATTGCGAGCAACGGCGTGCGCATCGCCGAGGACATCGACTTCGCCAGGCGCATGCAGAGCGCCGGGCTCAGGGCGGTCTACCTGCAGTTCGACGGCATCACGCCCGAGCCGTACATCCAGGCGCGCGGCTACAACGCGCTGCCGATGAAGCAGAAGGCCGTAGAGAACCTCCGCGAGATCAAGATGGCGACCGTGCTCGTCCCGACGGTCGTGAAGGGAGTGAACGACGGGCAGCTCGGCGGGATAATAGACTACGGCATGAAGAACCTGGCCAGCGTCAAGGGCGTAAACTTCCAGCCCGTGGCGTTCACGGGCCGCATAGAGGACAGCGAGCTCAGGTCGCGCAGGATCACCCTGCCGGACGTCATGCGCCTGGTCGAGGAGCAGACGGACGGACGCATACGCAAGGATGACTGGCTGCCCGTGCCGGCGCTGGCGCCGCTGGACGACCTGCTGAAGAAGGTCACGAAGAAGAGCTGGTTGAGGAGCTCGGTGCACGCGCACTGCGGCGCCGGACTGTTCATTTTCGAGAAGGACGGCGACTACGTGCCGCTGTCGATGTTCATGGACCTCGGCGAGGCGAGGCGCATAATCCTGGACGCGCTGAAGGAGAGCGACGGCGGCGACCTCGGGCTGGCTCGGACGGCGAAGCTCGTGCTCGACCTCGCGGGCACAGTGGACATGAAGGAGGCACCCAGCTACTTCGACTGGAAGGACCTCGCGAAGCACGCGGTGTTCGGCTCCGGCGACGTGTCCGAGGCGCTGAAGCGGAACGGCATGTTCATCGGGTGCATGCACTTCATGGACCCGTACAACTTCGACGTGGATCGCGTCGAACGCTGCTGCATACACTACGCCACGCCCGACATGAGGCTGGTGCCGTTCTGCACTTACAACACGCTGCACCGTGAGGGCGTGGAGAAGAAGTTCTCGGTCAAGTTCCAGAAGAACTTCGGGACGTAAAGAGCCTCAGGTGGGATTTGGACCCACGACCTACTGCTTACTAGGCAGTTGCTCTACCGGCTGAGCTACTGAGGCATGCCTTGAAGATAAAGGTGCCTGCACGGTTATAAAACTTCCAAAATTCGCGGCGTTTCTTACCGACGAAACCACACCCTTAATTTTAAGTCATGAAAAAACAAATCTGGAATTACCCGGCGGTGCCATGGCAACGGACATAATCTACGAGTGCAAAAAAATCATCGGCAGGAGCGCCCTCCCGGCCGACCTGGTTACAAAATCCAGGACGCCCGGGGTTTATTGGGGCGACCTTGGTTTCATGGTTGCGAACGACGCCACGATTGCGACGCTCGATTATCTCATCATGAAAGGGGACGCCAGAAAAATCAGGGGGAGCCTGGACGTCAACGGCATAGAGACGCCCGTGACTAAATATGAACTCACGCGGAAGGGGCTGGACTCGGTAGCATAGGTCACTCGACGACCGTGCCGTTGTGCCCGCCTTTAACGGCGCGCATTATTTCCTGCGGGTCGCGACCGTCGACGAAGACCGTCTTGATTCCGGCTTTCTTGATGGCCTTGGCCGCGCCGATGTCGAACAGGCGGTACTCGCCGGGCGACTGCTCGTTCTGCGAGAGAATGCGCAGGAACCCGGCGTACGTGAGCTTCGGCAGCTTGCGCGCGGCCGGATCCTTCTTCGGATCCGCGGTGTACACGCCGTCGATGTTGCTGGCGTTCACGAGCAGGTCGGCCTTCACCGCCGCGGCGAAGATCGCAGCGTCATAATCAGTCGAATGCCCGGGCTCGTAGCCCGCGCCCACGACCAGGCGTTTGCCGAAATATTTCTTGAACTCCGTCACGGCCGTTCGTTCATGCGTCGGCTGTATCCAGTGCACCTTCCGCGCGACTTCCGGATAGCCGCAAGATGCGAGCACGGCCGCGAACGTGGACGCGTTCAGATGAGTAGCCATGACGCCGATCCAATCGAGCAGCCGCCAGTCCGCGTCGCACGCCTTCGCGACGTCGCGGTAGTCGCGGCAGACCTGTCCACCGCCGCACACCACGGCGACCTTGTGCCCGGCCTTCCACAAATCGACGACGACCTTCGCGTAACGCCGGAAGTTCTCCGTTGTCAGTTCGCGCGTGAGCAGCGAACCGCCGATAGAAATCACGACCTTGATGTGGACACCTAGGGAAGAATTGGGTTTCCATGGATATAAAAAATCCTAAATCCTTTCGGACGGCACGCTGCACTCGTACCGGCGGCGCTACCTGGCTAGCTTGTAGACGTTGTCGCCGCCGCGCACGCGGTCCTTCACCTTCATGCCCACGCTGTCGCCCTTGCCCGCGGCAGACATCTGCTTGTGCTCGACCTGCATCGACTCGACGGTCTGCAGGATGTCCGTGGTCGCGCCCTCGATCTTTATCAGGTCGCCCGCGTTGAGCGGCGCCTCGAGGTCTATCACGGCCACGCCGATGTTGGTGAAGTAGTGCGAGACTTTGCCGACCAGCTGCTTGTCCCCGGTCGTTTCGGCCATGATTAACCGTTGGCGTCCCAGGTTAAAAAAGCGACGCTTTTCCGCCATGGCCGCGTCCTGAGGAAAGGATTTATCCGACCGCGGACATCAGTCAATTATTCTGGCGAGTGACATGGTCGAGAATGCGGACGTTGGACGGATGTTGGCGCTGCCGAAGCTGAGGTTCGGCTACGACGCGCTGCAACCTTACATGTCGGAGCAGCAGCTGACGCTGCACCACGCGAAGCACCACCAGGCGTACGTCAACGGCGCGAACGCGCTGTTCGACACGATGGACAAGGCGCGCAAGGACGGCACGGACGTCGACGCGAAAGCCGCGGCGAAGGCGCTGTCATTCAACCTCGGCGGACACGTCCTGCATTCGCTTTTCTGGGAGAACCTCTCGCCCGCTGGGAAGCACAGCTCCGAACCTGCGGGCGATCTGGCGAAGGCGATCGCTTCCGAGTTCGGGGGATTCGACCGGTTCAAGAAGGAGTTCGCACAGGCGGCCGCGAGCGTCGAAGGCTCCGGATGGGCCGTGCTGGCGCACGACCGCGGCACGGGCAGGCTGATAATACTGCAGGTCGAGAAGCACAACGTGAACGTCGTTCCAGGCTTAAGGCCGCTGCTCGTGCTCGATGTTTGGGAGCACGCCTACTATCTCGACTACAAGAACGACCGTGCGAAGTACATAGACGCGTTCTGGAACATCGCGGACTGGGACGAGGCCGCGCGCAGGCTCGGGGAGTGATATCTTCATGAGCGGCCTGGTCGAAGACATCGAAAAGCTGAAGCGTAGCGAAATCCATAAACTCGTGAATGCGCGCATGTCCGAGTTTAGGGTGCTCGGCGGCGGGGACCCGGACAAAATCTTCGACGAGCTGTCCTTCTGCATAATGACCGCCAACTTCAACGCGCAGCGCAGCATCGATATACAGAAAGCCGTCGGCGGCTTCCGCAGACTGGGAGAGAAGGAGCTGGCGTCGATGCTGAAGGAAGGCGGGCACAGGTTCCCGGCGGCGCGCGCGAAGTACATCGCGGACGCGCAGGAGAAGGCCTTGGAGATAGCCCATGAGATTATGATGATGAAAGGCGACGAGCAGGCGCTCCGCAAGTGGCTGGCGGAGAACGTGCGCGGGATCGGCTACAAGGAAGCGAGCCACTTCATGCGCAACATCGGCTTCACCGACGTCGCGATAATCGACTTCCATATAATCGATCTTCTAGTGCGTCGCGACATAATCGAGCGACCGAAGACGCTCACGCCGAAAAAATACTTGGAGGTAGAAGCTGTTCTGCGGGGCATCGCGAAGAAGGCCGGACTGAACCTCGCCGAGCTCGACCTGTACCTGTGGTACATGGAGACGGGGAAGATTCTGAAATAGAGTTATTCCGCTATCAAACCTTCGCGCCGTTCTTCATAAGTTTTATATACTAATCGGACGTTTACTGATAGCATGAGGAACCGCGTAGTCGGGAGCATAATAATCGCCATTGCCGTGCTGATGGCTTTCATAATCTACTCGTTCAACCAGGGCATGACGGAGATCGTCGCCACGTCGTGCTCGCACGGCACAAGCTGCCCGATGTGGGGTACGATAGACTTCCAGACGAACATGAGCATCGGCATCACGGCGTTCGTCGCGCTCATCGGCCTGTACCTCGTCTTCTTCGGCGAGGAGGAGCGCATCATAACGCGCATCAAGCGCGTAGCGCAGCAGGTCGAGCCTCGCGAACCGACGAAGGAAAACTACAGGAAGATAATGTCCGAGCTCGACGCGGACGAGAAGGCCATGCTCAACGTCGTCATAGAATCGCACGGCACGCTCTTCCAGTCCGAGCTCATGGCGAAGATGGGCTTCAGCAAGGTCAAGACCACGCGCATCCTGGACAGGCTCGAAGGACGCAACCTCATAGAGCGCAAGAGGCGCGGCATGACGAACCTCGTGGCGCTGAAGCAATGAAAACTGCTGTGAAACTAGTTTCACGGATTGCTTATCCGCTGTTTCTTTGATGAAAATCATCATGAGAATCGAACGACTCAAAGGCAATCCAAGAAAACCTGGAAAGATCCGCAGATGCGAGTTCGGCCAGTACGACATGGATTCGGACAGGGCGTATGCCGATCTTGCGCTGCTGGGATTGCTGATGGAAGATGGTTGAGGTGTTGTGAATGAAGGACGAGACGATCGAAATAAAAGGCATGCACTGTAACAGCTGCGTAAAGCTCATCGAGTCCAAGCTCTCGAGGCTGAAAGGCGTCGAGCGCGTGAAAGTCAGCCTGCCGGACGAGCAGGCGAGCGTGCGTTACGATCCGAAGCATATCAGCGTTGCTGCGATGGAACAGGAGATAAGGGAACTTGGTTACGGAGCCGGACCGGAAGGTTCGTTCACCGCCTCCGGTCCTCCCGCCTCAGGCAGAGGCCGGACCGTGCTACAGGCGGTAGCGTACGGGCTCGTGCCGCACATCGGATGCATAGGTTTCATAGTAGCGACCGTTCTCGGCGTGACTGTCGCGACGCAGTTCTTCAAGCCGCTGCTGATGAACCCGTACTTCTTCTACATACTCATCGGCGTGTCCTTCGCGTTCGCGACTGTGTCATCGCTGATATACCTGAAGAACCAAGGATTCATAACGCTGGGCAGGATTGGCGAGGAACTCGAGCTCAACGTATCGAAGAACACGCTGCAGAAGAAATGGAAATACCTCACGACGATGTACGGGACGACGATAGGCATCAACCTGGCGTTGTTCCTCTTCGTCTTCCCGATGCTTGCGAACTTCAGCTTCGCCGCGTCCTCCGGCGTGCCGACCGGTGACTTTGGAGCCGGCGCGCTTTCGACGATAAGGCTGCAGGTGCAGATACCGTGCACCGGGCACGCGCCGCTGATATCCGGCGAGCTTAAGACATTGCCGGGCATCAGGTCCGTGACGTTCAGCGGGTCCAACACGTTTGATGTCAGCTACGATCCGAGCGCCACGTCCAAGGCAGACATACTCGGGCTGGAAGTGTTCAAGACGTACGCGGCGACCGAGGTGAGCGAATCGCAAGGCATCGCAATCACCCAGACGGTCAACGCGCCCGTTGCAAACGTGGTCTCTGCGGCTACGACCAGCAGCGTCGCGGCCGTTGCTGCCGATGGCGTGCAGACCGTTCAGCTCTCGGTGCAGGGCACGACATACCTCCCGAACCCGGTACGCGTGAAGAAGGGCGTGCCCGTGCAGCTCGTGGCCGACATCAACAACATGCCCGGCTGCTCGAAGAGCATAGTGATCCCGGAGTTCGGAGTCAGCAAGACCGTGAGCGCGGGCGACAACGTCATAACCTTCACGCCGGCCGTGTCGGGCACGTTCCAGTTCTCGTGCTCGATGGGCATGTACCGCGGGCAGCTGATAGTGGAGAACGCGGACGGGACCGTAGATGCGAACACCGGAAGCGCGGCCGTGCCCAAAGCGGGGTCTTGCGGCTGCGGCGGCTAAAACTAATTAACGTGCTAGACGAAGGTTGAAATGATGGACAAGGAAACGAAGAAGGTCATCGTGCCGATAGTAGGCATGCACTGCACGTCATGTGCGATCAACCTGGAGAAGGCGCTGAAGGGCACGGCTGGCATCGAGAGCGCCTCGGTCAACTTCGCATCCGAGAAGGCCAGCGTGACGTACGACCCGTCGGTCGCGGGCATGGACACTATCAAGAGAGTCGTCACGGACGCCGGTTACGAGGCGATAGTCGAGAGCGACGGCGGCGTCGCGGCGAAGGAACATCCTGCGCAGGCCGAGCACGAAGGGCATGACGCCGCAGAAATGCACGTTTCGATGGTCGACCACGAGAAGCACGCACGCGAGCAGGACGTTGCGAACCTCCGCAGACGCTTCATAGCGGCCCTGCTTTTCTCCATCCCGCTGCTGTACATGACGATGGGCATGGCGTTCGGGCTGCCGCAGCCCTTCGAAGGCAGCATGCAGCTTTCGGCCGTGGTGCAACTGCTGCTGGCCGATCTTCGTCGGCGGCATGGCCGCGTTCGTCTACAGCCTCGTGATAACGCTTTTCATCGTCGGGGGCATAGGCGCGTACGGCACGGACAGCCTCTACTTCGAGACGGCCTCGATAATCATCGTCTTCATCCTACTCGGCGAGTACCTCGAAGCCATAACGAAGGGCAAGACGTCCGAGGCGCTGAAGCGGCTGATGGGCCTTCAGGCTAAGACGGCGACGGTCGAGCGCGACGGAACGGAACTGGTGGTGCCGGTCGAGGATGTCAGGCTGGGCGATGTCGTCATCGTCAAGCCCGGCAAGAAGGTGCCGGTCGACGGCGTCGTGGTCGAAGGCAGCTCGTCCGTTGACGAGTCGATGGTGACGGGCGAGAGCATGCCCGTGACGAAGAATCCGGGCGACAAGGTCGTAGGCGCCACGATAAACAAGAGCGGGCTGCTGAAGTTCGAGGCGACTGCGGTGGGCGCGGACACGGTGCTCGCGCACATAATCAAAATAGTCGAGGAGGCGCAGGCGTCGAAGGCGCCGATACAGGCGCTCGCGGACAAGGTGTCGTCGTACTTCGTGCCTGCGATAATCGTAATCGCACTGGCGACTTTCGCTTTCTGGTTCCTGGCGGCCGGGCAGCCGTTCGCTTTCGCGCTGACCGCGATGATATCCGTACTGATAATCGCATGCCCGTGCGCGCTCGGGCTCGCCACGCCCACGGCGATAATGATGGGCACCGGGCTCGGCGCGAAGCACGGCATACTCATCAAGAGCGGCGAGGCGCTCGAGACGGCGCACGACGTCAAGACCGTCGTCTTCGACAAGACCGGCACGCTGACCAAGGGCAAACCGAAGGTCACG
>JAPLUY010000047.1 GCA_026397385.1 Candidatus Aenigmatarchaeota archaeon
TTCGCCAGCGCGCACACGCTCGACGAAAGCACGGATGACGCCCTTGTCGTTGCCGGTGCCGTATACGTTGAAGAAGCGCAGGCTGGCAACTAGCATGCCGTACGTGTTAGCGTAGCTGCCGCACAGCAGCTCGCCGCACATCTTCGAGGTGCCATACGGACTGCTGCCCTCGACCGCTGCGGACGAGGCGTTCAGCACGATGCGCACTCCAAGCTTGTGCGCCGCCTCGAGCACGTTGAATGTGCCGATAACGTTCGTTTCGAGGTATTCGCCTGGTATCTTAACGGACTCCGAATCCAGGGTCAGCGCCGCCAGATGCACGATCGCGTCCGCGCCCTTCGCAGCTTCTTTGACGGCGGCGAGCGAGCGCACGTCCTGCGACGGACTGTCGCTAATGTCGAAGCCGACCACCGAATGCTTTCTAGAAAGGGCTTTAACGAGATGCGAGCCGATGAACCCGGCGCTCCCGGTGACGAGCACTCTCATGCAAAGGACCTCGCACCTAAAACTTTTAAATACGGCAGGAACTCCGTCCTTGCCTTGGGCACGGAGCAGTGCAGCTGCGCTGAAAGGCCGGCGAGCAGCTCGTCCTCGTCGCGCCTCGCGAACCTCGACATCGCCAGAAGCGAGATGTATTCCGGATACTTGTACGAAGGCTGGACTGCATGTGCGTGCTTCGCCTGCGACGCAGCGACTATGCCCGAAAGCATCACGTCGACCATGTTCGTCTCGTTCCTCCGCCTGAACATGTCCGCGCGGCTGAGCGCGTCGAACACTGCCGCGACGTCCTCGGGCTTGACGAACTCCGCGAGCAGGTTGCCTTCTATCCACCAGAACAGGTCCTCCGCGTCGACGTCCGCTGTCTCGGCTGCCGCCCTCGCTTCCTTCAGATTGGCCGCGCCGAATATCCTTCCCAGCGTCGCCCGGGCGTCCGAGCCCGCGTCGCGCGCACCCAGGTCTCCTGTGTCCTTCAGCGTTATCCTCCTGCCCTGGCCGAGCGACTCGAGGTCGTTCATGGCCGCGCGCATGTCGCCGCGGGAGACGCGCGCGATCTCCTTCAGCGCGGCCGGCTCGATCGATATGCTGTCCTTGGCCGCGACCTTGGCGAGGTGCCTTTCCACATCGACGGACGGTATCGGCTTGAGCTCCACCGACACGCTGACTTTCTTCAGCGGCTTCAGCTTCTGGCTGTGCGAATCGTTCGCCGTAAGGATTATCGGGTAGGCGCTCCGTTCGATCAGCTTCACGACCTCGGCCACCCCGCCGCGGTCCGCGTTTCCAGACAGCCCGTCAATCTCGTCTATCAAGAATATTTTCCCGCGCTTCATGAGGCTGCGCTGCTCCACTGAGCGGCCGACGCTCTCCGCAATCTGCTTCGCCGAACGATAGTCGGACGCGTTCATCTCTATGAGGTCGTCGCCGCGCGCGGCCGCGAGCGCGTGCACGAGCGCAGTCTTGCCCGTGCCAGTGGGTCCGTGCAGCAGCAGCGTCTTGCCGCCGCGCTTCCACGAGCCAAGCCAGCGCGAGGCTTTTGCAACGGCTTCGCGCTGGCCGACCAGGTCCTCTACGCGCTTGGGTTTGTACTTTTCTACGAGCATGAAAAATCGAAATCAGCGCTTCGCGCAAAGCGAGAGCTGCGCGAGGAACGCCTCCAGCTGCACAAGGTCGCTGCCGCCCTGGCTTATGCGGAACTCGTACTCGCCGACCTTCGAGGCGAGCTCGGCCTTCGTGCGTTCGTCCGCCTTCACGCTGTCGAGCTGCCTGTGCATCTCGCGCATGATGTCCTGGCCGGAGAGGCCCTGCATGAACAGCAGATCCTGCAACTTCTTGCGCGCGGCCGCAAAATTACCGGCCAGCGCGAGCTCCAGCATCAGCTTGACGTCCACAGGCTTCGCGCGCGATGCGATCTCGTACACCAGCTCCTCCGTTATCTTCTTCTTGGCGGACGCCGCGGACTGCGCGAGGTTCGCTATCTTCCTCAGGTCTCCTTCGGCCAGGTAGATTATCGCGTCCTTCGCCGAGCTGTCGACGCTCAGCTTCTCGCCCTTCTCGATGCGCTCGAGGAACTTCTTCTGGTCGTCGGCGGCGAGCCCGTGGAAGCGGAACACGGCGCACCTGCTCTGGATGGGATCGATTATCTTCGAGCTCCAGTTGCAGATGAGGATGAACCGCGACACCGAGGCATACGTCTCCATCGTCCGGCGCAGCGCGTTCTGCGCATCGGAAGTCAGCGCATCCGCCTCGTCAAGTATTATCAGCCTGTATCCGATGCTGCTCATCGTGCGCGTGCGCGCGAATTCCTTCACCTTGTTGCGTATGACGTCGATGCCGCGCTCGTTGCTCGCGTTCAGCTCGAGCACGTTGCCGTGCACGTCCTTGCCGTAGAGGTCGTGAGCCACGGCCAGCGCGACCGTGGTCTTGCCTACGCCTGCCGGTCCTGCGAACAGCATGTGCGGCACGTTCTTCGCAGCGACGAAAGCCTTTATGCGCTCGACCGCGTGCTTCTGGTCTATCACGTCAGAAAGCCCGTGCGGCCTGTACTTCTCGGCCCATATCTTCAGTTCGTCGGGGTCGTTGACAGCAGCTGCCATAACAAGCACTAGTAGATTTTAACCTTTTAAGGCTAAAATAAGCTTTATGCTGCTCGCGATAAGCGGTACTCCCGGCACTGGCAAGACGTCCGTGGCCGAGCTCCTCGTGAAGAACCTGAACGCCGGCGTGAAGAAAGCGTCCGAAAAGTACAAGCTCGTCAAGCTGAACGCGCTAGTCAAGAAGGCAGGCGCGCAGGTAGGCTACGACGACAATCGCCACTCGAAGATCGTCGGCATCACGAAGATCCGCGCGGCGATGAAAGCACTGGTGGCGAAGCACGCGAACATCATCATGGAAGGCCACTTCGCGCACATGCTGCCCGCCGACATGCTCGTTATACTTCGATGCGAGCCGAAGGCGCTCGAGGCGCGGCTGAAGATCAAGTACGACTGGCCG
>JAPLUY010000021.1 GCA_026397385.1 Candidatus Aenigmatarchaeota archaeon
GACTGCGGCCGAAATCGGGAGCACGAGGTTGTCGTTTATCTTCAGCGGCAGCGCCTCGATGATTGACACGACGAGCGCGGTGAAGAACGCCGTCGACGTCGGCAGTATCGGCATCGTGACGAACATGGCCACGGCGAAGAACGCGAGCGTGCCCTCCACTGTCTTCTTGGGGTTCAGTGGGTTCGGCGTGCGGCCGACCGCCCTGCCCACGAAGCTCGCCGTGCTGTCGCCGAAGGCGAGCATGAGTATCGCCGCATAGGCGGTGAGCGCGTCGAAGAGCGTCAGCACTATCAGGCATGAGAACAGCCCGAGCGTGCCGGCCTCGTAGTGCGACGACTTGGTGAACGTAGGCGTGTGCTTCAGTATGTGGCTCTTCGAGAATATCGTCTCTATGCCGAGCATCTCCATGGCGAGCCCGCTGAAGAACATGACGAACAGGATCGCGACGAATGTCACGATGTACGTGAACGGCAGTAGATGGTACAGCCCGATCGCGACTATCAGCACCCCGCCGGCCCAGTGGTAGATGTTGCGGCTGAGGTACGAGAAGCTCTCCGGACGCGACTCCTGTATGAACAGGGCGAGCACGAGAAGTACGCTGCCGTACACCAGCCACGCGGCCGTTATGTACATGTCCAGCGCCCCGGCGGCGTACGCTACGGCCGTCGCGACAATGGCGAAGTACGCCGGCGCGAAGAAGACTATCCAGTCCTTCAGCTTCTTCTCCGGGTGCGCCCTATGCGGGCCTTCCACGACCTCCCGCAGCCTTTTCTGCAAGGAGCTTGTGCCCGGCTTGTCGGCTTCGGCAGGAGGGCACATAAAGATTAGATATCAGCGGCTGTTCTTAAGCTTTGACAGGAAGTATGTGGCCACGACGGCGAGTATCGTCATCGTGAGCGCGACCACTCCGTTGTAGTATAGCGTCTTCTCCGGCGTGAGCGTCGCCACCCACGCCTCCCAGAACTTGTTCCAGCTCAGCGCGACGAGCAGCCCGAACGACGACACCATGAGCGTGACGAAGTTGTCGCGGAACGACTTGGTGAAGTTGGACATCTCGCGGTTGAAGATGAGCGCCCGGCTCTTGGCCTTCCAGTCCGGGGGCCTTTGGTTGTCCGTGTTAATCGGCAGCTTCATGAGAATCAAGTCCGGTGAGATGTTATTTCCGCGCCCGCCAGCTTAAAGATTCTCGTGGCGGGAAATAGAGTTTGGCGGGCCGAAGTAAAGGTTATCTGCTTTTCCGCTCAATCTTCATAGATGCACGTCACTGTAGGCATATTCGGCACGCCGGAGCGCTGCCACGCCATCGCGGCCAGCCTGGCCAAGAAGGGCACGGAGAACGACATCGCGATATACAACCACGGCAGCTCCGAAGGCGTGTACACGTACGTCTGCCTGAACACCGAGCCGGGCAAGCCGCAGAAGGTGCAGCCGCTGCTCCAGGCGCTCGCGATGGTGGACTTCCCCGTGCTGGCGGTCGGAGGCCTGACGAAGGACGTAGGCGAGGCCATCGTCGCCGTAGACGAGATGCGATTCGCGCAAGGCTTCATCGTCGCGGACGCAGCCACGGCGGACGCGCTGAAGCCGATGATAAAGGGCACGTCGCTTGAGAAGTTCGAGTTCGTCGGAGAGGACGCGCTGAAGGAAAAAATATCAGGGACGAGGATCGAGCGCGACGACGCCGGGCCGGCGGCCGTGCCAGTGGACAATTATTTCAACGTCAAGGGCGTCGGCACCGTCGTCCTGGGCGTAGTGAAGAGCGGCAAACTGAAGCTGCACGACAAGCTAGTGGTCGAGCCGGCCGGAACGGAAGTTAGCGTGAAAGGCATCCAGTCCCAGGACAAGGACCTCGAGGAATCTGCGGCGGGCATGCGCATCGGCCTCAACCTGAAAGGCATTGAAGCGGACGACCTGAAGCGCGGCTACGTCGTGTGCGCTCCGGGCGCGATGCAAAAGTCGGCGGAGCTGAAAATAAAATTCGCGCAGAGCAGGTTCTCCAAACAAGAAGTGAAGCAGGGCACGCGCGTGATGCTCGCGGCCGGGCTGCAGATAGTTTCGTGCGTCATCACGTCTTTTGCGGACGGCGAACTTGCTCTGAAGGCGGACAGTTCCGTAGCATACACGAAAGCGCAGCGTTTCATAATCGCTTCGCAGAACGAGACTATGCCGAGGATAATCGGGAGCGGGACCATCGCCTAAGGCAGATGCTCGGCCGCGTCCTCGTCCGCGCGCGCTGCGACTATCTCGCCGAAGTAGATGGTGTGCAAATCGCCCTTCGGATAGAATCGCTTCTTCACTTCGTCAGGCACGGCCATCACGCTGTCGTCGACCTTCGTCTTCCACAGCACTTTGCACTCGTAATTCACGCAGCACTCGGCGATTATCGGCGCCTTGACCTTCTCGCCCGCGAGCTTCGTCAGGTGCTTCTCCTTGAACTTGTCCGCATCGCGGCCAGACACCGTGCCGCAGTACGCCACCGCGGCCTCCATGCCCTTGCGCGGCACGTTGACGGTGAACTCGCCGGTCTCCTCCAGGAACTTGTACGTGTGCCGCGAAGGACGCACGGCGACCATGAACACCGGCCTGCCCCACAGAACGCCTATCGCGCCCCAGCCGATCGTCATAACGTTGGCATTGTTCGCGTCGCCCGAAACGAGAAGACACCCGGGCTTCTCGAGTGCGCGCGATGTCTCGGTGGCGAAAGCGGTCGGAGGAATTTTTATCTTCTTGGTATCAGTTACAGTCGGCATGATTTGCACCCAAACGGATAATATTATTTGCTCGCTCTATGTTTTTAGGGTTTCTTATCGGTATAACAGCCATGAATTTTTCGAAGTTCTCAAACCCGTTTATGTCGAACCTCCAACAAACTTCCTTTTTATCCACTCTTTTGTCGAAAAACTCACACTTGTAGAAAGTTGATTTTATTCCAAATGAATCCTCCAGCAAGAATTTCAAGTATCTAATGATTTTTTCATGTTTTAGGCCGATGGTCAGCCTCGGGTATTTCTTCCTGTTAAATTTCACACAGCCGTCCGTGTCGAATACGCCAGCAATCAAATTCGAAACTAACTGCTTATTTTTAGAAAATATTTTGATGGTAGCTAAGCTCATCTTGTCCTTCGGCCCTATCGGTAATCCGAGTTTTTCCGATTTGAATTTTACAAGGTTCTTCGAGTAGATTCTCACGTAACACGTGTTCTGGAAATTCCTCAGTTTCATTTTATCGAATCCGTACAGGCTTTCCAAATAGGGGATGATCACGTTTTTGAAATACGGGCGTTCGTTCCTGTTGTCGCCGTAGTATATCACGTAATGCGAGTTCTGGCAAACGACCATCGTCCCGTCTCCGATGTGTACGCCGGTCTCGTATGCCAGCTTCGGATTGCTCAGGCTTGGAATTTGTATAGGCCTAGATGTCCTCATATTTGTTTTCTGGTTCCTTTTAGGAAGTGTGTTTCGAGAGCACGGTTCCGATGAGTAGCACTAGCAAAATAGTGGGTCCAGGGGGATTCGAACCCCCGACCAATTCACCGGAGTTTAAGCTCCTCTGATGTCTCCAGCTCCTGGTTAAGAGTTTCAGCAGGTTTCCCCGCAGCTGCTCTACCATGCTGAGCTATGAACCCATTACATCTACTATACTCCTGCGCAACCTATTAAATCTTTTGCGGTCGCGCGTCTCATCGGAACCTAACCCGCGTCCATCATAAAAGCTTCGTTCGCCAAATTCAACAGATGTCTTTGCAGAAGCTTTTGGAAAGCATCGACGGCTACACGTCGTGCGGGCTGATAAGGGAGAAGACGCCTATCTCCGCGAGGGACATCGCGCTCCTGCGGGACGATGACCTCGCGAACTGCAGCGGCGGATGCGGAAATTATGGCCGGCATTTCAGCTGCCCGCCCTACGCGCCGAAGCCGAGCGAGATGGCGAAGGTCGTCAACTCTTATTCGGACGCGCTGCTCGTGGTGCTGGACGGCCGACTGGACAGGCAGAACGAGACGAACATAACAATGCTTATGCTAGAACACGATGCGAGGGCCGCCGGGTTCAGCCGGGCGTTCGCGTTCTTCGCGTACCCGTGCAGCCTGTGCGGGACGTGTCCGATGACCCCGGATGAACGCGTCGCAGAGTGCCAGAAGCCGCTACGCATGCGGCCGACGATAGACACGTTCGTAAAGGTGCTAAAAACGTTGGAGAACGCGAAGCAGCCGTTCAGGCGCTATGCCGAAGGCGAAGAGTTCGACATGTATTCAATCGTTCTGCTGGAGTGACGCTCATTCCGCCACGTCCACGACGTTCCCTCTCGTGCACGCGATGAGATCCTTCGTCCTTATCTTCAGCGTCGCATACGCGGAGCCGGCGCTCGCGTGCATCCACTCCTTCGCGAGCACGCTGCGGTCGACGTACTTGGGCACGGCGTCGCATCCGAGCGGGCTCACGCCTCCGACTTCCGTGCCGGTGTGCAGCAGCACCTCCTCTGGCCGCGCGATGCGCACCTCGCGGCCCACGAGCTTCTTCAGCTTCTTCGTGTCCACGCGGCGGTCGCCGGCGATGATGACCATGTGGGCGCTGCCGTCCTTCGCGATGAAAAGGATGGACTTGGCGATGTCGCCGGCAGTGACGCCGAGCGATGCGTACGCGTCGGCCGTGGTCGCGCCGCGCACGTCGTGCCAGATTACGCGCGCGTCGATGCCGAGGCCGTCGACTATCGACTGCGTACGCGTCACGCGTCGCTTGTCGGCTTCGGACACGCCGTCGTTAGATTCTACTATGGACATTATACTCATCTGCATGACGGAGGATAAAAAATTTGCGCGCTGGTCGCTTCTAGCGCTTCAGCTTCTGGTACGCGATGATCATCGCGAGTACGTTCAGCGGAACCATCAGCGTGACCGCGAGCATCGACGCGAACAGGGATATCAGCATGAACGCCGTACCGCCCCCGACGGTATAGAGCATTTCGGAGATGTACACAGGGACATATATCAGGAGCGTTATCGCGCCAAGCGCTAGCTGGAGGAGGACCAGGTTGACGAACACGCCTCTGGTCATTTTCCAGCTGGCCCGGATGGAAGCTACGACCTCCTTGTTGTCGATCACTATGCCGTACATGGTGAACGACAGCTTGGTTGTCAGGTACACTAACGATACGAGCATGGCTGCTATCATGACCGCGGCGAGCGCGGACTGCGAACCGGTGGCGTATCCGATCAATACCGCGACGACCGCGTCTCCCACCATCACGCCCAGCATGATGACCAGCAGCAGCACGGTGTAGCCTAACGACCTCGGCAGCAGGCGCCAGGCTTCCCCGGCCGACCTTCCGAGGCCGGCCCTTCCTTTGATGGCGGCGTGCGAGGTCCTAATGCCGAGCACCGACACGAAAATCTCGGCCACGAACAATGGGACCATGGCCGCGACGGTCACGATTACGTTGTCCAAGGTGGCGGCAGCCGAAGACGCCATTGATAGCATGAAGATGAGTAGCGGCGGGACGAGCACGACAGGCTTCGCCTTCATCACCGCGAACGCCTCGACTATGGTCCGTCTTATCCCGATTTTACGCTTCCGAGACGGACTGCGGGCGTTTCTTGGCATGAGTTAGATTTCTGTTTCATGGGTTATAAAGCAGCCAAGAGTTTTTAATACGTCCCATCTTCCGATATCGGACGGTCGATCCTAGAGTCCTCAACTCCCGGGGTTCTATGTATGGGCCAGGCGGGATTCGAACCCACGACCAACGGATTGCTTCCTTCTCCGGCGCAAAATTTCCTCATCCTGCATAAAGCAGATCAGCACTTTTTCACTGGACGTTAAAAGTCCGCTGCTCTAACCATGCTGAGCTACTGGCCCTTATGCTCTAATTTAAGCACATCTGTGCTTTTTAAATAATTCGCTTTCTTTACTCTTTAATGCGGAGAACTGGATAACATGAAGAAGAGCGAGATCTACGTTCCTTTCGTCCCGACGCCGCCCCGAGTGGTCGGATGCATGCTCGACATGGCCAATGTCGGCCGTGGAGACATGGTGTGCGACCTCGGGTTTGGAGACGGGAGAATACTAGTCGCCGCGGCGAGCCCGCCGTACAACGCGAAGGCTGTCGGCGTCGAACACGACAAGAAGAGGTTCCACGATGCGAAACGCCTCGTCAAGCACCTCGGCCTCGAAAAGAGCATAGAACTGCTGTACGGGGACATCATGGATTTCGATGTAGGCGACGCGACTGTCGTGACCGCGTACCTACTGCCGAACGCGAACGATGCCGTGAAGCCGAAGCTCGAGAAGGAGCTAGATACGAGCGCTAGGATAGTTTCACATGATTATCAGTTCTATGGTTGGAAGCCTTCTAAGAAGCAGGAATTGATCGTTCCGACGCCTTGGACGTTCAGTTACGTCCCGGGATCGGACAAGGATGCGTTCGGTATCAGCCATCACTACGTCTATCTCTACGAGATGTCGAAGATACGATAGGGGATTTCTTCACGGCCTACTGCGCCTTTGCGAACTTGCCCTTGCGCGCGTGCGGCTTGGTGCGGCGTATGCCCGTCTGCTGCTTGCGCTCGCGTCGGAAGTTCCGCGCCAGCCAATTGAAGCTGCGCAGCTTCGCAGTCTCGCCGAAGCCGCATGCCGCGCACCGTTTCTTCTTTATGTGGTACGCTATCCTTCCGCAGCGGCGGCAGCGCGTGTGCTTGACGCCTATCTTCTTTCCAAAAGACGGTGTTCCTTTTGACATGCTCGTCGCCTTTTTAATGCACAGGTTACTCGTCGCGTTACGGCCCGTTCGCCTGAATCAAATTTGCCCGCGTAGGGTATTATCTGTTATCCCGGTCGCGTATTTAACCTTTGATTGAGGGTCGCGCAGCGTGTTGCTCTCTACACTTTCACAGGAGAAGCGTACACGATAGTATCGCCGCGCACGAGCACCGTGCCCAAGCGGACCTTGTTGCCGTCCTTGACCACTTCAGCCTCGTCTAGCCAAAGGTTCAGGTGGAGGTCCAGCGCCTTCAGTATGCCGGTCATCTCCTCGCCGTTCTTCAGCTTCGCGAGTATCTTCTCTCCTTTCGCTCGGTCGAGCGCGTCGATTGGTCTGTCAGTCATAGTATTTTTTCACCTTTTCCAAATCAAACAATCCGATTATTCTTGTCGCAGGCCGCCGATATCACTCTATGCATCTGTGACCTGTTGTAAGACATTAAAACTCGAAAGTATTTATATGCAAATCAATGTAAAGTTTTGATAACGACTCGTTCGCAATACAAAAGAGGATTGATTTCATGCCAGTGTGGCACGGCGACAAAGGAAAAAGGAAGACAGGCGGCGCGATGACGACGTCTCGCAAGAAGCGCAAGTTCGAGCTTGGCAGCAATCCGGCGATGACCAAGTTCGGGCCGGAGAAGAAGCACTTCACGGAGATGAAGGGCGGCGAGTTCAAGCTCCGGAGCGCGTCCGCTGACTATGCGAACGTCTACGACCCCTCGAGCAAGGCGACGAAGCGCGTGCGCATAACCGACATAATCGCGAACACCGCGAGCCCGCACTTCGTGCGCCGCGGTATAATGACGAAAGGCGCGACGGTCGAGACCGAGCTTGGCCTCGCTCGCGTCAGCAGCAGGCCGTCGCAGCACGGCGTCGTGAACGCGGTGCTAGTGAAGGGAAAATAACCTTCCGCCGGCCGCTCATTCCACGTTTTTAATCCCTGCCAGCGATAGTTCTTTTCATGATAGACACCCACTGCCACCTCGAGCAGCCGGCATACGACGCGGACCGCGAGACGGTGATAGCGAAGTGCAGGCGCGAGCTCACGGCGGTCGTGACCTGCGCGCCGAAGCCGGCCGATTACGCGAAGACGCTCGAACTTTCGAAGAAGCACGGAGGCTTCGTTTTCGCGGTCCTCGGGATACATCCAGAGTACGTGGAGGACTATTCCGACGCCGAGGTCGACGCGGCGATGAAGGAGATCGAACGCAACCGCCTGGCCATCGTCGGCATAGGCGAGACCGGGCTGGACTACTCGTACGTAAAGACGCCAGCCGGGCGCGAGCGGCAGAGGCAGCTGTTCGCGAAGTTCGCGCGGCTGGCGAACAGGCTGCAGCTTCCGCTGGTCGTGCACATCCGCAACGGCGAGGACAAGGAGACGGCCGACGCGTTCGCCGATGCCTTCGACATCCTGGAACGCGAAGGCGCGAAGCGCGTGCAGCTGCACATGTTCGGCGCGCGTAAGCTGCTCGAGCGCGCCATCGGCAACGGCTGGTACGTTTCGTGCAACGCGATAATCCTGCGGAGCAAGAGCTACGCGAAGGTGGTGCGCGACACTCCGCTCGAACGGCTGATGCTTGAGACTGACGCGCCGTGGCTGCATCCGAGCGGCGACGCGGCGCAGCGCAACGACCCGACGGGCGTGCTCGCGGTGGCGGAGCGCGTCGCCGAGATAAAGGATGCGAAGCCCGAGGACGTAGACAATGCAACGACGCAGAACGCAAGCGAGTTCTACGGGCTGAAGCTTCGCTAATCCTTTTTGCTTTTATCCGCAGGAGTGCAAGGTATTATCAACAGTAAACGTTAACGAGGTGTTTGATTTGGGGTTGTTCGGATCTAGCAAGAAGAAGGCGTTCGGCGGATACAGCATATCCTTCGCCGGCGCGGACGTCACGCTCGAGAAGCTTTTCGGAAGCAAGCCGATAGCGCCGAGCGAGATGACGAAGAAGCTTTGGAAGTACGTCAAGGCGCACAAACTCGGGAAGAAGCGATAGGACGGAGCGTTTGAGGTTCTTTCTTTATTTCATTTTTTGGCTCGTATCATTTCTGTATAGTGCTCCTTCGGCGTCTTAGAAAGATACGATATCACCGCTCGGTTCAGGATTACGCTGTCGGCCGCGACACACGCGCCTAACACCAGAAGTGCGTCAAATATCATCATCGCGGCTCCTGCGTAAAAATCGCCAGAAACAAGCGCGAACTTGACAGGATCGACTGGCAGGCCGGCTGCATAGTGCATCGTATTGACGCCGGTTGCGGGGATTGCGAATATTGCCCCGGTCAGGATATCCGACTTGTGTGACAGCGCTCCGGGCTTGGCCCGCACGGCTTCTTTCACATAATCCACGAACTCCTGGGTGGAGTCGTAAAGCCTGCCCGTCAAGGCGCCAAGATTTTCGAACGCCCGCATGAAAATATTATCTTTAGAAAAGTATTTAACCGGTTCGTATACGGCCTATCCAATCTTGTACCTGAGCATAGCGGCTACGCCGCCCAGCTCCTTGAACTGCCCGCCTTCGGGCGTCTCCGTCGATATCATCTCGACCTTCGCGCCCATCTTCTCCGCCTTCTCGATCAGCGCGTCCATCAGGTTCATCTCCTCCTCGCACGGCTTCATCCATCCCCCGCACTTGTCGCACTTCTGCTCCTTCTTCGCATGGAAGACGCTGCGCTTCATGTCCTTCGTCTCCTCGTTGCCGCACTGGCAGTTGAGCTTCACGCGCACCCAGTCGAAGCCCTCGGATATCAGCAGCGTGTCGACCGCGCCCGAATCGAGCGCCTGCTTCACCTCGTTGATGCCGTACGTCACGTTCCCGTTCTTCTCAAGCGCTGTCAGGAACTTCGTTACAATCGCGCGCTCGCGCGCCACCATCGAGTCCACGAGCAAATCCTCGCTGCGTTCCACCAGTTCGCGGAGGCCGAACTCGCCCGTATAACCCGTGTCCTTCACGCCGAGCAGCTTGTTCGCGATCATATAGTTCAGGTACTTGCCCTTCGCTAGCTTCTCCTTCACCGGCCCAGGCCCACCGATGATCAAGCCTTTCAGCTCGTGCTTCAGCAGCAGCTCGTTCGCGGTGTCGCCTATCTCGTTCAGGAATTCGTTGATGGCGTCCTCGCGCAGGCGGTCGTAGCGGCCCTGCGACATGCCTCCCTTCACCGTCTTCGACGGCACCGTGGAGTCCAGGTTCTTCAGCGTCTTGATGCTCTTGCCGCTGAGCAGGCCGATGCTCGCCTCGCGCGCGTCCATGACTATCAGCGCGTATACGTCGTGCTCGACCACCATCGCCTTCAGCGGCTCGAGCACGAACGTCTGGTCGCACCAGTACAGCTTCGTCTTTATCGGCTCCACTAGGTCCGTGTACGGGAACAGCTCTATCTTCGGCTTGCCCTCGTCCTCGGAGATGTTGCCCGCGAAAATGACGAGCCCGTTCGGCGGCGTCCTGTCGTACTTCTTCAGGTACTGTATGATCTTCTCGAGCGCGTCCGTGACGTTCTTCCGCGTGGCCTTGCTCTTGATGTTCGAGGACGTGCCCTGCTCGTCCTTGAGCTGGCCTATGACGTCCGTTATACTGTAACCGGCGGGGATGTACACGCTGACGAGTTCCGTATGCCGGCCGCGCATCTTGCCCAGCTCGTCGATGAGCTTCTTCAGCTTGTACTTGTTCTTCTCGTCGCCCACCTTCGCTTCCGTCGCCTCGGCCTTCGTCATGTTCGGCTTCTGTGCCCCGCTTTCATCGACGTTCGCCATCCCAATCGCGCTCCCTGATAATTCTCATACCGGCTTTGAAATAATTAAGTTAGATGAAAAATCCGCGGCACGGCTCACGCTGCGGCCGCTGCCGGCGTCACGCCTTCCTTTTCTTGGCAGGCTTCGCTTCATGCTTCTGCGCGGGCCTAGCCGCGGGCGTCGTTTGCGGTTTCTGCGGCTGCGCGGCAGGCTCGCACTTGGATAGTTCGGGCTTCGGCTCGACCTTGCCGCCGAGGTTGTGCATCGCCTTCATGTCGTGCTCGAACGCCTTCAGCTCCTTCGGCACTTCCATGTTCACAGGGTCGCGCAGCGAAAGCCCGCCCTCCTTCTTCATGTTCCATATCATCGAATTGAAGTCCTTCAACGTCTTCGTCATCTCGAGCATCTTCTTGTCCGGTTTGTCCGCCTCGGGGAACGCCAGTCCGTGCACGCTCTCGCTCTTCGCCTTTGCGTAAAGCTGCGACCAGACGCTTTCAGACACGAACGGCACTGGCGGCGCCAGCAACAGCAGCAGGGTGCGCAGGCACTCGTGCAGCGTGTACCACGCGGCCTTCGCTGCCAGAAGGGTCTTCTCGTCAGGCTTTACAGGCTTCGCGTCCTTGCCGTCATGCTTCACGGTCGCGCTGCCCTGCATGACATACGCGCGCGGCTTCACCATCTCGATGTAGTGCGCTGCAAAAGTATCCCAGGTGAAGTCGCGGATCGCAGTGACGGCCGCGTTGAACTCGTACGCGTCGTACTTCTCCTTCACGAACCGCACGAGGTTGGCGAGTTCGGCCAGTATCCAGCGGTCGGCCGCCTCCAGCCTGAGCTTCTTCGCGTCCTGGGGCTGCACCTGCGGGAACATCGAGATGAAGCGGGAGATGTTCCAGAACTTTGTCAGGAATTTCCCGGTGCCCTCTATGCGGTCGAACGAGCAGCGCATGTCGCTCTTGGTGATGTCACCCTCGAGGCAGACCCACGTGCGGAATGTGTCTGCGCCAAAACGCTTCAGAACCTCCTGCGGGTCGATGCCATTGCCTAGGCTCTTCGACATCTTCTCGCCCTTGTCGTCCACGACGTGCATGTTTATCCAGCAGTTCTCGAAGGCCTGCTGCTTGTCCAGGAGCCATGCCTTCAGCAGCGAAAAGTACAGCCACGTGCGCACGATATCCTTGCCCTGCGGCCGCAACGTGCACGGCATGTTCTTCCTCCAGAACGCCTTGTCCCACATGTAGCCGAGTATGTAGTACTCGGAGGACGAGGAGTCGAACCACGTGTCGAACGTGCGCGTGTCGCCGATGAACTTGCTTTTGCCGCACTTCGGACATCGTTTGACGGGCGACGACTGCTTCCACGGCTGGTAGTACTTGCCCGGCGGCGGGACCACGGTGGTCTTGCAAGCCGCGCAGTGCCACAGCGGGACCTCAGTGCCATAATAGCGTCGCCTGGATATCACCCAGTCGATGTTTATGCTGCTGATCCAGTCGATCAGTATCTGCCTGCTTTCAGGCGCGTAGAACGTCATCGTGTTCGCTATCTTCATGATGTCGTCCTTGAACTCGACCTGCTTGAGGTACAGCTCCTTCATCGACACGAACTCGATCGGGTTCTTCGAGCGCCAGCATACGGGCTGGCTCTGCGTGACAGGATCCTCCTTCACGATCAGCTGATGCGCGCGCAGATCTTCTATCACAGCCTTGCGCGCGTCCGTTACCAGCAGGCCCTTGTACCTGCCGGCCTCGCGCGTCATCCTTCCCTGCGTGTCGATCGCGTACGTCGGAGTTATGTCGAGCTCGCGCAGCACGCGCACGTCGCCATAGTCGCCGAAGCTGCATATCATGACCAGGCCCGTTCCAAAGTCCGGCTTGGCATAAGGATGGGGCATGATCGGTATCTCCTGACCGAAGATGGGCACGATCGCCGTCCGTCCCTGCAGGTGTGCGTAGCGCGTGTCCTCGGGGTTGTAGATGATCAGCTTGCACGCGGGCAGCAGCTCCGGCCGCGTTGTGGCGATGGTCACGAACTCGCCCATGTCCGTGGCCGTTTCCTTGACGTAGAACTTGACGTGGTTCAACGTGGTTCATCATCGTCTGCTTCTGGACGTACTCGACCTCGGCGTCCGAGATGGTCGTGCCGCAGACGGGACAGTAGTTCGTCGGCTTGGTGTCCTCGTATATCAGTCCCTTCTCCCACAGCTTGATGAAGGTCTCCTGCGTCATGCGCCTGTATTCGCGGTCGTCCGTGTCGTAACGTCCGCCCAGCTCATATGCCACCTTCCAGTTGTTGAAGCTTATGCCCAGCCGCTTGAAGCTCTCGATGGAGGCGTCGCCGCTCTTCGTTATGAGCTGGCGGCACTTGTCGATGAACTGCTCGCGCGGCGTGGTCGCCATGCTTATGCCGAACACCTTCTCGGCCTGCACCTCTATCGGCAGTCCGTTCTTGTCCAGGCCCAGAGGGAAGAGCACGTTGAACCCGGCCATGCGCTTGTATCGTGCGATGATGTCCATGATGACGTACGTGAACGCATGGCCTATGTGCACGGGCGTGTTCACGTACGGCGGCGGGGTGTCGATGGAGAAAGTCGGACGTTTGTCCTTCTTGTCGAATGCATAAAGTCGCTTGCGCTGCCAGTCGTCGAATATGGGTGGCTCGAACGCCTTGTCCCACTGCTTTTCCTTGATTTTAGGCAAAAATTCCACGGAACCACTCGTTTTTCGCTATACACGGCAAATTCATTGCCGGACGTTAAAGACGCGAAACCGGATGTTATGGTGCGTATTCTATTATTTTAGACGCCAAAGTAGATAAAACCAACCAAGCCGAGCCATATCGGACGCCGGCGGTAAAGGAATCAATGCGTCGCCGGAGCCTTCGTCTTTTTCTTAGCCTGTTCTTCCAGCTCCTGGAACGGGC
>JAPLUY010000004.1 GCA_026397385.1 Candidatus Aenigmatarchaeota archaeon
GACCGCAGCGCCTTTGAACCTCCCATTGACCATCTGATGACGCTGCACCCGGACTGGGTTTCCCGCGATTCCGACGACAACGAGCGCGACGACGACGTATATGACCCATTCAGGCTTGAGCTTGAACCTCTCCTCGCCTTCCTCGCCGAACCTCAGCAGCCCGCCTGCGCCGCTCGGCATGTACACCTTGTCCTTCTTCGCCATGCTAACCACTGCCTATCAACTATTCGTACGGCACGTTTAAAAAGAATTGCCTACCTGACACGGACGTTTGAATACAACATCTTCCCGCCGACGAACGCCGTCACTGCATTCATGGGGTTCGCAATCTGCTCGACATCAACCAGACTTGCCGGAGAGTCGCCGCGCATGTATATTATCGTTTCGTCGTTGAGGCCTTCCACTATCGACGCAATCGGCTCTTTCGTGCCGGAAAGGTATACCTCCGAAAGAGTCGGTGCGAGTCTCTTCTTAACTAACGACATTATCATAAAAATAGTCTTTCTACTAGGCTTAAATAATTGGCGGCGTGCCGGGCATAGCCCATCTTTTGTTTCGGCCTTTGCGTCTCCGCGCGGGCTTAGGCAGCATTTGTCTGAGCGCTTTAAGCTTGCATCTCCTCGGGGCCTTCCATCCGTTTCATCCCGCGCGCTTGCGCGCACGGGTCTCGTTTCTGATATGGTCGGATGCCTCTCGGCATGCCGCTCGCGCGGCCCCCTCGATGGATGGAACTTCCTCACCCTGCGTTTGACCGCAGGGCGAAGCTACCTGTCCGGCTCGCCAAGATGTTCTTGTCGCTCACCCTTTATAAGTTTTGCTGTCCAAACTCGGTTGATGAAAGAGACTGTGCTTGGGATCAAACATGATGGGAGGACTGTCTTCAATGCCGTGCTGGACATCCCGCCACCCATAGCGGCAGACCTCGTCTACGAGATGAACGTGGACGGACTGAAGTACGGCTCGATATACGGCTGCGATTGCAGCACTTCGGAATACAAGCCGTACGCCGCCGCCATAACGAGGCTTCAGAGCGAGATAGTCGCGGCAGGCATCGCATACAAGGACGGCGGGTTCTTCTCGCTCGACGAAGATTACGATGCCTTCGTAGAAGAGCGCGAATCATCGTGCACATACATCGTATGACTTTTCGCTGGCTGCCGGCCTGGTCCTGACGCATCTGAAAGGTTTAAATTATAACACTGTTATAAAAATAACAGGCGAAAAATGTAAACGGTGCCCATATGGACGTCGAAAAGATCCGCGCGGACATACCCGCGCTGCAGCAGAAGTTCAACGGCAAGCCTGTAATATATTTCGACAACGCATGCATGTCGCTGCGCCCGAGGCAGATGGTCGAAGCGATGGACGAGTACTACTACAAATATCCTGGCTGCGCAGGCCGCAGCATCCACAAGTTCGGCACAATGGTGACGGACAAGTACGACGCGGCGCGCAAGCGCATGGCGAAGTTCATCGGCGCGAAGGACGAGAGGGAGATAGTCTTCACGCGCAACACGACCGAGGGCATAAACATCGTGGCGCAGTCGTTCGGGCTGCAGAAAGGCGACGCCGTCATCACGAGCGACCGCGAGCACAACTCCAACCTGCTGCCGTGGCAGGTGCTTGCGAAGCGCGCCGGCATCGAGCACAGCATCGTGTACTCGAACGAGTCCGACGGCACTTTCGACCTCGGAGAATTCGAACGGCGCGTGAAGATGCTGGGCGACAGACTGAAACTGGTGTCTGTCGTGCACACTTCTAACCTCGACGGCTATACGCTGCCCGCGAAGGAAATCATAGACATCTCGCACAGCGCTGGCGCGCTCGTGATGCTCGACGGCGCGCAGAGCGTGCCGCACAAGCGCATCGACGTGCGCAAGCTCGACGCCGACTTCCTGGCGTTCTCCGGCCACAAGATGATGGGGCCGAGCGGCATCGGCGTGCTGTACGGCAAGTACGAACAGCTCGACAAGCTCCAGCCGTTCCTCGTGGGCGGCGACACCGTGCAGGATACGACGTACGACACGTGCATCTTTTTGCATCCGCCGGAGAGGTTCGAGGCGGGGCTGCAGAACTACGCGGGTGCGATAGGCCTGGCGGCCGCAGCGGACTATCTGGACGGCCACGGGTTCGACGAAGCCGAGAAGCACGAGATCGAGCTGAACCGCGTCATAACGGACGGCATATCCGGCATAAAAGGCCTGACGATCCTCGGTCCGCAGGACCCGAAGCTGCGCAGCGGCGTGATATCCTTCAACATCGAGGGGATGTTCCCGCATGACATCGCGATAATGCTCGACGACACAGCCAACATAATGATACGCTCGGGCGCGCACTGCGTGCACTCGTGGTTCAACGCGCACGTCATCCGCGGGTCGGCGCGCGCATCGCTCTACATGTACAACACGAAGGACGAGGCTTCGACGTTCGTCGAGAAGCTGAAGGAGATAGCGAAGCTCGCGTGACCCTCGATATGCGTAAAGCATTTATAAGGCCACTTACAATAGAAAGACTATCAAGATGGCGAGACAATGGCCGAGAAGGAAAAACCCGCAAGCAAGACCATCTCGTTGAAGATGCCGCGCATACCGAGCAAGGTCTGGATTGTTTCTACCATATTCCTGTTAGTAGCTTCGCTGTTCCTGCTCGCAAGGCAGGGCACGGTCGCTAACACCGGCGGCACTACGCTGATATCCGCAAGCGACGCTGGTACCAAGGCCGTGGCGTACATAAACGACAACCTCGTGCAGTCGGGCACGGCCACGCTCGTTTCCGCGGTGGACGACGGCGACATGTACAAAGTCACCACGAGCTACAGCAACAGCAACATCGAAGTTTATATGACGAAGGACGGCAAGTTGCTCTTCGTGTCAACGCCTTACGACGTTACGAAGCCCGTGCCGACCACGACGACCGTGCCGAAGAAGACTTGCGCCGACATGCCCAAGGCCGCCACGGCCCAGCTCGACGCTTTCATAGTCGCCAACTGTCCTTATGGCCTGCAGATGCAGCGTGTGCTCGCCGAGATAGTGAAGAACATCCCGAGCCTGACGAGCGACATAAAGGTCAGGTACATCGGCGCCGTCACCAACGGCCAGATAACGTCCATGCACGGCGATGCCGAGGCCCAGGAGAACCTGAGGCAGATCTGCATACGCGACGAGCAGCCAGACAAGTACTGGCCTTATGTGGCTTGTTACATCCAGGCCGGCAGTTCGGCTTCATGCCTTGCATCATCCGGCGTGGACGCGACCAAGCTCAACGCGTGCACGAGCGACAGCTCCAAGGGGCTGGCGTACGCGCAGGCCGACTTCGCGCTGACGGACAAGTACGGCGTGAGCGGCTCGCCTACTATGATAATGAACGGCGTGACCGTTAGCGAGTTCGACTTCGGCGGCCGCACCGCGGACGCGGTGAAGACGCTGCTGTGCTGCGGTTTCACGACGCAGCCTTCCGCGTGCTCGACCGCGTTGACAACGGCTCAGGCCGCATCGTCCTTCTCCACTGCGTACGCGAGCGGGAGCGGTACGACCACCGCCGCGGCAAACTGCGGATGATCCCGGTACAGTGATTGGATGATCTGTCTATTCGCGCTTTTTGCGTTCGCCGTCCTGGGGATTTTTTCCGCCAAGTACAGGCCCATGGCCAAGGAGGCCTTCCGCTGCACTTTCCTGAAGCTGACTTTCAAGCCGTGCGACACGCAGTTGGACCAGCGGATAAAATCGAAGCTGACGTCTAAGCTGCTGCCGCGTGCGCCAGCGCTGGCGAAGTTCGTCTACAAGAACTTCGACCTGTTGTCCACCGCGTTCACGCTGGTGTTCTTCGCAAGCACCGCGTACAGCGCATACAGCCTTTACAACCTTGTAACGCTCGGCACGTGCGATCCGAACGGAGTGTGCGTCATAACCGACATAGCAGGCATGTGCATCCTGGATATTGAGAAGTACATCGTCGTGGCTATAGTCGCCGTGTTCGTCGTGGCCGTCGCCTACCTCTTCATACAGAAGAGGAAGAACGGCGAGTGAGCCGTCGCGAAGGCGGATAAGCTTATATCCGACCGAAACCGACTTTTAAAAATGAAGTTTAAGCGCAAGCATCTCAAGGTCGCTGCGATTGCCGCGCTGGTATTGATCGCGGCCGGTTACATAGCGTGGCATTATTACAGCGGAGGCACGGTCACGCCTCCGGGTCCGGAACAGTACGACGCTTTCGCCAAGTGCCTGACGCAGAAGGGCATCACGATGTACGGCCTTGTCACGTGCTTGCACTGCGCCGAGCAGAAGGCCATGTTCGGCAGCTCGTTCCAGTACGTGACATACGTCGAATGCTCGACGCAGCAGGCCCTCTGCAGCGCCAAGGGCGTGCAGTTCGTTCCTTCGTGGGAGATAAACGGGACCGTCGAAGTCGGCGTGAAGGCGCTCGCCGCGCTGTCCGCCGAAACCGGCTGCCCGCTTTCGTAGACGCCGCTTCTCGCCGCGCTGCAGCGGTAAAATACATAAGTCCGACGAACTAATAGATTAAAGTATAATTTTGGAGAAGCGAAGACCGGGTGGTTGCATGAAAGTGAAGGTCTACAGCACGGAGCAGTGTCCATATTGTCACATGGCCAAGGACTACCTCGCGGCCAAGGGCGTGCCGTTCGATGACATCAACGTCGGCGAGGACCGGGACGCGGCCAACGAGATGATCGAGAAGAGCGGCCAGATGGGCGTGCCCGTGCTGGACATAGGCGGCGATATCATAGTCGGGTTCGACGTGCCGCGCATCGACGCCGCGCTCGCGAAGGGCACATCGGCGAAGCCTAGGAAAGTGAAGGTAGACGCGCTGAAGAAGATATACGACGCCATAGTGATCGGCGGCTCCGCTGCCGGGCTCACGGCCGCGATGTACGCCTCGCGACGGAACCTCAAGACCCTCGTGATCGCGAAGGACGTGGGCGGGCAGATTTCAGTTATCAAGTCCATCGAGAACTACCCCGGCTTCGAGCAGGTCCAGGGAAGCGATCTGGTGAAGTCGATGAAGGCGCAGGCCGAGAAATCCGGGGCCGAGATCGTCGAACGCGATGCCGTCGAGCTGAACGAGGCCGAAGGCGACGGCGGTCAGAAGCTGTTCGTTGTTAAGGCGTGCGGCGGCGACAAGTGCGAAGAGCATCTGTGCAAGATGGTCATACTGGCGATGGGCAAGACCCCGCGGAGCCTGGGAGTGCCGGGCGAGGAAGGCATGATAGGGCGGGGCGTGAGCTACTGCGTCACGTGCGACGCGCCGCTGTTCAAGGGCAAGGACGTGGCCGTCGTGGGCGGAGGCAACTCCGCGATCGATGCGGCGCTGGTGCTAAGCCCGCTCGCGCGCAAGGTCTACATCGTGCACCGCCGCGGCGAGTTCCGCGCGTTCGAGCACGCGATCGCGGCCGCAAAGGGCAGGAAGAACGTCGAGTTCGTGCTCGATTCCCTGGTCACGGCAGTGAGCGGAAAAAAGTTCGTCGAATCGATTTCCGTGGAGAACAAGAAGACCGGAAAAAAGTCAGAGCTGAAGGTCGAGGGGGTGTTCGTCGAGATAGGCTCGGACGTGAACACCAAGTTCGTGTCGCACCTCGTGGAGCTGGACGAGAACGGCCAGGTGAAGACGGGCAAGAACGGCGAGACATCGCACGCCGGCATATTCGCAGCAGGCGACGTGACGGACACTCCGTTCAAGCAGATCGTGGTCGCCGCGGGCGACGGCTGCAAGGCCGCGCTGTCAGCGTACAACCACGTGCACGGGTTCGAAAGCAGGTACATGGTGGACTGGAGCAAACAGAACAGCAACAAATAAAATTTTTATGGATGTGACACATTTGGATGCAAAGACCGATTGCTGGATAGCGTATGACGAGTTCGGGCCGGAGAAGATAGTAGAGGTATACGACCCGGCGACGGGCATGCGCGGGTTCGTGGTCGTGGACAACACCGCGCTCGGCCCGGGCAAGGGCGGCATACGCATGACCCGCAGCGTGACCGCCGGCGAGGTGAGCAAGCTAGCGCGCACCATGACGTGGAAGTGCGCGATGGCCGAGCTGCCGTTCGGCGGCGCGAAGGGCGGCATGGTGCTGCCGGCTGAAGCCGAGAAGGACCCGGCGAAGAAGGAGATTATGGTCCGCGCGTACGCGCGCGCGATGAAGGCCGTGTGCCCGAGGTACTGGGTCGCGGCGCCGGACATCAACAGCGGCGAGGAGGAGATGCGCTGGTTCGCTACGGAGAACGGCTCGATGCAGGCGTGCACCGGAAAGCCCGCGGACATGGGCGGCATACCGCACGAGCTAGGGAGCACGGGCTTCGGCGTCTATCATTCGACAGTTGTCGCGTTGGAACACATGGGCATACCGCTGAAGGGCGCTACCGTTGCCATCGAGGGCTTCGGCAACGTGAGCACGTTCGCTGCGAAATACCTTTCAGACGCGGGCGCCAAGATAGTCGCGGTCAGCGACAGCAAGGGCCTCATACACAACGCGGACGGCCTGGACATAGCCAAGCTCATGCGCGTCAAGGCCGACACGGGCGCCGTGAACAACTACACCCCGGGCGATGCGATGCCGAAGGAGAAGCTGTTCGAGCTCGGCGTGGACGTGCTCATACCGGGCGCGATGCCCGACGTTGTAACCGCGCAGACGTGCTGCGACGTGCGCGCGCGCATCATCGTCGAGGCCGCGAACATACCTATCAAACCCGAAGTGGAGAAGACGATGGCGGCGCGCGGCGTGCTGATAGTGCCGGACTTCGTCGCGAACGCCGGCGGAGTCATCTCGTCGTACGTCGAGTACGCCGGCGGCACGCCCGAGCAGATGTTCAAGGAGGTCGAGCAGCGCGTGCGCAAGAACACGCAGCTCGTGCTCGACAAGGCGAAGAAGGAGAAGAAGTTCACGCGCGACGCCGCGATGGAGATAGCGCAGGAGCGCGTGCGCAAGGCCATGCAGATGCAGGGCCGTTAAGATTAAGTCCTAAACGCCGAATTACTAATCATGGTCAAGGTCGCCGTTGTCGGTCTGGACAAGGCCGAGCTCGAGCGGGAATTGACGCGGCGCGGTTTCGTCCTAGAGAAGTTCAAGCCGGACATAGTCGTGTCGATCGGCGGCGACGGCTGCGCGCTCATAGCCGAGCACCTATATCCAGGCGTGCCGCGGCTGACGATAAAAAACAGCGAGCACTGCAAAAAGTGCGAGGTCAGCGACGGCCACGACCTGGGCAAAGTGCTGGACAAGCTCGAGCGAAAGCAGTACAGGATAGTCGACGAGATGAAGGTCGAGGGCAGCGTCGAGTCCGTGGGCAGCAAGGACCGCGCCGAACGCCTGACGGGGCTGAACGAGATAAACGTCTCGCATGCGCTGCCCATATGTGCGATACGCTTCGACGTGTCCATCGACGGCAAGCCTGTGGAGACGGGTGTCATCGGCGACGGCGCCGTAGTTGCCACGCCTTACGGCAGCACCGGATACTTCCGCGTCATAACCGGCCGCAAGTTCTCGAAGGGTCTCGGCGTGGCGCTGAACAATTCTAACAAGGACGTCAAATACCGCTTCGCCAACGAGAATTCCGAGGTGCGGATAAAACTGAACCGCGGGCCCGCGGTGATGTGCGCCGATAACAATACTACGATGGTGCAGCTGTCCGAGGGCGACACGGTCGTCGTGCGGCGCGCGAAGGGCAACGCGAAGCTTATCGTGCTCGAAGGCGAGGAGAGCAAGGTCGTGCTCTGAACGCTTTCGCTATCGTAAGCTCTTCCAGAAGAAGTTCACTTCGCGGTTATCGCGCCGACCGGGCAGCCCTTCGCCACGTCCTTGACGTCGCAGCTTGTGCATGCGCCCGCGCCCTTGACGTGCGCCTTGCCGTCGTCCTTCAGCTCGAACGCGTCCGGGCACATGCTCGCGCAGAATCCGCAGCCGATGCATTTTTCCTTGTCGATTATGACTGACATACCAATCATTCTGCACCCAAAGCGATTAATAGTTTATCCCTTCGACCGACACCATCTCGCGCGGGTGCTTGTCGTCCATTATGACAGTAACGAAGTCGGCCGCGTCCCAGACCTCCTCGGGCGCGTAGCGGCCCGTCATGACAACATCGGTCTCGGGCGGAAGGTGCGTGACGAAGTCCAGCACTTCCTGCTTGTCGAGCATCTTCGTGTGGAGCGCGATGTTGATCTCGTCCAGTATCAGCACGGCAGGCTTCTGCTCGGCCACGACCTTACGCGCCAGCTCCAGCCCTTCCTGGCACAGCTTCCGGTCGCGCTCGTCTAGGTTCTTGAAGCCGACCCAGCCTTCGCGTCCGAACTGGTGGATCTCGTAGTACGGCTTCAGCATGTCGCGTATCCTGTACTCGCCGGTCTCCTTCCACCATTTCAGGAACTGGATTATTACGACCTTGCGCTTGTGCCCCACGCAGCGCATCGCTATTCCCAAGGCGTTCGTCGTCTTGCCCGCGCCGGTGCCGGTGAAAAGGAAGATCAGCCCGCGCTCCTTGTTCTTAGGCCGGTTCGTGCCGATTATCTTCTCGGCCTTGGCCGGCGATATCTGCTGCTTCTGCGCGGGTGTCATGGTCGTCGCTTCCTCGGGTCAGCTGAACATTGGAGCCACGAAACAATAAAAGCCCTTGGTCAGCGAGACGTACCGCAGCAGGCCGAGCAGCGGCACCACGTAGCCCATCGCGGTTGCGCCGAGCATCACGCCTGTCAGGATGTCGATTACGCAGAGCGCGGTGCAGAACACTCCCATGGTCTTCGACGCGGCGCCTGTCAGGAAGAAGAACCCTCCCTTGGCGAGCATGTACACCGCCACGTACAGCATCAGCGCATCCGAGAACGGAGTGAACAGCAGCACGGCCGCGAGCAGGTCGACGGCGCCAAGGAGCGTGAAGAGATAGTCCATGCAATCATCTTGTCGAGCGCGCTGCTTATAGCGTGCACTTGGGGCATCCGCCCGCGTACGGTTCCGAGTCGCTTATCGGCGCGGAGCCGTAGCCGCCCGGCGCGTACAGATAGTCGGACGTTCCGTTGGATTCCTGCGACATCGGGTTCCTTGTCTGCATCGTCTCGACCTTCAGTATCTGCTTCTCGCGGCTGCCGTAGCGGTACACGGTGATGCCTTTGCATCCGAGCCGCCACGCGAGCATGAACGCCTTCTCGACGTCGTGCGGCGTCGCCCAGTTCGAGAAGTTTATCGTCTTCGACACGGCGTTGTCCGTATATTTCTGGAACGCGTGTACGCCACTGCGAAGATCGGCTCGACGCCTGACGAGCAGTCCGCTATTACGCTGATCGTGCCCGTCGGCGCGATCGTCGTGGTTGTGGCGTTGCGCATGTGCTTGAAGTTCTTCGCCCACATGCTCTGCGCGAAGCCTTCGAAGTCGCCCCTCTCCTCACCCAGCTCCACCGACATCTTCTTCGACTCCTCCTGGATGAAGCGCATGGTCTTTTCGGCCAGCTGTATCGCGTCCGGGGAGTTGTACGGTATGCCCATCTTGATTAGCATGTCCGCGAACCCCATCACGCCCAGCCCGATCTTCCTGTTCGCGCGCGTCATCTTCGCTATCTCCTCTATCGGGTACTTGTTCACGTCGACGACGTTGTCGAGGAAGCGCGTGGCCAGCCTGACGATGCGGCGCAGCCTGTCCCAGTCGACCGTGTGGTCGGTCATCATGCGCTCGAGGTTGATGCTGCCTAGGTTGCACGACTCGTAGGGCAGCAGCGGCTGCTCGCCGCACGGGTTCGTGGATTCGATCTCGCCCAGCGCCGGCGTGGGGTTGACGGCGTTGATCTTGTCGATGAAAACGACGCCCGGTTCGCCGTTCTTCCACGCCATCATGACCATGAGGTTGAACACGGCGCGCGCCGGCATGCTCTTTGCAGGCCTCTTGTCGCGCGGGTTGAGCAGGTCGTACTCGCCGTTCTTCTCGACCGCCTGCATGAACTTGTCCGTCACCGACACGGAGATGTTGAAGTTGCTTAGGATGCCCTCGCGCTCCTTGGCCGTGATGAATTCGAGTATGTCCGGGTGGTCGACGCGCAGCATGCCCATGTTCGCGCCTCTGCGCTTGCCGCCCTGTTTGATGACCTCCGTTGCTGCATTAAAAACCTGCATGAACGAGAGCGGGCCGGATGCGATGCCGCCCGTGCTGCGTACCACGTCGCCCTTCGGGCGCAGCCGCGAGAACGAGAACCCCGTCCCTCCGCCCGACTTGTGTATAATCGCAGTGTACTTGACAGAATCGAAGATGCCAGGTATCGAGTCGGGCACGGGCAGCACGAAGCACGCCGAAAGCTGCCCCAGGTCCGTACCGGCGTTCATCAGCGTCGGGCTGTTGGGCATGAACTCGCGGTTCACCATCATGTCGAAGAACGCCTTCTCGTACTCCTTCACGCGTTCCTCGCCGCCGTACGCCGCCTCCGGCTCCGCGATCGCGCGAGCCACGCGCCTGAACAGCTGCTCCGTGCTCTCGATTATGTTGCGTTCCGAGTCGCGGCGCAGGTAGCGGCTGGCCATCACCTTGATGGCGTTGAGGCTCATCTTCAGCTCGTCGTTGACGCCGAGCATGGACTTGATCTTGCGGACCTCGGCCCGCTTCTGCCTGTAGAGGATGTACGCCTTCGCCACCGACGCGTGGCCCTCCTCGATCAGCACTTTCTCCACGGCGTCCTGCACGTCCTCGACGCTCGGGACGTTATCTGCACCGAACTTCTGCTCGAGCTGCTTCGTTACCAGCCCGGCGATATCATCCGAACGTTTGCGGTCCTTGCCGCCGACGGACTCAGCAGACTTCCAGATCGCGAACGCGATCTTGCTCTCGTCGAAATCGACGACGCGTCCGTCGCGCTTCTTGACCTTAGAAATCGTTGGCATCGGGGGACCGTCCTTCACGCCTTACGAACGGCGTGAATACAACTTCAATACCCGTTTAAATATTAATTTTGATAGCGTGACCTATGTCATGCATATGTGAAATGACTGCTCGGTCGTTATGAGCGAATCGAGCGCTCGGTCGCATGAAAAGCAGCGGCGGCTCACTCGCGCCTGGAAGGATGTCCGCCACGGCGCGGCGCACGGCCTGCGCGTTGCTCGCTCATCGCATCGATCGGGCCGGTTTCCTCGAACGCGCCCTCCTTGATGAAGTCGGTTATCTTGAACTTGTAGTCCTCGTCCTTCTGCAGCTGCCCGCGGTTCTTCAGCACCTCGCGCCCGAGCACCCAGAACAGCACCGCGAGCGATTTCGCGCTCTTGTTGTTCGCCGGTATGGCCATGTCGATGTCGTTCGTCTCGTTCGACGTGCCGCACACCGCCACCACGGGCACGCGTGCCGTGGACGCCTCGTCCATCACCTGGTGGTCGTAGAGAGGATCGACTAGAACTACCACGTCGGCCTCGAAGAAGGCCTTCTCGCGCGGGTTCGTGAGCGTGCCGGGCATGAACCTGCCCTTGATGACCTTCGCTCCGATGGCCTCTCCGAACTTCTCTATTGCAGTGTGCGCGATGTTCTTCCTGCCCACGACCAGCACGTTCTTCGCGCGTCCCAGGAGCGCGGCTGCTACGCGTATGCGCTCGTCTATCAGCTGGAGGTTCATCACGGCCAGGCCGTCCGGGCGTATCTTGTAGACGAACCTGCGCATATGCTCGGATTTCTGCTTCATGCCGATGTGTATGCCCGATGCGAGGTACGTCTGGCTCGGAACCAGGAATTCTGTAGCCATTTTTGAACCATCTGCCTCCGATTGTCAGTTCTTTATTTGTTGTTATAGTTTTATAAATGTGCAGAAGCGGGCTCTGGAGGACGGCTGGCAGGCTGCGCGAAGCCTATCCTATGTATGTCAGTTCCTTCTCGTCCTTCTTCGCGGCCTCCGGCATCTGCTGCTTGATCATCTGCATGACCGCGTTCTGCTGCACGGTCTCGACGCGCTTGAGGAAGGCCTCCGTCTCCTTCACTTTCTTCTGGATGCGGCTCATGTCGACCTTCACCTTGAGCATGCGCACGAGGACCTTCAGCACCTCTTCCGCTGCCTTCGGGTCCGGTATTAGCGGCACGCCCGACGTCTCTCCGAGTATGCACATCCCGTCGATGCCGTGCTTGCGTCCGAAACCTATGAGCAGCCCGGCCGCGCCTACGATGGTGCCGACGCGGTCGCCCTCGCTGAAATCCATGCCCGAGTCCTTGTATTTCTTCGTCACCGATGCATCGTTCACGACGCCCACGACCTTCGGCTTGTCCTTCTTCTGGCCTACGCCAAGCCCTGCGAGCGTGAGTATCTCGGTCACGCCGATGCCTTTGGCGTACTGCAGTATCGCGTCCGATATCTCATAGTGCCCCTCCGGGTCTATGCTCTGCGAATCTCCTATGAGTATGACAAGGTCGCGCTGCCCGGCCTTCTCGGCGCGCCAGTAGTAGAACTCGTTGTTGATCACGTGCACGGCCGCGCCCTTCTGCAGCAGCACGAACGGCATGAAGTGCGAGCTGTTCAGCTCTGCGAACTTGGTCGCCTCCAGTCCTTCGATCAGGTAGCCGGCGGCCATGCGGCCTACGTTGCCCACGCCCGGCAGTCCTACGACCATGATCGGGTTCTTCAGCTTCGGCTTCTGCATCTCGGTTATGTTCGTTGTCACGTTGCGGCGCACCTGTCTAATAATTGCATTCCTTTAATTATATTTCACTCGGTCTCCGGCTTGCCGAACTTGGCCATGCGCCTGTACTTGCCGTAGCGGTCCTCGGGCGAGAACGACGGGGGCATCGGGCTTTTCGCAACGCCGCCGCACTTGGGGCACGCTGCGAGCATCGTGTACGTGCCGCAGCCGACGCATCTTTTCAGCTTCACGCTGTTCACTTCTCCAGCTCGTAGCTGCCGCTTCCGCCAGCCTTCTCCATCTCCTTCACAGTGAACGCGGCCGCCTCCTCGAGCTTCTTCTTGCCGTCCTTGGGCGTCTTCGTGCGGATATCGGCCATGTACTTGGGCGCGGAGATGTACTTGACGGTCGCGCCGCTCGCCTTCTCGAAGTCCACGAGGGCTTTGACTATCTGCTTTATGCCGTCGGGCTGCTGGCTCGAAAGCTCGAGCGTCACCTTCAGCTCGACTTCCTTCTCCTGGAAGTTGCGGCGCAGCACTTCCATCATCGCGTCCTTCCACGGCTGCTCGATGCCCGCTTCGTCAGCGATCGCCGGCTCGTCGGCCGTCTCCTCGAGCGCCTCGTACGCGTCGTCGAACCTGTCCAGCGCCGCGAGCTTCGGGATGATCGCGTCCTCCGCGTCCTTCTCGACCTTGTCCTTGCTCACGCGCTTGGCTATCTGCATGAGCATTCCGGTGATGCGCTTGTTCTTGCGGTCCGTCTCGGTCTTCTCGCGCTGGTCGAACTTGCTCACGCGCTTTATGCTGAGGTTGATGAACCCCTTCTCCCTATCAATGCGAACGACGCGCGCGATGTACTGCTTGTCCGGCTTCACGAACTTGCGTATGTCCTTGACCCACTTGCCCGCGACCTCGCTTATGTGGATCATGCCCTCTACGGGCTTGCCCTCGGGCGTCTCCCATTCGTCGAGGTTGCACCACGCCGCGAAGGGCGTGACGCGCGTGACCGTGCACAGAACCAGTTCGTTCCAACGCGGTATCCCGTTCTTCTTCGCCATTTACACCACTTGCGGACAATCGCGATGCGTTAAATATTCTTTGGACTAGTTGATTTAAAAGTTCGCTACGCGACGCCGTGATTTCAGAGCTTGCTGATGCCAGCGAGCAAGACCACGTACGTCAGCAGTGCCGGATCGTTGCCTTGAGGGAAGTACGCATGCGTCAGCGGGGAGATGCCGCGGCTCAAGTAATTGACCTGCGCAGCCGCGTTCTCAATCCGGCATCCGGCGCCGCAGTACACTTCGTCGCGCGGCGGCAGGTCTATGTTGCCCCTCGTCTTGTTCATCACAAAAGTCTTTGCCGACTGCTCGACGTACGTGCCCTTGTTGGGATGCACGCGGTTCCAATGCCTTATCTGCTTAGCCAGAGAACACACCTTCAGAAAGAGACCTTCATATTGTTGCAAACGTCGCCTATAGGATTAAAACGAAGTTGAAGCTTTTATGTTTGTCGCCGATAGTAAGCTTTAAATTATAACGCCGTTATATATTTTCCAACGGAAAGGCGCAAGAACATGCCAGAAAAAACAAAGACGGAAGCTCCGAAGGCCGAGGTCAAGACGAGCAGGTACGGCCCTTATAACGAGATAATCATCGACCACTTCCGCAACCCGCGCAACCAGGGCGAGATTGCCGACGCCGACGCGGTGGCGAAGGTCGGCAGTCCCATATGCGGGGACGAGCTGCACCTGTACATCAAGGTCGGCACGAACGCCGCGGGCCAGCTGTACATCAGCGACGTCAAGTTCATGAGCTTCGGCTGCGCCGCCGCTGTCGCTACCGGCAGCATAATCACCGAGCTCGCGAAGGGCAAGACCCTCGAGGACGCGCTGAAGATCGGCCGCAAGGACGTGGCCATGGCGCTCGGAGGGCTGCCTGTGCAGAAGATACACTGCTCCTTGCTCTCGACGGATGCGCTGCACGAGGCGATATACGATTATTACAAGAAGCACGGCATCGCCGTCCCGGCGGACCTCGAGCAGCTGCACCAGAACATCATAAAGGGCACGACTATCGCGCGCATGAAGCAGGAACAGGACGTCGACTACTGCGCCGTGCCGAATATATCTTTTCTATAAAGACATCTACTCTACAAAACATTTAGAATTGAGAAAATTCTATCTGTCAGAAATACTACTTTTCATTGGACTTTTTGGTATACTGATTTTGGCTAAATTTTTTACGGCAATTAATATCGTTCCAGTATTAAAAATAGAAAATTACTTTGAGATAGGATCATTCTCATTAATTATAACAGGGATGTTGTTTAACAACAACGCGAACATGAGTGAAATCAAGAAAAAAATTAGCTACTTGACACTGACTAGTTCTGGAGTGCTGTTTATAATGGGCCTATTTCTGTCACTCATAGGGTCGATTTCAGTAACTTACGATATGTTAGTAGTACCGCTTGAAGATGCCGGTTTATTTTTAGCAGCTTACAACCTTGTTTATTCTATTTTGCTTTTGCCAAAATTTCTTTCTTCAGAACGCTAGAAATTCATCCTAGGTATTTCCCGGCAGGATTTTTCTCACGCTCAATCCACGTGAACGTAACTTTCAGCCCGCGCTGCCTGATGATCGCCTGCGTCTCGTCGAAGAGCTCGCGCAGCCGCGCCTCCTTGATGTGCCACTCGCGCCTGAGCTGGCTGACTATCAGCTTCGAATCGGAAAGTATCTCGACGTCCTTAGACTTTACCATAAAAAACAAAACCGAAATCAAAGAATCGTCAAACGTCTTTACCTTCGCCCTTCGCTCACTTCAGGTCTACCTTGATCCCGCCTATCTGTTTTGCCAGCAGGTTGTAGAACCAAGCTCCGAGGTATGCTCCTACGAAGCCGACGAGCGCGTAGAATATCGGGAGCGTTATCAGGTCCAAAGCCCCGCCGTGAGGGAACGCTATGCTGAACACGGTGTAGAACCTTCCCATGTACTGCTCGAAGCCGGTATTGAACGTCATCACGGCCACGGCGACGAACAGTCCCCATACTGCTCCAATTATTCCCGCCATCCTTGCGAGGGGCAGAGGCTCTATTGCCTTTATCGTCTTCAACTAATCACCTTACGAATAATTTCGCTTTCCGGCGTATTAAAAATGCATTTAGCCGGCCGCGAGGTCATCTCGCTTTCGAGTTGCCGAACGTTGCGCCGAACGAGGCTCCCCCACGCGACGCTTTAGAAGCGACCATAGGCCCGAGCAGCTCCCAGAGCCAGTTCACGAACTCTCGCATGTTCTTCGTCTGGATGTAGACGTCGCCGGGTCCCGTAATCTGAGTGACGAGGCCCTCGCCGCTGAGTATTGTCTCCTTCCACCCGCCGAACTTCGTGACCTTGTAGTCGCAGCTGTCGCTGAATGCCACGAGGTGGAAGTTGTCGACGGTCATGGATTCGCCGGCCTTCATGGTGTGCTTGTCGATCGCGCCGAAAGTGTTGATGAAGAGCTGGCCGCTGCCGCCGACCTTGATCATGAACAGCCCCTGGCCGAAGATGCCCTTGGTGAAGCCCTCCCACTTGACATCCAGGTCAACGCCGCCTGTGGATGCGACGTACGCCGATTTCTGGATGATGAAGCCCTTGCCAGGTCTGACATCTATTGCCTGTATGTCGCCGACCGGTGCGGACGCGAATGCAAGCTCGGCCGGGCCTCCGGACGCCGTAAAATCGTTCACCCAGAAAGACTGCCCGCCGAAGATCGCCAGGCCTATGCTCTCGAGTATGCTCTTGCTGCGCATCTTCGTCTTCACTTCTACGTCCGGGCTCATGTAAGTCATCGCGCCCGCTTCCGCCGTGATGCTCTCGCCTTTCGCGAGGCTGGCGACGAGCAGCGAGTACGAAGGCTTGTACTTGATCTCGAACTTCATCTGGCAAACCTCGCCTGAATGCGTTGTGTGCAGGGGGTGGGATTCGAACCCACGAAAGCACTAAGCTACTGGGTCCTAGGCCCAGCCGAATTGACCAGACTATCGGACCCCTGCACGTTTTCTGCGCTACTGTACTATATTCAGCAATTCGCTTAAATCGTCGATGATCAAAATGTCCCCGATCTCCGCCAGGTCGACCGCGTTGTGCGACGTCGTTATGATCGCTGTGATGCAGCCTGCGGCCTTGCCCGCCTTCGCGTCCGTGGGCGTGTCACCGACGTACAGCGCCTCCTCCGGCCGCACGCCCAGACGCTCGCACGCCAGCAGCACGGGCGCGGGCGAAGGCTTCGCCTCTGCTTCGTCGCCTCCGATGACCTCGTCGAAGTATTGCAGTATCCCGAAGTCGTTCAGCAGCTTCAGCGCCGTGCGCTTCAGCGTGTTGGTCACGACGGCCGTCTTCACTCCGGACGCCTTAAGCACTTGGAGCGTGGGTACTGTGCTCGAGAAGAGCTGCGTCTTGTTCACGCGCATGGCGCGGCTGTTGTTGTAGAACCTTCTTATCTCCTCGCGTTCGTGCTCGTTCTTGTCGAAGAAGATGCTGTTTATAACGGTCTCGGCCCTGACGCCCCAGACCTCGCGGATGAAGCCCTCGCGGCTGAGCGTCGGCTTCTGGAAGTGCACGAGCGTGTCGTTGAAAGCATCCATGCACGTTTCGAGCGAGTCGATGAGCACGCCGTCCTTGTCGAAAAGCACGGCCTTGAATTTCGGCATAATAGGATTTGCACTCGCTGGTTAAAGAATTTCCACGACCTTGTCCTTCGAGCGCGCGCCCGCGACGATCAGCACGCTCGACGACGGCACATCAAAGTGCTTCGCGAGCTTCTTCAGGACCTCCTCGTTGGCCTTGCCCTTCACGGGCTTGGCGCGCACGCCGACCGTGATGCGCTTCGCTGCTTCGTCGACCTCGACGAAGTCCTTGTTGAACTTCACTGTGACGCTGTAACGCACGTGCTTCACCTCGCGCGGGGTTACAAGACTTTTATCCGTGGAACCATTAAAGCTAATGATGGAGAAGCAGAACCTCCCGCTCATGTTCATGTTCCTGATCGGCGTGCAGTTGCTTGCCGTGTTCTTCTACTACAGCCTGGCGGCCGCGCAGGTCGAGGCTCCGCCATACGAGCCCTTCGGAAACGCCACGGTCGCGCAGGCCGGGCTGAACGCCGCGTCGCTCGTGCTGCCCGCATTCGTGTCCGTGCTGGTGCTGATAACGCTGCTGAAGATATTCGGGCTGAGGATATTCACGTTCCTCAT
>JAPLUY010000031.1 GCA_026397385.1 Candidatus Aenigmatarchaeota archaeon
CTGTTCTTCTATTTCTTGGCTTGAAAAAATAACTCCTGCTCCACCAAGTCTTGCCATCGCTATTGCCATCTTAGGGCCGGTCACCGCCTGCATCGCTGCGCTGAGTATTGGTATGTTAAGTTTGATTTTTGGTACAGAACCCCTTTGGTAGGATGTCAAGGGAGATGAAAGGTCCACTTTGTCTAAAGACATGTCTTTTTCGACATGGCCGGGCAGGACTATGTATTCCTGGAGAAGTCTAGAATACCCTGGATGGGGATCGTGCACCCTGTCTATTTTGGCCGACATTAATTAATATCTAGTTGCAAACTATAAATTCTTTTTGCTCCTTCCGGCGCTCAGGCGCGCATGAAGCTCCGCGCCCGTTCCTGTTCTTCAATGCGCGACTTCTGCGCCGGCGGCACCGTCTCCATGCACGGCAGGCCGTCTTGGTTGATGTAGAATATGGAGCCGTCCTTGCGGCCGACCGCGGAACGCAGCAGGTCCTCCATGGTGCCAACGCTCAGGATGAGCGATACCATGACGCTCTCGCGGGACTCGCCGTCAGCGGGCATGCCCGCCTTGTAACGCTGCATCATCCCAATGTCGTAATCGATGCATCTGAGCAGCTCCTTCAGGAAGATGCCGTACGGCACGATATCCGGTTTCTGATGGATATCGCTGGAACCGTAAGACATGTCAAGGCCTCCCCCGCTCAGTCCTCTTCGGCCCACGCTGGCCTGCGGGACGACGCGGCCCTGTTCCTGACCTTCCTCGGGTCGTAGAACGTGAAACCTCTTGCTGGCATTATTCCGACCTCTATTGATTGCTGACGTACTTGCACGCGCGCCTGAACACGCCCACGCCTACATTGCATTCAGGATACTCGGAAACGAACTCCGCGTACGCCGCATTGTATGCGTCACGCGCCCTCATCGCGCGCAGCATGACCTCCAGGGATTCGGGAGTAGGCGCCAGGACCACGGCCTCCACGCCGCCGTACGTCGCGGGTGTGAAGACCACTGGTTCCGCGTAGTCGTCCAAAAACATCATCAGCCTGTTGGCGAGGCCCGACTTTCTGTAGGATTCGATATGACCGGGCGTCATTTGGCCACTGCCGCTCATGATTGTAGAATCACTCCCGAACTACTTAAGGATTGCGTCCGGCCGCGGAAGGGTTAAATCCGTAGCATTCTTTTTTAGAATATAGAATCTCCGGATTCGGTCGGTGTGACGATGGACAACGATGAACTGCAACAGCCGAACGGCAACGGCGCGGCCGCTGCGGCCATCGCGATCGACGCGAGCGCCGTGGTCAGGAAGCACGGCATGAACTCCGCCGAGAACAAGGTGTACCTGAAACTTCTGGAAGGCGACACGAACGTAATGGACATCTGCGCCAGGATCGGAATGAAGTACGGTTCCGTGTACGCCGCGCTGGGCAACCTCTCGAACGACGGGATAGTCGGCAGGCGCGGAACCGGCCGCTTCACGTATTATCTGACGCCTGAATCTAAGCCGGGGTTGCCTGGTGCGCCTGTCGATGCCAGCGGACGCGATGTGACAGGGCCTTCTGCGGAGGCGAGCGGAACAGATGCGACCACGATCATCGACGCACCGACCGTCGTAGAAAAGTACGTCGAAGCCGCAGCGACGTCCGGGCTCACGGACGCGGAGAAGCAGCTCATCGGCACTTACGGGCTGAACGATAGGGACATCGCGGCGTACGAGGCGCTGCTGAAACACGGTGGCGACGGCGCCAGGTCGGACGTGCTGGCCCGGGACCTGAATATCAACGCGGACATCGCGAAGGCGAGGATGAAAAAGCCGGTCGAGGCCGGGCTGGCCAGGCTCGACAGGTCGTACTTCGCAATAACACCGCGCGGATTCTTCGCCAGCGAGGCCGCGAAGAACCGCACGATGCTAAAGTCCGCGAATGACGAACTGAGGGAGACGTCGCGCAAGCTCGACAATGCCAGGCTGGAAATTTTCAACGAGCAGGAGACCAACCGCGTGCTGACGAAGACGACCGAGGCGAACGCGCGCACCATAGAGGCGTTCAAGCGGTCGAAGACCGTGCCCGCCGAGGCGAAGCCCGAACGTACCGCGGCCGACAAGATGGTCGAGTCGTTGTACGAGTCCGCGCTCAAGGGACTTTCGCACACGGCCGCGGACGTGTACAGGGCCCTCGCCGGCGTGAACGGTGCGATCGACAAGAAGCAGGTCGCGTCGCTGCTGCCGGACGTGAACGACTTCAAGGTCAACCTCGCGCTGGACGGCGAGCTCGTGAAGATGGGGCTCGCGAGGAAGGACGGCGAGGCGTACTCCGCGATGCCGCTCGCGGACGTGCTAATCGCGCCGCTCGTGGAGCGCGCGAAGAAGGCCGAGGCGGAGCGCAACGGTGCCGTCAGCGAGAGGAACGCCGCGACCGAGAAGCTGGAACGCATGAGCAAGGCCGGAGGGTTCGGCAAGGCCGAGCTCGAATACATGGCGTCCGCGGGCATAAACACGATCGGCATTGAGGCGTACAGGTCGCTGCTCGACGACGGGCCGGCGTCCGTGAAGGAGTTATCGGAACGCATGCACACCGATTCCGGCATGTTCGTGACTCAGCTGGACGGTCTGAGGAAGGCGGGCCTCGCATCGTACAACAGCGGCAGGCTCGGGCCGGTGCGCGTGGGTGAGCTGATGTGGACCGAGCTACGCAGGAGCCGCGAGGCGCTGAAGGCGAAGGACGCCGAGCCTGTGATTGCTGCCGCGAGGCCGGACGATATTGCCAAGCCGAAGGACGGCGGCACAGCGGCTCTCGAACCCGCGAGACAGCGCGAGGAGCCGGACGAGACCAGCAGCCCGGCGGAGAAATTCAGCGACAACGAGATCAAGTACATGAGTGGGAAGGGCGTGCACAGGGACGCGCGAGCGACCTACCGCTCGCTGGTCAAGCGCGGTTCCATAGACACGTCCGGCATGGAGGAGGGACGGGCGCAGGCCGGGCACCTGCGCGCGCTGGAGGCAGCCGGGCTCGCCATGTCGAGCGGTGGCGTGTACTCGCCCAAGACGCTGACGGACGCGCTTTACGGCGATCTGCAGCTCGCGGCCAGCATGTCACGGGGGCGGGCGGCGAGCATCGAGCCGCTGGTCATGATGATTACAGGCGGCGAAGCTGGGCGCGTGCTCGAAAACCTCAAAGTGGACAAGGAGACGAGGACCGTGCTTGCGTGCAGGGCGCCGGTTCGCCTCCATGCTGTCCGACATGCGAGCGGGCAAAGCGCCGACGTACGAGCCGAAGGAGGACAACATCGAGGGGGAGGAGGCGGAGGAGGAGAATGAAGCGGCGCCCGCACCGTCGCCTGCGCCGGCAATCGAAGAGCCGAAGGCCACGCCGGTCGAGCACGAGCCCATGCCGCGGGAAAGGAGTAGGGAGACGACCCCGAGACTTCTGGGAGGCGGCTACGTCGAGCAGAGGCAGATACCAATCGACCGCATCAGGCCGCTGCCGGAACGCAAGGAGGGGAGCAAGAACACCTTCGCCGCGAGCTCCCCGTGGGACAACCCCGACTCGAGGCTGTTCAACGCATACGTCGAGCTGTGCGACTGGAACAAGAAGGAGTTCAACGACCCTGTCGTGGGGAGGAAGAGGGACGCGATATTCAACGCGTCCGAGTCGATACTCTCGTCGCTCGTGGCGAACGGCGGAGAGCAAAAGTACATACTGTTGCTCGAGAACGCCGTCTACGACACGGTCGGGGAACTGGTGAAGATGTACAAGTCAGGCAAGAGCCTCGACGACTCGATGAACATTTACATCGAAAAGCTCGGCGGCCTCGCGGAAGGGCTGCCCAAACTCGACATCGGCGAGCTGATAAGGAAATCGTACAAGGGCGCGGCTTGAACCGCAGCGCGTCCTATGACTTATCGACCCACGAGAACTTCTTCTGCATCGTCTTCGGATAATACTTCGTCCAGTCGAACTTCACCTTGTCGGCCCAGCGCTTGTACACGCGGGGGTCGATGTAGTTCTTCAGCGAGGTGTTGAGGTTGTAGTCCTTCGTCGCCTGTATCGCCTTGAGCCGCAGGCGCGCGCGCTCCAGCGCTTCCTTCGCCTTCGCGGTCGGATCGCGCCGAGCTGGTTTCTTCGCCTTCGTTTCCTTCGTGCTCTTCACGCTCGCGATAAGTTCCTTCCTCGCCTTTTCCGCGTCAGCGGCCGCCTTCTCCTTCGCCTTCTTCCTTGTTTCCTCCAGCCTCGCTTCGAGCCGGAGCAGGCCGTCCTCCTTCTTGCGCAGCGACTCCTCCCAGTTCTTCGGCAGCTTGCGCTTGTGGTTGCACACTATCGCGGCCTGCAGGTTCGCCATCGCCGCGACGTAACGCTTATAGTCCTCGTCGTCGTCCGGCTTGACAGGGTTCTTCGTCAGATACTCTTCGACGGCCTGCGTGCTGTGGAACGTACGGAAGACTTTCGCCGTGACGTCGGGCGCTACCTCGTCGAGGAACGCGCGCACGCCTTCGGAGCGCACGCCTTCGAACAGCATCGCCTTCCCGTCGCGGCCGGCGCGCTTCTCCGCGTCCGCGACGAACTCCTTCAGGTTGCGCACGACCTCGGGCGGCAGCTCCAACTCGCGCTGCATGCGAACCGAGTCCTTGCCCAAAAAGTCGAACTCGACGGTGCTGCCCTGCTTGACGATGACGTTCTTGTTCGTCAGCGTCGTAGCGCCCACGGTGTCGGCCTCGTCCTCGCCCTTCTCGTCGCCAACGCGGATGTTCAGCGCGTCGATGAGATAGCACACGGTCGCGACCTTCCGTCGCTTCTCGTCCTCGTCCGAGAGGCTGCCTGCGATGTACTTCATTATCGCGTCGTACTTCTTCGCGAG
>JAPLUY010000058.1 GCA_026397385.1 Candidatus Aenigmatarchaeota archaeon
GAGGGCTGCGTTACAGCTGCGGCCTGCGCAGCTGCTGCGGCGGGAGCATCGGCCGCCTCATCTTGGTGTTCAGCTGCTCCACCGACTCCATCACGCTCTCGTTGCTCTCGACTATCTTCTTGTTCGCCTCGATGAGCTCGTCCATCTTCTTCAGCATCGGCTCCATGTTTGCGCCCGGCGCTCCGATCTGCCCCATGGGGCCTTCGGAGGTCGCTGATGCTTTGACGAACGACACCAGCTCGTTCACGCTGGTTATCAGGTCGTCCAGCCTGCCGGGCAGCTTCGACAGCTCGATGCGGAGCGCATCGTTCGCCTTAGCGAGCTCGTCGACGAGCTCCTGGTTCATGCGCACGATCTCGACTAGCTCGCTGAAGAACTTGCTGCTGTCGACCCCGGACTTGCCGGTGGTCTCCATCTTTTCCAGCCTCTTCTCAAGCCTGCGCAGGGGAGACACAGGAATAAGCTCGAATTCGTCTTCTTCTTGCGGCATCGGTCCACCGGTGGATAAAACTGGCTACATAGTTCTTAGGTTTCTGTTATATTAAATTTCCAGAATTCGGCAGATAAAGCTTCCAGCAGGCCCGGAAACGGGAAAAGAGAGGTTTTGCGGGGCGAAAAAACGAAAATCCCCCGATTTCATCAGTCCAAGCGCCCGCGCCTAGTACTCGGGCATCTCCGAAGGCATCCCGCCCGGTCCGCCGGACATCCCGCCCTTGCCGAGCTTGCTCGCGGATATGATGTCGTCTATGCGCAGTATCATTTCTGCAGCTTCCGATGCTGACTTAATCGCCTGCGTCTTGACCTTCAGCGGGTCGACGACGCCGAGCTTCGAGACGTCCACGACCCTGCCTTCGTCTATGCCCACGCCGTACACGATCTGTCCCTGCTCGTGCGCCGCACGCAGCTCGACGAGGATGTCTATCGGATCCAAGCCTGCGTTCTCGGCGAGCGCGCGCGGAATCACTTCCATCGCCTCGCCGAACGCCATTATCTCCAGCTGCTCGCGGCCCGAGAACTTCTCTGCGAACTTCTTTATGCGCATCGCCACTTCAGCTTCGGGCGCGCCTGCGCCGTACACGATCTTGCCGACTTCCACGGCCGATGAGACCGCTCCGATCGCGTCCTCGACGCTGCGGTCGACCTCGTCGACGACGTGCTCGGTGCTGCCGCGAACGAGGATGGTGACGGCCTTCGGATCCTTGCAGTCTCACCGCCGACCTTCTCTTCCTCGACGGTCTTCGCGTAGCCGAGGTCGTTCGCCGACAAATCGTCCAGATTGGTGACGATGCGTCCGCCGGTCGCCTTCGAAAGCGCTTCCATGTCAGACTGCTTCACGCGTCGCGCGGCCAGTATTCCTTTCTTCGACAGGTAGTGCTGCGCCATGTCGTCGATGCCTTTCTGCGAGAACAGGACGTTCGCGCCGCTCGCGATCACCTTGTCCACCATGTTCTTGAGCATGCGCTGCTCCTGTTCGACGAACGCCTGCATCTGGTCGGGCGATGTTATGCGTATCTGCGCGTCAGTCTCGGTCTCCTTTATTTCGAGCGCGGCGTCGACGAGCGCGATCTTCGCCTCGCTGACCTTCTTCGCCATCGCGGGATGCACGACGTCCTTGTCGAGCACGATTCCGCGCACCAGCTCGGTCTCTTCGGCCGAGCCGCCGTGCTTCTTCTCGCGCTTGATGTCCGACGTATCGACCTCGACGTGGCCGTTCGTCTGGATGGCGACGGTCTTCACCGCCTCCACGACGATGTCGGCCAGGAGCGGAGACGCCTTCTCCATGCTCTTGCCGCTCATGGACGTGATCGCTATCTGCTTCAGCACTGCCGTGTCAGCCAACCCGACGGGAATAGATATCTCGTTGAGGATCTTCAACGCCTCGTCGCGCGCAAGCCTGAACCCGCGCGTGATGACCGTCGGATGGATTGCCTGGTCTAGCAGCTCGCCGGCCTTCTTCAGAAGTTCGCCTGCGATTACGACGCTCGTCGTGGTTCCGTCGCCGACTTCCTCGGCCTGCGTCTTCGCGACCTCGACCATCATCTTCGCGGCCGGGTGCTCGATCTCCATCTCCTCGAGGATCGTCACGCCGTCGTTCGTTATAACTATATCGCCAATCGAGTCGACGAGCATCTTGTCCATTCCTTTAGGACCAAGAGTGCTCCTTACGGCATCAGCAACGGCCTTCGCCGCAGCGATGTTCTGTCCCTGCGCGCCCTTGCCCTGCTGCCTGAACGTTCCTTCCGGCAGTATCAGCACGGGCTGCCCGCCAATCTGTCCCATCTGCATGTTAGCCATCAAACATCAACCTCCAGTTTATAGAATCGAAATCGCTCTTCGTTTTAAGACTATGTGTATGTGGGTATATAAGAATTTAAAGGTTGCTTTTAAGTAAATTATTAAAATTTTAAAAACTCCGAAAGAGAAGGTTAATATGGTAAGATTGTCTCTTAGAACGCCGATAGAGCGTATGATAGATAAGCTCCTTTTGATTTACCTTTTTGGCACGCATAAAATTATAGACGACACCAAGGCTCAAAAGACGGTGTTTTTTGCCGAGAACAACATGAATGAAAAAAGAATAAAGGGCTTCAGTTATGATTTTATTAGATGGAATTTTGGTGAATTTAGCAGAGATTTGGAATCCGACTTAAAAGAATTGAAAAATAAAAACTTCATTACTGATAATTTAATCTTAACGCAAGACGGTGAAGAAATTCTAAATCAAATTGGGAGCGTCTTACAGAAGAATTCTGAAATTATAAAAAGAATTGATATGTTTGGCAGTTATACGGAATCCAAATCTCTTACAGAAGTCAAAGATGTTGCATACACAAAAATTATAGTAAACGGCAAACAAGTAAAAGATTTGCCTATGGGTGAACCTCTATTACATAAATTAGACGATTCTGAAGCTAGAATAAACTTTTCAATAGATACTGGGTGGCTTGGAACTTTTGAAGTTTTATTTAATCCGAGAATAAAAGATTCTTTGGATGTCGCCCTCACTGAAGAGGAATACATTCCATTCGAGGTCTAATGATTTTATATGACTATTCATTTCAGACAACGGAAGAGATTCTCCAAGAATTTTGAAGGATTGTCTAAAGAAGGAAAGGAAATCCTTACTAAGGAATTGAGAAAATGGAAAATTATGGGCATAGAACATATCAAATATAGATCGAAACATCTGAAAGGGGAGTACGCCGGTATTAGAAAAATAAGTTTAGGCAGAATGAGACTCTATTTTTTAATATGCGACGAATGTAGAAAACTTGGAGACGACATAAAATATGGAAGATGCAAAAAGTGTCCAAGAGAGCCTGATTTGATAAATTTGGTCGATGTCATAGAATTTAGACGTGAAGATACTTATGATAATCTTGATTTCGAAACTGAAGATGTAAAAGATTTCACTGACGGAACTTATGAGGTATAGTTATCTTTTCTCCGAGTTCCAGATTAATCAAACTCGCCTCCGCAGACGTGAACCCATTGAGCGTCTAGTACGGCTTCTACTGCTTCCTCGGTAAAGCCTTCCGCAGGAATTGGCGCTTAATTGGATTGGCTTTATTTGGTGTTTTAGAACGTCCATATACGCGCCAATTGTCGTTTTTAGGAAAAGCACGTGTTATGCGTCTGCTGGCGGATCTGGGGCGTTTACAGAAGTGCAATTTTTAATTGGCTGTTAATTGGACGCGATTGGCTGTTATTTGGATGTCATTTTTTGTTGTCGTGCACGTTCGTTTGCATTTAGTATGTCAATTAAGTTTAACACCTTGAAAAGGACAACCGAATTTTGATAGGGCTCAGTGATTTATCAAAAAATATGTTACAAATTCTACTGCAAATTTAGCATCCGCCACTTGAACATCTTGTTTTGTATTGTTCATTTGAATAATTCTTTTGAACGCAGAATAATCGATGTAATTCACACCCATACCAAAAATAGAAATTACATCTATTATATTTTTCGTATACTCACTAAATCTATTATTAACCGAAGAGAGAATTTCATCTTTAACCTTTTGAAGTTCTTCGTTGTCTATACGAGGTTCTGATTTCAATCCCCAGATAGGATCGTAGCTATCTTTTGTACGCCAAGGGTCTATGCCATAGAGTGGAAACAAACTTCTACCATCCATAGCAGAAGAACCTAATAATTCCATGCCAGATGGTTTATACCCAATTCTTTTCAATTCACCTAATCTAGACTCAAAAATTGAGTCCGATATTGTCAGAGCGTCACAAATCTTTCCTTCCTCTAAGAATTTTTCAGATTTTTTAATTTCTGTTTTAAATCTGTCATCTTTAATTAAATCTGAAAGTGATATGGTGTCAAAATCTATTTCAAAAATAGTTTTAGTTGTTTCTGACAAAAAATTTTTGGTCCACACAAAAGATTCATCTACGCTATCTCTAGTTTTTGTTTCTGCCAAATGCTGTATATCATTTCTAAGTTGCCTAACTCTAAGGACTTCTTTTTTCATTGTAAGTGTGTTTTCATGATTTTTTTCAAGATTTTTGTTTATACAGTCGTAGATATTTTCCATTGTAACAAGTTTGTCGATATCAATCTTAAGATAATCTGAAAGTATTCTTAAAATAAATTCATTGCATAAATCAAAATGATGTATAGCAAACATATTGTCCAATTTAGTATCATATCTACTATGATTTTTTCCATGTTCAAAAAATAATTTTAGCAAAATCAATTTTTTGAGAATTAAGTCATCTATCATGAATATTCATTTCCCGAACTTCAAATTCTCCACGTACGGCCGCTGCAGCTCCTTCTTCACGCGCCTAGCCCAGCCTTCCAAGATTATGACGGCCTCGGACAGAGGGATGCCCTCGCCCTTTGTCTTCAGCTCGACCTGCATCTGGTTGGTCTTCTTGTCCACGCGCTTCACTATGAAGAGGCCGAACTTCTGCTCGAACTCGTCTGCCATGCAATCCCCTGAAATAATCTTTCATTTGAACCTAAAAAAGACCTTGCCGAAGTCGGCGACGCGGCCGTTCTCGACGCGCACGCCCTCCTTCTTCAGCATCGCGATCTTCTGCCGGATGTTCTTGCCCGCAGTCTTACCGCCGAACCCACCGATTTTTCCGCCTGCAGCCACGACGCGATGGCATGGCACCTGCGGCGCGTACGGATTGTGCCTGCACGCCCCGCCGACCGCGCGGTATGCCTTCGTGTGCAACGCTTTCGCCAGCTCGCCGTACGTCGTCACTTTCCCGCGCGGAATCCGCCGCATCGTCTTCCAGACGCGCTCGTAAAAACGCGATTCTAGTTTCATTCCACAGACCTTGTACTATAGAGTGTGCTGATGTAAAAAACGTCACGCGCCCCGTCGGGCAACTTCTCCTTCAACCCTTTGTTGGTAAGCCTGAAAGCGTCCTGTCTCCGGCCGCCGGCAACTCCCTTCCTCTCGCCGCTTTCTGTCTTGAAATATGCGGCTGGTCTGACCATCTTCTTGCCGTGATCCTCGACAAACCCTTCAATGCTTAGCTGAATGAGTATGTACAAGCTGGTTTGGTAATCGTAGCCGAATACGGATAGGTCCGTTGGAGCAACGGTTCTTTTTTCCTTTATGTAATCCAAAATCCTCTTCTTGTCGTAAGTCACCATCTTCAGAGGCACTTCCTTCAAGAAAACCACCTACCTCTTCATATCCATAATGAACTCGTCGATGAGCTTGCCTTTGTAGCTTATGCGCCTCGGCAGGCGCGCGACAGTGCGGAAGCCGAGCTTGCGATACATGCGTATCGCGCCTTTGTTCGGAACGTACACCTGCAGCGTGATTACTTTGATGTTCCTGTCCTTCTTACCTATCTCGATTATGCGCTTCGATATCGCGGTCGCGATGCCGAGCCGCCTGTAGCCCTTCAGCACGGATATGCCGTACTCGGCCACGTGCTCGCACCTTCCCTCGCCCTTCGTCAGGTTTGTGATGCTGACGATTTTTCCGTCGAGCTCCGCAACAATCAGATGCACCCTGCCGCTACGTATCTCGGCCAGCATCTTTCTGAGCCACTTGCGTTCGGTCGCGAGCGTGAGGCGCTTGTATATTTGTATCATCGCCTGCTCGTCCACGAAGCTGTTGATGTAGTCCGTCATCTGCCGCAGGTCCTTCATCTCCGGACGCCGCAGCAGCACCGTGCGCCCGTCCTTCAGCTTCACGCGCTTCGGCTTGCAGAGTTTGATGCACACACAAATCATTGCTCGCGTTTGAAATTCACGCAGCGTTTTTCCGAGTAGACGAAACCTTGGTTTTTGTAGATAGAAAACTTGTACATCATCCCCGGGTCTCCTTTCCTCGTGAAATCCGCGTTCTTCTCAATTGTCACATATTGGGTGAATCCGTCCGCCTTGAGTTCCTCTAGGCTGTATATCGTGCTGTGGTCGTTTTCGACGAACTTCCGCATCTCTTTGATTGTCTCATCCATTGTTCTCACCCAGAATCTTCTTCAGCTCCTTTGCGTTCGCGACCTCGTGCAGGTCCTCCTCCAGGACGACGGGCACGCCGTCCACCGACCTGCGGTCGTACTTCTCGGCCACGAAGAACGCGCGCGCGCCGAATATGCTCGACAGCTTCTTGATCGGGCTAGCGACGCGCTTCAGACCCTTCGCGTCCTCGGCCACGTGCGTGATAAGCGAGAATTCCTGCTTGCCAGCGATCTCGAACTGCGCATGGCGCACCGAAGTGTTCTCTATGCCCAGCCTGTCCAGCTCGGAGCTGACCTTCTTCTGCAGCGGCGTCGCCGGCTCGAGCCTGTCGTCCGAATGAACGGCGGGCTGCGGCGAGTATGCGTTGCGCAGCCGCACTTTCAGCAAGCGTTCGAGCTTCATGGCAGTCTTCTCCATCGGGTTCGTGCGCTTGCTCTCGATCTCGTAGAGCGCCTTCTTCGACACGCCGACGAGAGCGGCCAGCTCCTCGAGCGTGAACTTCAGTTCGTAGCGCTTTGCGCGCAGGGCTGCCGCATCGATCTCCACGCTGTGCCTGCCCTTCGCGGCCTGCGACACGTAAGCGTCGTCCTCGAGTATGTCCTCGAACGTCGCCGGCGTTACGACGGGCACGTCGAAGCGGTTGTAGACCATGCTGTCGCGCAGCGGCTGGCGGTTCGTACGGAGCGACACGACGAACGGGCTGGCGGAGAACATGTGCGACACCGCGCGCAGGCTCGTCGCAAGCCCGGCGTCGAAGCTGTCGACGTTCGTAAGCGACTTGACGAGCAGGGTTTCGTCCCTTTTGGCAGCGATGTCAAAACAGCCGTGGGTGAGGAAAACTTCAAATTCCCTCGATAACAGAGTATTAACAATCTTGCTCGTCAGAATGTCGCGTCCGAACATGCGCATCACCTGCCTGCAGATAGCTAATAACTATGCGGCTGCATAGAAATATAAAAGGTGTGTTTCCACGTATACAGACGGACAAGGAAGGATGAACAGAAGGATTAGGCATGGACAGAGAGGCAGGAATCCGGACGTACACGAAGCGCACAATGTACACAACGTGCATAACGCGCATGATATCCGCGGCTCGCACGACCGGCAGGCGAAGAGCGTCAGTGGCGACGAGAGGCAGTTCGTGAAGACGCTGCACGAGAAGAGCGTCGGCGCTGTCATCTTCAGGCACGTGCGTCTCGGACGCAAGGAGACGGTCGTCTACCTGCTCCTGCACTACCACCTGCACAGCGACTACTGGGAGTTCTCGCGCGGCGGCATGGAACCGGGGGAGAACGAGCGGCAGACCGCGGTGCGCGAGATCCGCGAGGAGACCGGGCTGAAGGAGGAGGACCTGCGTTTTGCAGACGGCTTCCGCACGGCGATACACTACTTCTACATGCTCGACGGGACGCGGCGCTCTAAGGACGCCGTATACTTCCTGGCCGAGTCGAAGACCGACGCCGTGAAGCTCTCGTCCGAGCACGCCGGTTTCACGTGGGCGGAGTACGACGACGCGGTGAAGAAGGTGACGTACGAGAACGCCAGGCGCGTGCTCAAGGAGACGCACGACTTCCTCGCTTCAAAAGGCTTTTAAAACCTGAAGCGCAATTAAGATACGGGCCCATAGCTCAGTTTGGTTAGAGCGCTGGTCTTATAAGGCCGCTGAGCGTGGGAAGAAACGCATCTGGCGTAAAAACCAGTGGTCACGCGCGTGCGCAGCAATGTGTTCGCGAGCCACAAATGGGTTCGAATCCCATTGGGCCCATTTTTTCATTTTTTATGCCAAAACAGCCTATGCCATCCAGAATCCTGATTCTAGTCTCAACATCTGTGCGGATTGGACAAAATCCAAAATGCTTCCAAATCATGTATTTTGTAATGTGATTCGCGTTCGAGAAACCTATTTTCGACATCCATTTTTCAAGATTCTTTTTTCCATTCAAGTAAATTCCATGAATGGTGCGATACTTTCCATACATATTGTCGAATTGCTCCATGTCTGGAACTTCTGTAACTTTGAAGCCGTGTTTTCTTAACATCAAAGAAACCTCTCTAACAAGCGTCTTATTTGCGAATCCTGCGGAAATGACAGGGTACGTATGCAACTTGGACTTCCTTTTTACCTTGAACGTTAGCGAAAAGTCTGTATCAGCCAGACCCCTCAGGAACGAATACTGCATTTCGTCAGAAGCCTCTTTTATCAGTTTTGGAATTCTGACTACATTCGTTTTCTTCCCCAAAGGTATGCCCACGGTCTTGTTAAGGAAAGAGGCGACTGCTGAAGAAGAAAATGAAAGCCTGATTGAATTTTCTCCTTTAACGTATTTTAGAGTTAAACAAATCCCGTACAGCTTCTTTTTCAAGGGGATTACAACCTCTTCGTAATAAATTCTGTCTTCGGATGAATGACCATAATATTCTATCTGGTTTCTAGTTTGTCGTCTGTCATGGCCTCTATGGGCGCAACCATCGCCGACGTGTATACCGATGTCTTCTGACAATTCTCGAGAAAGATATCTAGGAACTGTTATTCCTCTGTTTTTATCCCAATAATTGAAAACCACATGCGAATTATCGAGTCTTAATTTCATAAAAATGGTGAGCAAAAACTGAATAAGGCTATGTTGGAAAGGTCGGTTCCGATGAGTAAATTTTACATCAAAAACGAAAACTTGAAAATGAAAGAATCGTTAAACAGTCTTGCAGAAGAAACTGCGCGCCCGCTCGAATCGGATGCGCGCCGTCAGCCTCTCGCTTCTCGTATGCGCTTCATTCTTCGCATCCGGCGCTTCTTCGTCTTCTTGCGCCGTTGGCGTTTCTCTCCGTGTGCCATGGATAGATTTCGTTTCTTGAAGATATAATGATTGCTTACGCGCGGAGGAAATTTTCCAGACGCATTCGCGAAGGAAACGGACTCAGTCCTTGAGCTGTATGCTCATGTGTATGCCCTGGGGCACGTTGACGCGCATGACCTGTCTCAGCGCCTTCTCGTCAGCCTGTATGTCGACTACGCGCTTGTGTATGCGCATCTCCCAGCGGTCCCACGTGGCGTTGCCGTGGCCCGTACCATCACCACAGGGCGTCTTCATGGTCGTTATCCTCAGCGTCTTCGTCGGCAGAGGAATCGGCCCGTGGTAGTCTACGCCGAAACGCTTCGCGATGTCCTTGATTTCGGTGCATATGCCGTCGAGTTGTTGCGGGTTCTTCCCCGACAATTTTATTCGCGCGACCTGCATGTGTTTCACCGCTTACGCGTTTCTATTTTCAATTAGTCTTTATTGAATTATCTGTATTTAAATGCTTTCTCCTCGAGCTTCTCCGGATTTCATCGAGAAAAATCTCCTCGCATAGTCCGTTGAGCTCGTTCTGGTACTTCAGCGGATCATGTTCCGTCTTGACCACGTTAAATGCTTCACCTTCGAGTGCTCCCATCGCGCCGAGCTCCGCGGCGAATCCGCGGAATTCGCGCTCCTGCAGATCGAAAAGCCTGACGAAACGGTCTATCTTGGATTTTTCTATGCGCAGCTCCTTCGCTTTCGATGGTATGCGCGTGATATCATACGCGATCCACGAGCTCGTCGGGCCGTGCAGCGTCTCCTTGGTCAGCTGCAGGATTTTCCTGCGGCCTTCGTCAGGCTCGTCCATATCGTATTCTATCGGAAGCGAATCCAGCACGCCGTCGGCCGCCAATCCGCGTTCGGGCAGGTATACGATGACACGCTCGGACGTTTCGAGGATATGCGCGCGACCTCCGACAGAGATTTCCGCAGGGACGTACATGTGTCCTTTCGCTATCCTGCTATAGTATACGGTCTCGTCCATAGTCAGAACTGTGATGGTCACAGATTTAAAAGGACGGAGGTTCGGAAGAAGTTATTGCCGGCGGAAAAAAAGGACCGCCGCGAAATCAAAATGGAAAAAGTCGGAAGGCCTACTACGCCTTCTCCGCCTTCACAACGTCGAGGCACACGCCCGCTGCGACGGTCGTACCCATGTCGCGGATCGCGAACTTGGCCAGCGCCGGGAAGTCGCCCTGCTTCTCTATGCAGAACGGCTTCGTAGGCGTGACCCTCACGCGCGCCGCGTCGCCCGTCTTGATGAAGTCCGGGTGTTCCTGCGCGACCGCTCCCGTCTTCGGGTCGATCTTCGCGATTATCTCGGTGATCGTGCACGCGACCGAGGCAGTGTGGCAGTGGAACACCGGTGTGTAGCCTGCGGTGATGACCGTCGGGTGCTGCAGCACGACTATCTGCGCAGTGAACTCCTTCGCGACCATCGGCGGGTTGTTCGGGTGGCCGACCACGTCTCCGCGGTGCGCGTCGTTCTTTCCTATGCCGCGCACGTTGAATCCGACGTTGTCGCCCGGCACCGCCTCGGGTATCTGCTGGTGATGGACTTCGATGGACTTGACCTCGCCTAGCGCGCCGGACGGCATGAAGATGATCTTGTCGTTCATCTTCATCACGCCGGTCTCGACGCGTCCCACCGGCACCGTTCCGATGCCAGTGATGGTGAACACGTCCTGCACCGGCAGCCTCAGCGGCTTGTCCGTCGGCTTCTCCGGCTCCTTGGCGTACAGGTCCAGGGCCTCCATCATGGTCGGGCCCTTGTACCACGGCATCTTGCCCGTGGCCTTGACGACGTTCTCGCCCGTATATCCTGAAACGGGGATGAACGGGATGTCCTCTATCTTGTAGCCGATGCCCTTCAGGAGCGTCGTGACCTCGCCCTTCAGCTCGTTGAAGCGCTTCTCGTCATAGTTGTTCGTGTCCATCTTGTTGAGTATTACGATTATCTGTGGCACTCCCAGTACTCTCAGCAGCCATGCGTGCTCCTTCGTCTGCTCCTGGATTCCCTCGCCCTGCTTCGTCGAGACGACGAGCAGCGCAAGGTCGGCCTGCGATGCGCCTGTGATCATGTTCTTGACGAAGTCCCTGTGGCCCGGAGCGTCTATCACGGTGAAGAACCACTTCTTCGTCTCCAACGGGCGGTGCATCAGGTCTATCGTGACACCGCGCCTACGTTCCTCCGCCGTGGTGTCGAGCGCGTACGCGAACTCGAAGGTCTCCTTCTTCATTTCGGTCGCGACTTCCTTGAGCTTGCGCATCTCTTCCTCGCGTATAACTCCCGAATCGTACAACAGCCTACCGAGTGTAGTGGACTTACCAGCGTCTACGTGGCCGGCCGTCATCATGTTTATGTGTGGCTTCGACGACATCTTACGTACACCTCCAAATCATTGCAATCTTCAAACCCGTTCGGTTTTTCTACCTATACTAATTAATGAAAACATTTAAATATATTCCGGTCGCGGCCTACGCCTCCTCTTCCTCGGCCGTGACCAGCTCGGCCAGGCCCTTGCGCTTGCGCACGACGTCTATGGTCTTCTCGCGCAGGTCGTTCGGCAGCTTCTCGAAGACTATCGCTATCATGCTGTAGAACCCGCGGCCGCTCGTTATGCTCTTCAGCGTCGCGTCGAACCCGAACATGTCGGCTATCGGGAGCTTCGACGTGATTATGGCCGCGCCGCGCTCTATAACGATGTCCTGCACCTGGCCGCGGCGGTTCTCAACCTCGCGCGTGACGCCGCCTATCAGCTCCTCGGGTATGTCGATGCGTATGTTTTGCTTCGGCTCAAGGAGCGTTAAGTCCGACTTCATGAGCGCCTTCTTCAGCGTCGTACGGAACGCCGGGATTATCTGGCCGGGGCCGCGGTGGACCGGGTCTTCGTGCAGCTCGGCGTCCGTCAGCACTATCTTCACGCCGGTAACGGGCTCCTTGCAGAGCGGGCCCTCGTCCATCATGCTCACGAACGCTTCCTTCACGAGCTCCATGACCTCGTTCATGTACTGGACGCCCTTGGTATCGTCGAAAATCATGCATTTGTTGTGTATCATTACAAGGTTCTTGGCCTCGTCGCTCTTCATCCCCAGCTTGACGAGGTTCTCCGTCACGTCGCTCTTTTTCTTCTTCTGTTCGAACTCGGACGGTATGATGCCTTCGTTCATCGCATTCGTTATCTCCGAGCTCACAGGCGATGCTATGACCGTGAACTTGTTGTGCTTGTTCGGCGAGCGTCCCTCGGTCTCGGGCGATTCTTTGAAGATTGCCTCGCGGTAGACGACGATGGGCTTGGACATCTCGACGTCCAGCCCTATCTCCTTCAGCTTGCGCTCGACCTTCGACTCGATGTGCAGCTCGCCCAGTCCGCTGATCAGGTACTCGCCCGTCTCCTGGTTGATCTTGATCTTCAGCGTGTTGTCCTCGCGGCTAAGCTGCTTCAGCGTGTTGATGAGCTTCGGCAGGTCCATCGCGTTCTTCGGCTCCACCGACTTGGTGACGACGGGCTCGAACAAGTGCTTGATCTCCTCGAACGGCTCTATCTCCGTGCCGGCTTCGCACACGGTCTCGCCCGTATAAGCATCGGATATGCCGACGACAGCCGCGATGTTGCCAGCGACGACCTCTTCCGCCGGGATGCGTTGTATCCCCTTGTAAACGGCGACCTGTTGTATCTTCTCGTCCTTCTTCAGCCCGATCAGGTGCACGTCCTTGCCCTTCGAGATGCGGCCCGAGAATATTCGGCCCGCGGCTACGAAGCCCACGTGCGGGTCGGGCACCATCTTCGTTATGATCATCGCCAGCTTGCCGTCCGGGTTGCACGAGAGCATGTCCTTGCCGAGCTCGCTGTTCAGGTCGCCCTTCCATATCTTCGGCACGCGGTAGGCCTGCGCCACCTTCGGATTCGGCAGGTGCTGTATCATCATGTCCAGCACGACCTTGTGCATCGGCGCGATGCGGGCGAGCTCGTCGTCCTTGTCCTGGTTGACGAGGTCGATGATCTGCTTGAACGTTATGCCGGTCTTCTTCATGTACGGTATGGATATGGCCCACTTCCGTGTGGCCGAGCCGAAGGCGACTGTGCCGTCGTTGACGTTGACCATCCACTGGTTCTTGAATTCGTCGTCCGCGTACTTGTGGATGAGCATGTTGACCTCTTCTATCCACTTCATGAAGCGCTCCTGCATCATCTCCGGCGACAGCTTCAGCTCGCGTATCAGACGGTCGACCTTGTTTATGAAAAGTACGGGCTTGACGCGCTCGCGCAGCGCTTGCCTGAAAACGGTCTCGGTCTGCGGCATCAGCCCCTCGACCGCGCACACGAGGACTATGGTGCCGTCGACGGCGCGCATCGCGCGCGTGACGTCACCGCCGAAGTCGACGTGACCGGGCGTGTCGACGAGGTTGATGAGGAAGTCGCGGCCCTCGTATTCGTGTATCATGCTCACGTTCGCGCCGTAGATGGTCAGCTGGCGCGAACGTTCCTGCTCGTCGAACCAAGTGAACATGCCCGTCTCGACGTCACCGACGACCTTGTCCGACAGCATGCCGGCCCCGCCCATCAAGTTGTCAGTGAGCGTGGTCTTGCCGTGGTGCACGTGCGAGCTGGTGGCCACGTTGCGTATGCGCGTCGGGTCCGTCATGACCTCTTTGACGCGATCCATCGTGTCCTTGGTAGTCGCCATAAGAGTCACCAAAAAAAGTCAGCCATACGCCACAGCCTATCTCGCGCCCTCGGCCTCGCGCTCTATGCGCTCGCGCTCCTTCACGGCCTCGGACTTGGAAGCGTCGTTCTCCGACGCCGCCACGAGCTCGTTCGCCATGACGTCGGCTATCTTCACGCCCTTGCCGAAGCTCTTCCTGTACGCCGCCTGCGTGATGGTGCGCAGCGCCAGATCCATCCTGCGCTGCGGGCTCGTGACGACCGCGCGGCGGACGATTATCCCGCCGACCTGGTACGCCGCGATCTCCTCGCGTAGCGCCGCGTTCTCGATAGCGCGCACGAGCACCTCGACCGGGTTCTTCTTCGTGCGCTGCTCGATGATTGCAAAAGCAACCTCCAAGGTCTTGTACTCCTTGGTGTACTTGCCGCTCGTGACGTCCGAGCAGATGACGTGCTTGCGGCTGCGGTGGCCGGGGACCATCATCTTCGTGATGAGCCGCTCGACTATGCTCATCTTCGCCTTGCCGTGCTGCGAGCTGGAGAACCTGCCGCTGCTGCGCGGTACTATCACAGGCTTCAACCCGATGTAGCGCTCAAGGCCCTTGTCGTTGACCTTCACCTCGGCCGTCGACCACTTGTCGAAAAGTTTCATCTCCATCATGCATCGCCTATCTCGTCGGCTTCTGCTTCCTGCCCGCGACTATCTCCTCGAGCGAAATGCCGTTCACCTTCGATACCTTGTACTTCACGCCGACCATCGACCCCTTCGGTCCGCCCTGGCCGCCTCCGATCTTCTCGACGATGACCTCGTCGTGCTCGTTGATCTTCTCGATCGCGTGGTTGCCCGGCACGTGCGCCGTGACCTGGATGTTGTTCTTTATCAGCTGCACGCGCACGCACTTGACGAGGCCGGATGCGGGCTTCTTCTGTTCCATGACACGCTTGTCGAGCACTATGCCGCGCACCTGCGGGGAGCCCTCGAACGGGTCCTTCTTCCACAGCCGCAGCTGGCGCCTCTTGTACTCGTTGCTCTTCCACCGGAACTTCTGCCGGGTCTTCTGCAGCTTCCTTCCCGAATACTCCCCAGGTGCCATATGATCGCCATGTCTTGCGTCGTTTGTGTTATTTCCTTGCGCGTACTACCTTATAATAAGGTCGTCCGCCTTGTGATTTCTCTTAAGCAATTCTTTGTACAGCTTTAAATTCCTTCCATCGCGTCCGATGACCAGCGGACGGTTCTTCTTGTCGACGTGCACCTCGACCACGATCCGGCCGTCGTCCTCGCTGCGGACGCGCACGGAGTTCGTCTGCGGTATCATCTTCTTCACGAACTCGACTAGGTTGTTCGAGAACTCGAACATCTTTATCTGGCGGCCGACGACCTGCTCGGCGCGCTTGACGCTCGCGCCGTTCTTGCCTATGGCGAGGCCGATCATGCCCTCCTCGATGACGAGGCAGACGGAGTTGCTCTCTGGGTCCAGCACGCAGTCCTTGACGTGGACGTGCATCATGTTCTCGAAGAGCGTCATCATGCGGATTGTGTCCGTGTCGAAGTTCAGCTTCATAAGGATTTCAACTGTTCATCTCTTTATGGCAAGCACCATCACAGGGAAGGGCTTCCCGCATATCAGCCCGAGCTCCTTGCTGTCGCCTTCGAACGTCTCCATCCTGACGCCCGACAGCTTCGCGTCGTGCGAGAGTTCCGAAAGCCTGGCTTCGGGCGCGTTGTTCGCGACCACGGCCATCCTCGGGGAGCCGTTCCTTATCAGCTCGAGAGCCTCCTTGTAGCCGAGCACCGCTGCGCCGGCCTTAACGGCGGCGTGCACCTCGGTCTTCAGCTCCTCCTTCGTTGCCATGTAATCACTGTCATTGTCGTGTGCTGAACTTGTTCTTTATACGCAGCCAAGCTTTTTGAACGTTGCGGCCGCCCGCCCGCGGCTATTCAGCGGCCTCTTCCTCGGGCTTCACGTCCTCGAACTTGGCTATGAGCTCGAACATGCCCGTGCCCGACGGTATCAGCTGCCCTATCATCACGTTCTCGAATATGCCTTCGAAGTTGTCCACCTCGCCGCGTATCGACGCGCGGACGAGGTGCTTGATGGTCTCCTCGAACGCTGCGCGCGCCAGTATCGAGCTCTTCGTGCCTGCGACCCCGTAGCGGCCTATCGAGCGTATGTCGCCCGACATGGTCATTATGTCGCCCACGAGCATCAGGTGGCGGCGGTCGACGTCAAGGCCTTGCTGCTGCAGGGTGTCGAACGATTCGCTTATTATCAGGCTGCGCGCGGCCTCGATGCCCAGCACCGCCTTGGTCTCGTGCAGGTCGTTCGTGTACGTGCGCGTCTCGTCGACCTCCTTGATCTTCAGAGCCTCGGCCAGGTTGGAGCCGATGGTGCTGATCACCCAGTCCTCGCCCTCGCGGCGTATGACGGCGTTGCTTATGTTCGGCAGGCCGCCCACGTGCACCGCCATGATCTTCTCGCGGATCTTCTGCAGTTCCTTTATGGTCACGTCGGGCTTGGCCGCGATGGTGACGCCCTTGGACGAGGAGCGCACCTTGTCGACCTCCTTCACGCCGTCCAGCAGCGCCTTCACCGCGGACTCGACGGTGCCGACGCGGCGGCTGTCCTCGACGTCTATCTCGATGGTGTTCTCGGCGAGGTTGATCGTTATGCGCTTCGACACGTCCGTCACGCTCTTCTCGATCATGTCCTCCGCGACCTTGCGCGCGTCCTCCATGTTGTTGTGCTCGCGCTTGAGGAAAAGCGTCATCACGGGCGTCTCCGGCTCGCGCTTCGCGTCGAAAATCTCTATGAGGCGCGGAAGGCCGTACGTCACCTTCACGCCTGCGGAACCTGCGAAGTGGTACGTACGCATCGTCATCTGCGTCGCAGGCTCGGATATGCTCTGCGCTGTGATTATGCCGATGACCTCGCCCGGCTCGAAGTTGTCCTTCAGGTACTCCATCCGCGCGCGCTCGACGAACTTCTCCTTCTGGTCCTTGGTGAACTTGTGCTCCTTGCACAGGCGCTCTATCTCATCGACGGTCGACGGAGGGAATATCTTGTCCAGCTCGTTCGCCGCCTGCTCTGTCTGTTCTTCAGCCATGTGGTTCACCGTTTCATTTTATGCTGTCCGCGATATCCTTGAGGTTCAGGCCGGCGCGCGTGACCTTCGACGGGTCGAGGTTGTCCTCGCCGGGCACGAACTGGACGATGTGCTTGGCGCTGTCGCGCACCGTGCCGTCGTACTCGACCTTCAGGTCCTGCAGCGCTCCGACGAGCCTGCGTTCCATATAGCCCGAGTGCCTGGTCTTCAGGGATTTGTCCATCAGCGACTCGCGGCTGTTGATCGCGTCGAAGAAGAACTCGAACGGCGTGAGTCCGTCCTTGAAACCGCGGCCGACGAACCCGCGCGATTCTAGGCTGATGTCGCCGCGCTTGAAGTGCGGGAACGTGCGATTGAAGTAACCGCGCTCGATACGCTCACCCATGACCATCTCCTGGCCGACCATCGCTGCGGTCTGGACGAGGTTGACGAGGCTTCCACGCGAGCCGCTCTTGGCCATCATGAGCGTGAAGCTCTCCTTCGCGTACTTTGCGATGATGTCCTCGACCTCGTCGATCGCCTTGTTCAGGCGCTTCTTGATGTGCGCCTCGAGGCTGTCCTTCGCCGTGCGGCCGGGCAGTATCTTGATATCGCCGCGCTCGTATTCTGCGATGAACGCGTCGACGTCCTTCCTGACCTGGCCGATGGTCTGAGCTATCTCCGTGCGCGCGATCTCCGGCATGTCCTGGTCGGATATGCTGATCGAGAAGGCCGACGTCATCACCATCTGGATGGCCAGGCGCGTTATGTCGAATATGAACTTCTTCACAATTGTCGGGCCGTAATCCTTCTCAACCTTGTCCAGCACCTTGCCGGTGAACGCGCCTACCGCGGCGCCGTCTATAGTGCCCTTGAGCAGCTTGCCGTTCTCGATGACCACGTAGGCGTCGTGCTTGCAGTTTGCCTTGATGCAGGTGTCGCATCCCATGCAGGACTTGGCCTTGTGTTCGATGTTCAGCGTCTTCGGCAGGAAGAGGCTGAAGATTTCCTTTCCGGTCATCGTGCGTTTCGCCGGCAGCTCCATGTCCGTATCAACGGACCGTATCATCTGTATGAACTCCTCGCGCTTGAACTCGTGATCGCCGTGCGTCAGCGCATAAAGCCCTGAGACGTAGTCGCGGTGCGCGCCTATGATGGGACCGCTGAAGCGCGGGCTGCGTATGTTCTTCTGCACCGCCATGAGCGACCTCGCCTCGGCCTGGGCCTCTTCGGTCTGCGGCACGTGCAGGTTCATCTCGTCACCGTCGAAGTCCGCGTTGTAAGGCGGGCACACGGCCACGTTCAGGCGGAACGTGCGGAAAGGCATGACGCGCACGCGGTGAGCCATTATGCTCATCCTGTGCAGGCTGGGCTGGCGGTTGAAAAGCACTATGTCGCCGTCGTGTATGTGGCGCTCCACTATGAAGCCCGTGTCCAGTTCTGTGGCGATGTCCGTCTTGTTGAAATCAGTAACCTTCTTCCTGTGGCCGTCCGGGCGTATGACGTAGTTGGCGCCGCCGTTGGTCTCGGAGCCGCTGAGCACTATCGCCTGCAGGTCCGCCTTGTTGACAGCGTTCACGCGCACCGGCAGCGTCAGTTCCCTGGCGATGCTTTCCGGCACGCCGACCTCGTCGATGTCTATCATCGGGTCAGGGCTGACAACGGTGCGCGCGGAGAAGTTGACGCGCTTCCCTGCGAGGTTGCCGCGGAACCTACCCTCCTTGGTCTTCAGCCTCTGAGACAGCGTCTTGAGTATGCGGCCCGAGCGATGCCTCGCCGGTGGGACGCCCGAGATTTCGTTATCAAAGTAAGTGCTCACGTGGTACTGCAGCAGCTCCCACAGGTCCTCGATGATGAAGTCTGGCGCGCCGAGGTCTATGTTCTCGCGCAGGCGCTCGTTGATGCGAACGATGTCTACCAGCTTGTGCGTCAGGTCGTCCTCGGAGCGTTCGCCCGTCTCGAGCGTTATCGACGGCCGGACGGTAACTGGCGAGATCGGCAACAGCGTTATGACCAGCCACTCGGGCCGTATGGTCACGCCGATGGTCTTGAGGTCGTCGTCCGTCATCTTGGCCAGGCGCTCACGAAGCGCGGCCGCGGTGAGAGTGCCCTTGTCTTCGACGAACGTGTAAGGCTTGATGAACTTGAGCTTCGGCTGCTCCGAACCGCAGTACGGGCACTTTTTGTGGATGAGCTTCGCCACGTCCTTGATCTTGTACTTCTTCTCCTTCACCGTCTGGATGTCGGCTTCGTCCATAAGCGCTCGGCTGCAGCTCGCGCAGAAAAGTTTCAACATGCTGAAGAGGAACTTGGCATAATGCACGTGCACGATCGGCCTCGTCATGTCCAGTATGCCGAAGTGTCCCTGGCACTCGCCAACGCTGCCACCGCACACGCGGCACCGCACGCCCGGGTCGACCACGCCCAACCTGGGATCCATCAGCCCGCCTTCGATCGGATAGCCTTCCTGGTCATAAAGCTCGGTCTTCGTTATGCGCGCCACGGACATCTTCTTTATCATGTCCGGATTGAGCACGCCGAACTCGATGCGGCTGACGAGCGCGTCCGACGGGCGGACAACGATCTTCGGATATATCATCATGCTCTTCAGCTCGTCCAGCATCAGCTTGAACGCGTAGCTCATCGAGATGTCCACGACTTTCGACGCCGTGCATATCGGGCAGTAGCGGCGGTTCTTTATCTTGTCGTAGATCGCTGCGTTACCGCACTCGAGGCATATCGGCACGGTGGTCTTGTCCGAGTCGAACCTCTCCTTCAGCGTCAGCGCCGCGCCGTGCGCGATCAGGCAGTCCTTCTCCATCTCCCCGAGCCTCAGACCGCCTTCCTTGCTGCGGCCCTCGGTCGGCTGCTTCGTCAGCAATGCGACAGGCCCGCGCGAGCGCGCGTGTATCTTGTTGGACACCAGATGGTCGAGCTTCTGGTAGAAGCAGCTGCCGATGAATATCTGCGCGTCGAACCGCCTTCCGGTGCGGCCGTCGTACATCGTCTCCTTGCCGTCGTTCTTGTATCCTGCGGCGTGCAGCTCCGAGCGTATCACATCCTCCTTGATCGCGTTGAACGGAGGGGCGTTGACGATGCGGCCCGCGACCGCGCCCATCTTTCCGCCGATGAACTCGAGCAGCTGCCCCATGGTCATTCGCGACGGTATGCCGTGAGGGTTGAAAATGACGTCCGGTACGACGCCGTCCTCGGTGAACGGCATGTCCTCGCGCGGGACTATGAGGCCTACGACGCCCTTCTGCCCGTGGCGGCTGGCGAACTTGTCGCCTATCTCCGGAACCTTCATGTCGCGTATGACGACCTTGATTAGCTTCGTGCCGTCAGTGGTCTCGCTGACGAAAACGCGGTCGACCACGCCCGTGTCCTCATGGCGGATCTTCACGGAAGTCTCGCGTATGTTCTCTACGCCCGTGATGAACTGGTCCATGGTGCCCAGGAAGCGCAGCGGCGACACGCGGCCGATCAGGACAGAATCGGAGCCGACGATCGCTTCGGGGTTTATTATGCCGTCCTCGGGCAGGTGCTTGTACATGTCCTCGCCCGCGTAGCCGCGAACTCCTGGCTCGGGTATGCCGATGATGTCCTCCTGGCCGCCCATGTATCGCTTCTGCTCGGCCTCGTAAGTGCGTGTCATCATGCTCCAGAACAGCCCGCTTTGGATCGAGCTCTGGTTGATTATAACTGCATCCTCCATGTTGTAGCCGTCGAAACACCCGACCGCAACGATTACGTTCGAGCCGTTCGGATGGCTGTCGTAGTTTATTATCCTGTGCCCGTGCGTGCGCACCAGCGGCTTCTGGGGATAGACCATTATGTTGGCCTTGGTGTCAACGCGGCTCGGATAGTTCGTCGCGAAAACTCCTATGCTCTGGCCGACCATCTTCGCTCCGTAGTTGACACGATCGCCACGGTTGTATTCCGTAAAAGGAATGAACGACGCCGACAGCCCCAGTATGATCGACGGGTCGAGCTCCACGTGCGTGTGATCGGGCATGATATTCTCTGGCTTGAGCGCGATGTACGAGCTTTCCTCCTCGTCCGTGTCCAGATATTCCACGACGCCGGCCTTTATGAGGTCGGACCAGCTCATCTCGCCCTTCTTTATCTTGGTGGCGATGTCATCGGTCAGCTTCGAGCGGCCGTTCTCCACGACTATCGCGGGTCTCCTGACCCTGCCCGAATCCGATAAGATGCGTACCTCGCCGAACTGGGGATAGTAGCAGACGTTGACCTGCTCGGAGAGTTGGCCGCTGCGCCTGTTCCGTTTTATCTCGCTGACCAGACCCGCAAAATCGCCCGTAGCACCGACGTAGTTCCCGTCAAGGAAGACGTCCGTCATTGCTCCTGTGGCAATTGCATCGTCGGCGTTCTTCGGCATCTTGCATCAATCCTACAAAACTGCAAACTACTTCATCATCTTGTCGGGCGGCACCACGTTCTTCTTCAGTATCGCCTGGAGTGCCTTGCCCTCCTTCTCGTCCGTTCCCTTGGTGACCTCGGCCATGATGGCGAGGTATTTGCGCAGCCCTATCGTAGCGCCTTCGGGCGTCTCGCTCGTGCACAGCTTGCCCCAGTGCGTCGGGTGCAGTTCGCGCGCCTCGAAGTGCTCCTGCGTCGACGTCAGCGGCGAGAGCACGTTGCGCATGTGCGACATCGTCTTGATGAAGCTGCCACGCTCAAGGCGCTGGCTCACACCCGTACGCCCGCCTACCCAGCTGCCGATGGCGAGAGCGGACACGAGCTGGTTCGTCAGCACGTTCGACTCGACGATCGCCTGCAACGGGGGAACGCGGCCGCGCTTCGTGAGCTTCTGGTAGTTGTACGTTATGCGCGTTATCAGCCCCCACTTTCCGAGCAGTATCGAGCGGAGGAGTATCTCCATCAGGTCGCCCGACATCCTGAGGCGCTTGTTCGCATAATGGTCCAAATCGTCCTCCTCTATCTTTCCCATGTGCAGCTTGATCAGCTTGCCAACGGCCTTCGCAAGGAAGATTGCCTTCTCGAGCCTGTTCGCCGGATCCTGTCCCAGGTGCGGGAGCAGGTAGCGATCCACCAGGCGCGTGGCGCGCTCGGTGCGGTACTCCTTCTGCGGGATCTTTATGTGAAGACCGATCTTGTCAAGCCCGTCGGCTGCGTTCGCGACGTCGGCCTCGTACAGGTTCGCATAGAACTCTTCCTGTATCTCAGGGTCGGTCGATATGACGGTGGCTATGTCCTTGTCCTTCTCCAGGCCGAGCGCCTTCATCAATATGGCGATGGGCAACTTGTTCACGTTAGCGAAGCTGATCGTGATGTTGCCGTTGTTCTTGCGCTCGACTATGTGTCGCTGCACGTAGCCGTCCTTCTCCGAGTGTATGCGCGCGATCTGGCCAACGCTGCTCGCGGCCACCGAGCTTATAATCGCCTTGTTCTGCGCTATCTCCTCCACTAGCACGAGGATGCGCTCGGTACCGTTGACGATGAAGTACCCTCCCGGATCGTCCGGATCCTCGCCCGCTTCCACCAGCTCCTTTCTGTTCATGCCGGCGAGCGGACATATCTTGCTCTTCAGCATTATCGGCAGGTCGCCGAAGTTCACCCACAGGGTTTCGCCTTCGACGCCGTTCATCACCGGCGACATCTCGACGTACATCGGCGATGAGTATGTCAGGTTGCGCGTGCGCGCCTCCATCGGCATTACCCTGCGCTCCGAGCCGTCCGCCTCCTTTATCCACGGCCCCCAGTTCTCCTTGCCGATGCGGAAGTCGCCCAGTTTTATCTTGAAGTCGCCTATCTCGGGGACTTCGGGCTTGATCTCCTTTATCTCGCGCAGGATTTTCGGGATGCGTCGCGTTATAAAATCGTCATAAGAGTCAACTTGGAACCTGACAAGCCCGCGTTCCTTGACGAAGGATGTCAGCATCCCGAGGAAGAGCTCGGAATTTCCGGATGCGGACAGCTCCCATTTGGGGTTGGGCGTTCCGTTTGTCTCTGTGTTCGTATTGCTCATGGCACCAGCTTTTGGCGGCGTTGAGGTCGCAAGCGGCTCGCGTTTGGTTCAACAATCTTGCATGCGAAGGGTTATCTACTTGAAAGCGCCGCGCACCACGACCCTGTAGTACACGGCCTTCCCGGCGGTCTGGCTTTCACGCACTATCTTCACCACATCGCCGGCCTTGGCCTCTAGAAACTTGGCCATCGGGTCGGTTATCAGCAGTCTCGGCAGGTGGTTGAGCGTTATGTTGTAGCGCTCGAGGACTTCCTTCTTCTCCACGTCGCCGAGTATAGTGTGCTTCGGCACCATCTTATGCTTGGATATGTCGACTTCCTTCATTGTACCGCCGTTTTTCGTCTTTTTTGCGAATCGCTTTGCGCCTCGAGCGGGATTTGAACCCGCGTCAAAGCCGTGACAGGGCTTTATGCTAGGCCACTACACCATCGAGGCATGTTCTGCGTCATCCGTGCAAGGTATCGGCGAGGTCGCCAGATACGCATACTTCATATCACTTTTTTAAGTATCATCCGTTCATCCGCCAGCGCGAGTGTTCAACAGCGCTGTCACGACCCTGTCCGAACACCTAGACTTGGAGCACATCTCTAGCTTGGAGAAATCGTCCAGACTCAGCAAATCAAAGAAGCAGTTCGCTGTTGTCTGTGTCAAGCTGTCACCTGAACTATCGCATTTCGGTCGCCGGAGTACATGCGCGACGTTGAATAAATGAGGTTGGCAGCGTCCTGGTTTTCCCGAGCAGGTGCTCAGTACAGGCCACTTCGCGAAGCATCTTAATTACTGTGTTCGAAATGGGAACAGATGTTTCCTGCTTGCTTTGACCGCCAACCAAATATTAATTTACTATTGTAACATCTTAAATCTTTTAAATCTATCGGTTTTGACCCTTTCCGAGCCGGAAACGGCCCTTGAGGATGAAAACGAGTCCCGACTCCCGGATTTGAACCGGGAACCTGTACCGGCGAGGCATCGCTGCCCGCTACCGGTGGTTGCCGAGCAATTGCTGGCGACAAACGCAGCTGCGCTCGTCTACAGCCGGTTGCTCTACCGTTGAGCTAAGTCGGGTTAAAAGATAATTCCACTCGTAATATAAAAGCTTGCGCACGCCCGCCGGCGATTACTCGAGCTCCAACGGCTTCGAGACGATGCGCTTCGTCTGCCGCTTGTGGTTCATATACTCCATTCCCGCGGCGGGCAGGCGGACGCTGCCTATAACGTCGACGTTCGTCTTCAGCCTGTACGTAAGCACGCGCTCCTCGAGGGGTTTCAAGGACTTGATCTTCCATGTGAGTTGCGTGCCGTACTCGTTCCTCTTCGTGTCCGGACGCATCGTGTCGAACTTTTCGACGAGCGACGCTATCGGCGGTATCGAATCGGTCACGGTGATGTTCTTCAGTTCGTACAGCGTCGCATTGCGCATCTCGATCAGTGCCGTGACCTCCTTGCCGCGTTTTAGAGGGCCAACCATTATGACGTTCTTGCTTATCCGTGGAGTGAAGACGTAGGCGAATGCCACGTAGACTAAAAGCGCTATGACGAGGCCGCTGATCCATATGCTGACGAATCGTATCTCGTAAGTCACGCTAGTTGTCTCGCCGGGATTCAGGCGAGTTATCGTCCATACGTACGTCACCTTGCCGTCGGCGTTCTCAATCGAGCTCGGCGGGGTGACCGGATAGAAAAGCTTTGTTACGATGCCGGAAACGCTCTCGGTTACGTTGAAGTATCTCTGCGCGAAGTTGCCGTCGTTCTTTATCGTTATCACCTTCGTCTGCGCGAAGGGCGTGTACGACACGGACTTGTCGTAAAGCAGCGACGTCAACGGGTTCACCTCGAAGTAGACGGAACGGGTGTCTATGAGCGTGTTCAGCGAGTCCTTGAGCGTCGCGGAGAGCGTGTACGTGCCGTTCGCCTGGTACTTTTCTAAGCAGTACTGGTGCGAGACCGAGCCCAGCGACTTGCTGCCGACGTTCAGCGAGTCGTCATTCAGGCGCTTGACTACGCTCGAATCCTTGTTGTCGGATATCACCGTCGACAGCCTGTACTGCCCTAGCGTGAGGCCGAGGTTCGTCACGTCAATCCGCACGTTCATGCACTGCGCCGGATCGAGGGTATAATCGTCTAAGAATATGTCCGATATCCCTACCAGGATGTTCCTCTGGATATGGACTGTCACGACCGCCGATGAGTTAGCGCCGCCGGACATCAATGTGGAGGTCGCTGTCACAGTGAAGTTCGTGGAAAGGACCGTCGCGTTTTCGGCCGCGAAGAAGTATAGCTTCAGCGTCGCGCTCGAGGCGGGCGCGAGGCCGATTATCTTGCTCTGTCCAAGCGTGGGCGTTATGTTGTAGTACGTCGTGCTCGGCCAGACACTTACGGAGAAGTCGTCCGTGAAAGTCTGGTCGTTCGTCACGGTGACATCGACCGACTTGGTCCCGTTGTTGACTATGTAGACGTCCGAGGGCACTATGGTGACGGCTACTCCATCGGCCTTAGCCGCCTGCGACGAGGCCAAGAGGAGGATTGAGACTAGCGCGACCGCGAGCACTGCGGCACGCTCGGATGATTTGGCACGGACCATTGCGACACGCTCGCTCGATAATCGTCTCTAGGTTCTCTGATATTACATTTCGGTCTCCGGTATATTAAGTTTAAAGCCGGTTTTCCGATGTTCGGCCAGGACGCTCGCTCATCTGCCGAGTTTCTTTAGGAAATCCGCGAAGCTCGTCTTCTTTGCCGGTTGCTTCTCCATGGGACGCACTTCCTTGAGCCTTTTCCTCAGCGCGTCCTCTATGTAGTTGCCTATCGGCTTGAACTTGATTTCCTTTCCGCCTTGAGACTGCACGATGTAGGATATCTCGTACTTCTTGTTGTAGGTGTTAACGAACGTGAGGTTCTCGAAGTCTATGCGCCGCGGTTTTATAGGAGTCTCGGTCGAGTATCCCACGGGCACAATCGTCATCGGCCGCACCTCGTTCGGCAGCTCAAGGACGTGCCCTACGCGGTCCTCGTCGAAAGCGCCGACCCAGCAGGTCTTCAGCCCGAGCGCCTCGGCCGCGAGCATCATGGCCATGGTAGCGGCGGCGGTGTCCTGAACGCCATAGAGCGCCTCGCCGCGCTTCCCATAGTGCATGGCGATCTTCTCCTTGTCCATGCACACGACTATGACGACCGGCGCGGTGTGGATGAAATCCTGCTTCAGCGCAGCGTCCGCGAGCTTCTCCTTGATTTCCTGGTCCTTCACGACTATGAACATCCAATCCTGCGTATTGCCAGCCGACGGCGCGTGAGTGGCCGCGTGCAGCATCACGCCTATCAGCTTGTCGTCCACGGGCTCCTTGGTGAAGCTGCGCGTGCTGCGACGATTGAATATGCAGTCGAAGACGTTCATCTGACACCCTCTCGGCACTTAAGCCTAAAACTAATTCGCGTGGCAGATGTAAATCCTTTTCTGTGCTTCGCCGGTTCAGAGCCGGCGGCAGTAGCCGCACTTGGGGCAGACCCAGATGTCGGAATCGGATTTTTTCGTCATACCGGCATCCCCGGACACCAGGGTCTCCTTCGTCATCTGCACCTTCTCAGGATTCTGATGACAGTTCTCGCAGACGCCGAAAGTCCACCTTTCGTGTATTATGCGGCTCTCGTCCATTACTACCATAGCGCTCATCCTCATCTCGGCCGCGAACCCGGCGCACGGCCGATCGGTGTCGCAAAACCCAGAAAAGTTTTTAATAGAAAATTATAAACATCTCCTAATTTAAATCTTGAATTAGGTTTAGGGTGACCGTATGGACTATGACAAGCTCGCGGAAGTGTACGAAAGGCTAGAAGACATGCCTTCGAAGCTAGGGAAGAGGGACATACTGGCGAAGCTTTTCGAGGAATCGCCTGCTTCCGACCTGGAAAAGATAGTCCTTCTCGCGACCGGCCAGGTCTTCCCGTCGTACTCGGAGGAGGAGCTTGGCGTGGCGGAGAAGATGATGCGACGCGCTATCGAGAAGGCCACGGGTCACTCCGAGACGCAGGTTGTAGAGGAGTTCAAACGCACTGGCGATTTCGGGCTCACGGCGGAAAACTTCGTCAAGTCCACAAAGCAGTCCACGCTAATGAGGAGGAAGCTGACGGTCGACAAGGTCTTCGGGAGCCTGAAGGAGCTGCCGGAGGCGGTCGGCGCAGGTTCGCAGGATCGCAAGCTGAACATCATAGCCGAGCTCATCTCGTCGGCGACGCCGAAGGAAGCGAAGTACATCGTGCGCACGGCGCTCGGCACGCTGAGGATAGGCGTGGCAGAGGGCATAGTGCGCGATGCCATAGCGAAGGCATTCGGCGCAGAGGCTTCGAACGTCGAGCACGCGTGGAACATGATGCCCGACTACGGGCACATCGCGGCCATAGCGAAGACGAAGGGCGACGAGGGCTTGAAGAAGATCGGGATAAAGCTGGGAGTGTCGCTGCAGGTGCTGCTAGCGGAGAAGGCGCCGGACCTCAAGACTGCGCTTGAGGCTTTCGAGCGGTCGATTATCGAGGTCAAGTACGATGGCGCGCGAGTGCAGATACACAAGAACCGCGATAAGGTGAATCTGTTTACGTGCAGATTGGAGGAGGTCACCCGCCAGTTCCCGGACATAGTCAAGCTCGTGAAGGAGAACGTTCACGCCGACACATGCATCCTGGACTGCGAGGCCGTTGGTGTGGACAGGCACACAGGACGCCCGGTGCCGTTCCAGCAATTATCGCAGCGCGTGCAGCGCAAGCACGACATCGAGCGCATGATGGAGGAGCTACCGATACAGGTGAACATCTTCGACGTGCTCTACGTGAACGGACGCTCCGTGCTGGACGAGAAGCTGTCCGACAGGCGCGACGAGATGGAAAAAATCATAAAGGTCGTTCCCGGCAAGTTCCAGTTCACCGAGTACGTTATAACGAAGGATTTGAAGATTGCGGAGAAATTCTACAAGCACGCTCTCGAAATCGGCGAGGAAGGCGTCATGGTCAAAAACCTAGACTCGGAATATTTGCCTGGAAGGAGGGTGGGGTACTGGCTGAAGGTCAAGCCCACGATGGAACCGCTCGATCTAGTTGTCATAGGCGCCGAGTGGGGCACGGGCAAGCGCACTAACTGGCTGAGCAGCTACGTGCTCGGATGCCGCGACCCCGCGACAGGCAATTTCCTGCGGTGCGGCATGATGGGCACGGGTCTGACCGACGATCAGTTCAGGGAGATGACTAAGAAGCTGCAGCCACTGATACTCGAGGAGCACGGGCGCAGCGTCACGTTCAAGCCTAGCACGGTCTTCGAGATCGGCTACCAGGAGATTCAGCGCTCGACGAACTATGATTCGGGCTTCGCGCTGCGTTTCCCCGTCCTTCTGCGCGACCGCAGCGCCGACAAGGGTCCCGAAGAGGCGGACACAATCGACCGCCTGCGAAAGCTGTATGAGTCGCAGAAGAAAAAGTCCTGAAGAATTACGGCCAAAGGCTGGCGTGGACTACTTGCAAGATATAAAAACTTATATATTAAATCACTAATTAGTTAAAACAAGGGACGGCTGTGAGTTTTCGAGCGCGCCCCTGTCCGCGAGGCCAGAGGATAAACAATGATTGTCTCTTCAAGAGTCATGGATGCGCTGAAGGGCATCGGACTCAACCTCTACGAACGAAGACTATGGGTCGCATTGCTCGCACGCGGCACATCAACGGCGGGCGAACTTTCCGAGATAGCGAACGTGCCGAGGTCTCGATCGTACGACATACTGCAGAGCCTTTCTGAGAAGGGTTTCGTCATCGTGCAGACGGGCAAGCCGATACGCTACGTGACTGTCCGTCCGGCGGAGGCGCTCGACCGAGCTAAGACCAAGCTCGAGGAGGAAGTGCACTCTATAGAGGATCGCATAGAAGACCTGAAGGGCTCGCCGACGATGAAGGAGATGGATGAGCTGTTCTCAAAGGGGATGAAGATCACGACGCCTGAGGAGATGACGGGAGCGCTGAAGGGCAGGTACTCCGTATCGCAGCAAATCGGCTCTATGCTGAAGGATGCGAGCAAGAGCATCAACATCGTCACGAACGAGGCCGGACTCGATGAGTTGTTATCAAATCACTTCGACGTGTTGCGCGATGCGAAGGAGCGCGGCGTCAACATAAAGATAGCCGCGAACGCGGCCAAGACGCCCGATAGCGCCAAGTCCCTGAACAGCGTGGGCGAGGTGCGAACCATAAGCAAGAAGGACCTAGCCATCGACGGCAAGTTCTTCATCGTCGACGGGAAGGAGATGCTGATGCCGCTCACGGATCCGAAGGTCGTGCACGACACGCAGGACATAGCGATATGGAGCAAGAGCAACTATGCGGCGAGCAACCTGCTCAACCCCATCTTCGACCATCTCTGGACGCATGGCAAGTCGCTGAAATAGACGCTGCGTCTACTCGATCGATTTCTTCTCGACCTTTTCGCAGACCATCTTCGCGAAGTCCGAAGGCTTCACGCCGTACTCGACCTTGCCGTCGCGTCCGCGTACGGCCACCGTGTTGGCAGCCTGCTCCTTCTCGCCCACGACCAGCACGTAGGGCACCTTGTGCAGCTGCGCCTCGCGCACCTTGTAGTCCATCGTGCTGCTGTTAAGGTCCGCTTCGACGCGCAGCCCCGCGGCTTCGAGCTCGGATGCGATCTTGCGCGCGTACTCGTTGTTCTTCTCGCTTATGGGTACGACGCTCGCCTGCATAGGCGCGAGCCATAGCGGGAACTTGCCGCTGAAGTGCTCCACCAGTATTCCGAGGAACCGTTCAATCGAGCCCATTAGCGTGCGGTGTATCATAACCACGCGGTGCGGCTTGTTGTCCGCGCCAGTGTAGTTGAGGTCGAACTTCTCGGGCATGGTCATGTCCAGCTGTATCGTGCCGCACTGCCACGTTCGTCCCATCGCGTCCTTGATGTGGAAGTCTATCTTCGGCCCGTAGAACGCGCCGTCGCCGGGGTTCAGCTTGTATGGGAGCTTGACCGAATCAAGCGCGCCTTTCAACCCGGCCTCGGCTGCGGCCCACTGTTCGTCGCTGCCTATGGACTTCTCCGGCCTCGTCGAAAGCTCCATATGGTACTCGAAGCCGAAGGTCTTGTAGAACCCGGTTATCAGTTTTATCACGCCGACTATCTCATCCTTGATCTGGTCGTCACGCATGAAGATGTGCGCATCGTCCTGCGTGAAGCATCGCACGCGGAACAGGCCTGAGAGCACGCCCGACAGCTCATGCCGGTGCACCAGCCCGAGCTCGAACATCCTTATGGGGAGGTTGCGGTACGAATGCACTTTCGAACGAAATATCAGTATTCCGCCGGGGCAGTTCATCGGCTTCACCGCGTAGTCCTCGTTGTCTATCTTCGTGAAGTACATGTTCTCGCGGTACTTGTCCCAGTGCCCGCTTATTTCCCAGAGCTGTTTGTTCAATATTACCGGGGTCTTGGCCTCGATGTATCCGCCCTGCTTGTGCAGTTCCTTCCAGTACTTCAGCAGCTCGTTTATCACGACCATGCCGTTGTTGTGGAAGAACGGCATCCCAGGCGCGGCGTCATGGAAGCTGTAAAGATCCATCTGCTGCCCGATAACGCGGTGGTCGTTCGGAGGAAGCTCGTTCGCATCGACCTTCGCCGCCCTGAACATGACCGCTTTCTTCTCATCGAGCGACTTTTCGTCGAGCTTTGCTATCTCGCGTTCGACGGCCTTCGGCGCCGAGTGTTTCGCTCCATCGCCTGACTTGCCGTAGCTGTGCAGCTGCTCTGCCATCGGATGGCCCTTCGCCGCGATGGTGAACTTCTTCGTCCATCCGAACGGCGCGCGCACTACGTCGAGCTTCAGCGACTTTGCATACGTCTCCATGTCCTTCATCACGGCCAGCGCCGTATCCGGATCCGCAAGCTCGCTGCTTAGGTGAGCGTACGGGTACAGGATAACGCGCTCGACCTTCATGGTCTTCATGAACTTCGCGGCATCGTCGACCGCGGCCTTGCCGACGCTCGCGTCGTCGCCCTTCTCCACGCATGTCATCAAAACTAGTATGTCCTCCAGCCTCGTCTTCTTCTTTTCGACGTCCTCGGCGTTCGGCGCTTCCTTCTTCGTCGGTTCGTATTCTATGTAGTCCGAGTGCAGTTGCAATATCTTCATTACAGGTTCCTCCTTTCGGTAATTCTAATTCGTGCGTCAGATTCAATTAACTTTGCATGCTGGCATTCTAGAAGCAGAGACGGGCGTCTGAGCGCGTTACACCATGACCGCTGTTTGACATCCACCGTGCACTTCCAGCACCTTCGACAATTCTACAATTTAATAAGCAGAACAACGCTTATATATTTTCGCGATGCAGTTGATTTCATCCGTGCATTACGCAGCCCCGTAGTCTAGTGGCCAAGGATGCGGGCCTCTGGAGCCTGAGACGGCGGTTCGAATCCGCCCGGGGCTATAAATTCCTCGCCCACTGAAAACTTTCCGATAATTATGCAGAAAAACGCAACACAAGACGGCGACGCACAGACAATGCGTTCAGTGCCTTCTGGAGTCCTTGACCTTCTGCTCGAGGTACTTGATCTTGCTCTGCAAGAAGCGTATCTGCTTCACGTTGTTCGCTGAGAAAAGCGCGCTTCGCGCCTCGAACAGCTGCTCCTCGAACATGTCCGGGTTCTCTATTTTTCCGTTCATCAGTGCCTACCTTTTTTGTATTCACTATTGAGTAGTAGTTACTATATAAGGTTTACTATTCTCCAGTAGCTAAATCTTTATTAATATCACGCTTTCCAAAGGGATTTTATGCCATACGACGATATGGTCGTGCCCGAGAAGGCGATAAAGGAGGCCGCGGGCATCGTCCGAGCGGGCGGGCTTGTGGTATACCCGACGGAGACCGTGTACGGCATTGGCGCGTGCGCCAGCAACCGAATCGCCGTGCTGAAGGTCTTCGCCGCGAAGAAGCGGCCGCTCGACAATCCGTTGTCAGTGGCCGTGCACGACATGAAGCAGGCCGACGAGATCGCATACGTGAACGCTGCTGCCCGCAAGCTGGCCGAGGCGTTCCTACCGGGGCCGCTGACCATCGTGCTGAAGAAGAAAGCACGCCTGCCGGAAGAACTGACTGCAGGTTCGGACAAGGTCGGCATACGCATACCGAGCAACAGCGCAGCGCTCAGACTGATTGAGCTGGCCGGACCTATTACTGCGACCTCGGCTAACATCTCGGGACGGCCGTCGATAACCACGGCGGACGAGGCTCGCGAGCAGCTGGACGGACGCGTGGATTTCGTGCTAGACGGCGGTCCCAGCCGCATAGGAGTCGAGTCCACGGTCGTTGACGTGTCAGAGGATGGCGTCTTCGAGATACTGCGCGACGGGGCGGTGGCACGCGTCGACATAAAGCGAGTCCTCGCGTTAAGGTGAAAAACCTAACTGTCAATGAAATATTATGAAATCCTTGAGTCCGATAACCGACGTCGCGCCGACAGGCCGGGCCGAGATAGGCATAATCGGTGGTACGGGCGTTTACGACGACAGTCTGCTGAAGGACAGGTCCGAGCTCACTCTTGCCACGCCTTTCGGCCATCCGTCCGACAGGATAGTGCTAGGCACGCTCGCAGGAAGACGCATCGCTTTCATCAACAGGCACGGTCCGCGACATTCAATACCGCCGCACATGGTCAACAGCCGAGCAAACATCTACGCACTGAAGAAACTAGGCGTGACCCGGATACTCGCTACCGGCGCGGTGGGTTCGCTGAAGGGAGCGTACATGCCGGGTGACGTTGTGCTCGCGGACCAGTTCGTGGATTTCACGAAGACGAGGCAGTACTCCTTCTTCAACCGCGACGGCGTGTATCACGTCTCGCTCGCGGATCCCTTCTGCCAGGAGCTGCGCATGGCGCTCGAGCGCTCGGCCGTGGCTCTGAAAATGGACGTGACGTGCACCGGAACATATGTCTGCATCGAGGGGCCGCGGTTTTCCACGAGGGCGGAAAGCAGGATGTATCGCAATTTCGGAGACATAATCGGCATGACCTTGGTGCCGGAGTGCCAGCTGGCCCGCGAAGCGGAACTGTGCTATGCGTCGATAAACGCGATAACCGACTATGACGTCTGGGCCGAGAACCCCGTGTCAATGGAGGAGATTTCTGCGAACATGAAAAAGAGCGCGTGGAAGGTGAAGAGGCTCATCACGGATGTCGTGAGCAACATCCCTCGCGTCCGCGGATGTGAATGCGGCCGTGCCCTGAAGAACGCCGCGGCATGAGTAAGAAGGCCTTTATTACACTCGCGGCGAAAAACTATTTATGCCGAAAGCATCGATGGACGCCGTCCTTAGGAAAGCGCTGAAGAAGGTAGTGCCGAAGCCGGCCGAGCGCAAGCGGCTCGAGGCTCTCGCGGCCAAGGCGCTCGAACTCGCAAACAAGGAAGCGCTGAAGCACGACGCCTACGCCATAATCGCTGGCAGCCTGACGCGAAACACATGGCTCCCCGGCAAGATGGAGTTCGACCTGTTCATACTTTTCAAGCCGAGCGTGCCGCGCGAGCAGCTGGAGAAGCTCGGGCTGCGGATGGGCAAGGACATAATGCGCAAGCTGGGCGGACGCGCTGTCACGGAGTACGCCGAGCATCCTTACACCAGCGGGTGCGTGCGCGGTCTGAACATCGATATCGTGCCGTGTTACGAGCTCGAATCTACCGAGCAGCTGAAGTCATCCGTTGACCGCACGCCGTTCCACGTGCGCTACATCGAGAAGCGGCTGCCGCCGGAGCTGTCGAACGACGTACGCCTGCTCAAGCAGTTCTGCACCGCGGCTGGCGTTTACGGAGCGGACGCGAAGACCGAGGGCTTCTCAGGCTACGTCTGCGAGCTGATGGTCATCCGGTACGGCAAATTCTCAAAGGTGCTCAAGGCCGTGTCGGGCTGGCGGCCGGGCGAAGTGACCGACATCGAGAACTTTTACAACAAGAACGACCACTCCGGGCTGCGTAAGATGTTCAAGCTGAACCCGCTCATACTCATAGACCCCACGGACAAGACGCGAAACACCGCGGCTGCCGTCTCGGTGGAGAGCTTCTGCAAGCTCCGCTCGTCTGCTAGGCGGTTCCTCGAGAAGCCATACGCAGCCGCGTTCTTCCCGAAAACTAAGAAACCGATGCGGCTTAAGGAGCTGAAGGCAGTTATGAAGCGGCGCGAGTCCACGCTAATCGCTGTGAGTTTCCGTCCGCCCGCGATAGTGCCGGACATAATGTGGCCGCAGCTGCGCAGGTTCGGCGAGCGGCTGGAATCCATACTGAAGGAGAACGACTTCGACGTGCTGCGGCGCGGGGTGTATACGGACTGCGGCACGCTGGCTGTAGTGCTGATAGAGATGGAGAGCCGCACGCTGCCGCGCGTGCGCAAGCGTGTGGGGCCGAGCGTGTTCGACGAGGACGGCACTAAAGGGTTCGCGAAGAAGTACAAAGGTGCCGCGATAAACGGCCCGTTCGTCGAGGACGGGTTCTGGGTTGTGGAAGTCGAGCGTCAGTTCCGCACGGCCGAGGACAAAATCTCTGACAGCCTCGGCGACCCGTTGAAGGAACTGGACGCGAAGGGCATCCCAAGCCATGTGGCGAAGGCGATCGCTTCCCGCGGGCTCGGAGTGACGTCCGATCTGAAGAAGGTAGACCTGCTGGCCGAGAGGAAGAAGGAGTTCGGCGTGTTCCTGCGCGAGTACTTCGAGAAGGAGGACGTAGCCTGATTGGTGTTTTCAATGATAGACGTAACTTTCCTCGGCACAGTTTCGGGCATCCCGAGCCTCGACCGCAACCATCCGGCCATAGTGCTCGAGTACTCCTCAGACGAGCGGCACTTCTTCCTTTTCGACTGTGGCGAGGGCACGCAGAAGCACCTGATGCGCGCCGGCATAAGCTTCATGAAGCTGCAGAAGATATTCATCTCGCACTGGCACGCCGACCACTTCTCCGGCCTGATACCTCTGATACAGACCATGAACCTGGAGAAGCGCAGTGAGGAGCTGCAGATATACGGGCCTGAGGCCGAGCGCTTCGTCTCGAACATACTCGACCTCGGATACTTCGGGCTGCGGTTCCCAGTGGCAGCGATGAACGTGCCTTTCAGTGGCGAGGAGCCTACGCTCGTCGACAACAACCCCGAGTACGAGATCTGGTCTATTCCCGTCTTCCACACCGTGCCGAGCGTCGCGTACATGTTCAAGGAGAAGGACAGGCTGAACATCAACCTCGAAAAGATCAAGGAGCTCGGGCTTAAGCGCGGCACGTGGATGAAGAAGCTGAAGGCGGACGGCGTCGCGACTGTAGGCGGGAAGAAGATCAAGATCGAGGACGTTTCCGACGTTAAGCTTGGACTGCGTGTGGTTTACTCTGGCGACACGAAACCGTGCGCGAACGTCGTCAAGCTAGCGAAGGGCGCGGACCTGCTGATACACGATGGCACGTTCCTTGAGGAGGACGAGGGGAAGGCGCATGCGGACGTGAGGCAGGCGGCGAAGGTCGCGGCGGACGCGGGCGTGAAGCAGCTGATACTCACGCACCTGAGCCGCCGATACTCGACGAAGGAGGACATACAGGAGATTGAAGCGGCCGCGCGCAAGATATTCCCGAACACGAAGGTCGCGTACGACTTCATGAAAGTGAAATTAAAAAATTAGAAACTCATGATACATTGTCAGGTATTTTAAATGAGCTTATTCCAGCGAGACCTTGTAATTTGCAATTTGTGTAAAAAACCAATTAGACTCACCGAAGGCGTACAAAAACACATAAAAAACGAAAAATTCTTAGATTCTCATCTTTTTGAAACAGTTATTGCACGAGGGCGAGATAATGAAATTTTGCATACAGTCGTCTATCGTGGAAATCCTATGTTTTTTCATAACAGTTGTTTTGACATTGTTGGTAAACATACCGACAAAAATGCAAATTTAGTTAAAACCAAAACAGATGGTTCGAAGAGTATATTTTTCGAGTCGGCTGACGGTATTGCGAAAAGATATTGGAATTTTATCAAATACTACGATGACAAAAAAATAAACTACATAGAGGAACGTGAGAAGAAAATCAAGAAAGTGTTAAAAGGATAAACATCAAATAACGACTTTGTAATGCGCCCACTGGGATTCGAACCCAGGTCCACGGCTCCGGAAGCCATCATTCTATCCAAGCTAAACTATGGGCGCCTAGGAGTGCCCCCAATGGGATTCGAACCCATGTCAATAGCTCCGCAAGCTATTGTCCTATCCAAGCTAGACTTTCCTCATGATGTTATGAGGGCTTACCTGAGGGCAAAATTTATTCATCCTTTCTAACTTATAAGGGTGCCTGCATGATATTAACCTGCAGGTCTTTGCAAGGCAATTTTATAAAACCTTTTATTCGTATTTAAATAATCTATCTCAAGTAATTGTACGAAGGTGTAACATATGAACTGCACGAGCTGCAACATGCACACGACGTCCGCGAGCAACTTCACCAAGTTCAAGTGCCCGAAGTGCGGCGCCAGCGAGATAATCCGCTGCAAGACGTGCAGGGACAACAGCGTGCTCTACAAGTGCGAGAAATGCGGGTTCGAGGGGCCGTAGGCCTGGTTTTCGTTTTACTGAGTGATCGGAATGTCCGGAGTGATAGCGACCTTCAAAGTGATGCCAACCGGCATCGATGTCAACCTCGACCTGCTAGAGGCTAAGGTCAGGGAGACGGTCGGCGCGGACCAGGTAAAGCGCGAGCCGATCGCGTTCGGGCTGGTGGCGCTGATAGTGGCCAAGGTCATACCTGACGAGGCCGGCTTCATCGACAAGATGGAGGAACTTCTGCGCGGCATCGAGGGCGTCGGCGAGGTCGAGACGGTAGAAGTCACGAAGGCGCTCTAGTTACACGAGGCCATTCTCTAACTTGTCCTGAGTGTTTAGCTTTTCTTTCAACACCGCTTTCAGCGCGTCTATGTTCGCGGTCTTGTCGGGACTTTTGCCTTCTTGTTTCGCGAGGTAATAGGTCAGCAAGTCGGCGAGGAATAACAGCGACATCTCCTTCGCGAGCGGCGACCTGCCCAAGGACCAAAGCTCGACCACGCCTTTGACCTTGCCGCGTATCAGTTCCTTGGTCGCCTCTATGCGCTCGCGCACGGCCGGATGCTCGTCCGCGTCGCGTAGGAGCAGCACGTAGTTACCCGTGTTCACGTCGTTGTCTTCGTAGCCGACGATTTCGTTGTGGTCCATCTCTGGGAACACGTCCCAGCTCGCCGGGAGCTTGCTGTTCTCGTTTATCTGGTTCTTGACCCGTCGCGCCGCGGCCTCGAAGGCCTCTCCGGCGTACACGCTTATGCGGCATCCTGCCATCAGCCCCGCAAGCGCTGTCATCTCGCTGTCTTTCTGCCGGTCCTCGCGAAGGTCGGTGAGTACCTTTACAGTCTCGTCAATGTCCGCTGTCAGGTCGAGCTTTCCGCATTCGCGCAGGTACTCGAGTATCGTGAACAACGAGTAAGGCAGGGTCGCGCGCGGTTTGAACCCCGCGGGCAGCTCGACAAAGGGCACGCCGAAGCGCACGGCCCATCCTTTCAGCCTGCCGCCGGATGACACGATCATCGTGCGCAGCCCGCGTCGCCTGGCCTCGGCGAACTGGCTGAGCGTCTCCTCGGTTTCGCCCGAGTAGCTGGAGAACATCACCAGCGTATCGCCGCGGACGTACGGTGGCAACGCGTACCGCCGCGATATCTCGATCTGCAGCGGTATGCCATAATTGCGCATCACGTCGGCGGCGATGTCACCGCCTACCGCGGAGCCGCCCATGCCGCAGACCAACAACCTGTCAAACTTGAGGGATGGCAGCCACGACTTCTTCGTCGCCTCGATTGCATCGAGCACCATCTCGGGATACTTGCGTATGTAGCCTAGCATGTCGTCCATACGATGTCACAACCGCTATTGCGCGCCGCCCATGGAGACGAAAAGCCTGTGCCCGTCCTTGTTCTCGAGCTCCTCCACTATGCGCTTGACCACTATCTTCTTCGGGTCGGGCAGCATCGTGACGCGCTTGCGCAGGTCGTCGAAGCTGTCGAAAGGCCGTTCGCGGCGCACCTTGATTATCTCCCACATGTGCTTCTTGCCGACGCCTGGCAGAAGCTCTAGGCTGTGCATCCGCGTTGTCACTGGCCCGGCCTTGTTGAAGAAGTCGACGAACCTCGCCTCGTCCGTGCCTAACAACGCAATCAGCACGTCCTCCATGTTCCCCTTCGCGAAGTTCGTTAGGTCACGGTAGTCGATGCGCGAGCGGATGTACTGCACCTGGTCGCGCTTGTCCGAGCCTATGTAGACTCGGTCGCCGGACTTTAGCTGCACCCCATCCTTTATCGCGAGCTCCAGCAGGTTCAGGTACTTCTCGCCGACCGCCTGCGCTATCGGCTCGGCCTTCCGGTCGCCCGGCCGGCCGCTGTGGAGAAAGTCCAAGACTATCGCGTAATCGTCCTTCGCTGGCATGTGGGTCACCTTGCAGTGATTCAGCTCTTGTCTGTCTTGGCCTTCTTAACGGCCTCAAGAATTAGTCCAATCTCTTCAGGAGTGAAGTTCGCATAGTCCTTGCCCAGCACCGCACGCAGGTCGTCCTCGTCCTCCGGCATTATGTCTATTACGGCTATTATCTGCCTCTCGCGCAGCTTCTTGTTTTTGTTCAGCTCCTCGGCCAGCGCCTTCGCCTTGTCGGCCGGCAGCTTGGCGAACCTCTTCAGGTTCTCCCAAGCGTTCTTCTGCTCGAACTTCATATCGTCCGGTTTGACGGCCTTCTCGAGCATATCCTTAGCCTCGGAGTTCGTTACCAACTCTTCCTTGATTAGGTTCATGCTTATGCACCAGTTGCGCGTTTTTTCCGCGCTTTTCCTTACCAGTTATTGCCCTAATTATCTATTGAAGCTATCCTTTTAAAAAGATTCTCAACGGATGGCCGGTCAAGCTTCAGTCGCGCTTGAGGTGTTCGGGCCGCACGATGAATGTCTTCTTCATGTGGCCGTCCTGTATCTGCACCATGTACGCGCGGCCGCGCTTGCCGGTTATGGTGCCGGCCACGCCCTTCCAGCGCGGAAGCGGCATCCCGTGGTGGCTCGAAGGCTCCGGCATCAGCAGCACGCGCTCGCCGTCCTTGAACTCCTGTAGGAACTTGGTTATCGGCGGACGCATGTCAGGACGCTGCTTGAGCTTGTTGCGCGTGCCTGACCGGAACCCATGAGAGCTTTTCACCATCACAATCGCCTGCAGTTTTCGCTTCTCTATAATTCAATGGTTTAGTTCTTAAAGGTTCGATTTGGCCCGGATAGGATTTGATTAGCACGGTTATGTTTAAATTATCCAATCTCAGACGCAGATTTTCATCACGTCGAGCTGTATCTTCTTCACCTTGTTTTTCAGCGCTGTCGCAAGGTTCGGCTCGGTCCGGCCGTTGTCGCCTGAGATGAACTCCTTCACATACACGCCTGCTTCGCCCGTGAGCTTGACCTCGAGCTTCCGAGACCCGAGCTTGCGAAGCTGGAGCTTCTTCACCTTCCTGCTGCGCACCAGATCGGCGCGCCTGTGCGCCACGCGCTGGGGAGTGCGCTGCTTTAGCGTGACGCCCTGGAGCTTGCGTGCCGCGCGCAGCAGCTTGTCGTCAAGCTTCTTCTCGAAAACAACCTCGGCGCGGTATGTCTTGTCGTAGCGCGCGGATTTGACCTCCTCGACGTCCTTCTTGCCAGCTAACTTCAGCCCGCGAACCTTCACCTTGCGCGATCTGTTGACCTGCGATTGCAGCTTGCGCAGGTCGAGCGTTCGCACCATCGGGCGCACCATCTCGATTATGAACGGCCGCCATCCTAGACATCGCACGTCGATGTCCTCACGGCCGGAGCCGTGCATGCGAGACTCCTTCGCCTTTGCCGCCTTCAGGAGCGGCGGCTCGATGTTTTCCTGCACCGACGTCTCGTACATCTTGCCCTTGCCTTTGCACCGCGGGCAGCCTTTGCCCTTGCACTCGCGGCAGAGCCACTTGGTCTGCGGCATGCCGCGCACTAGTTTCTGGTACCGGCCGTACAGGTAGACGCTCCTCGTCTGAAGGACTATCCTGTCGTGCGCGAGGTCCAGAACTGCGACTATGTCCGGCATCTTGAGGTCGAACTTCTTGTGGACCAGCCGCTCGACGCGCTTGCCGACCTCTCGGTTGATTTCGTTCTTTATCGGCTCGACGAACTCCACGCCCGCGTTGTGCCAGAGCTCCTCCTCGGCCTTCGCCAGCTCCGGGGATACGACGGTGCCTATAAGGAAGGTGCGGAACTCGTAGTCCTTCGTCTTCTTCGCTACGGCCTTCGCCAGCTCGTCCACGCGCTCGCTAAAAAAGCCTTTGCAAATCCTGCACTTGCCGGGTTTCGCCGCGTCGACCTTCGCGTGCCTGAACTTGACGCCGTAGAAGTTAGACTTGTCCACGTCGATGTTCTCGCCAGCGTCCAGGAGCATCGCAACGTACGCGCGCAGAATCTTGCCGCGCTCCGCGTTCGAAAATCCGCTGAGCAGCTCGGCCGCCAGCCTGCCGATGCAGCTGTCGCAGGCGTAGCCTCCTTTCATCGCTTCTATCGCGGCTTGTGCTATTTTTTCAGACACGGGCATACAATCACTCTATACTTCTTTGGACGCGCCCTTAATTATCTTTCCGAGTTCAGAAAGTTTTGTTATCCTGTAATCGAATTCGTAGTTTTTGCCTGCATGCTTGTCTTCTAGGTCGACAAGACAGAACTTTATACCAAGCTTCCTGCAAGCTCCGTCTTCGTCCGTCTTGTCGCCGACCATCAGGCATTTTTCCGGCGTTATTTTTAGCTTTCGGAGCACGAACTTGAAAGGTTCCAGCTCGGATTTGAGAGCACCAGCCTCCTCAGAAAGTATCTTGGTGTCAAACAGTTTCGTTATACCGTATTTATCGAATATCTTATAAGATTCCTTAAAATTGTTGCTGACCAATGCCAGCATTATCCCTTTAGATTTGATAAATTTCAGAGTACTTTCGGCGTCAGGCAGAAGACTCGAATGTTTTGCATATCCTTTCCAAAAAAGATTGAACTCCTTAATCGCATCATCGTTGGATATTTTTACTCCCGTGTTCTTAGAAAACAGAAGGCTCCAATCCTCTCGTTTTTGGAACCTGTTCCTTTTCCACATCGCCCACAAATCTTCTCCAGTCTTCTTTTCTGCGCGCATGTATTCTTCGAACGTGCCCTTGAACCCAAGCTTCTTCCAGAAAGGATATGTGAACTCCTCTGCTATCTTTCGGAACAATTCAGTCTCGTCTGAAAGAGTCCCACCCCAGTCTATCATGATGCATTTGAACATAATTAGAACTTGTCCGCGCTGCGTTTAAATCGTTGCCGCGACTCAGAAAGGCATCTTCCCGCCGAGCTGCTTGATCATCTTCATCATGTCCTTGTTGCCGCGGCCGAGCATGCGCGTGAGTTTCTTTATCTGCTCGTACTGCTTGAGCATCTCGCGCACGTCCGACTCGGCCACGCCCGCGCCCTTGGCCACGCGCTTCACGCGGACGCTGTTCAGGAGCGACGGGGTCGTGCGCTCCTCCTTCGTGAGCGATTGTATGATTGTCTTGTACTTCTTCAGCTGCTGTTCCTGCTTCGCGAGCGCATCCTGCGGCAGCTTCAGCGCGCCGAGCCCGGGCAGCATGCCCGCGATCTTGTCGAGCGAGCCGATCTTGCCGACGCTCTCTATCTGCTCGAAAAAGTCGTCTAGCGTGAACTTGCCCTCGAGCATCTTCTCGGCTAGCTCCGGCCGCAGTTCCGCTTCCTTCGCCTTGTCGAGCAGCGTCTGCATGTCGCCGAGCCCGAGCATGCGCGAGACGAAACGCGTGGGATCGTACTGATCGAGCTCGTCGAGCTTCTCGCCGGTGCCGATGAACTTGACCTTCGCGCCCGTTGCTGCCGCGGCCGCAAGCGCACCGCCCGCCTTCGCCGTGCCGTCCATCTTCGTGACGATGACACCCGTTATGCCTACGAGCTTGTTGAACTCATCGGCCTGCCTGCGCGCTATCTTTCCGAGATCGGCCGGTATCGCCAGTATGACCTCGTCCGGTTTTATCATATCGCCAAGCTTTTTCAGCTCCGCTGCGAGGTCCGCATCAAGCGCGTTGCGGCCTGCGGTGTCGAAAATGATGACGTCGTTCTTCGTGAACTTCTCCGTGGCTTCGCGCACAGCGGCATAAGGGTCCTTCTGTTCGCTCACATGCACAGGCACCCCTAGCTGCTCGCCAAGCTGCTGCAGCTGCTGCGGCGCCGCCGGCCTGTGATAGTCGAGCGCGACGAGCGCGGGCGTCTTGCCGCGCTTCTTCAAATATCGCGCCAGCTTGGCTATGGTCGTGGTCTTGCCGCTGCCGAAAAGGCCGACGAACATTATGCGCTTACGAGTGAGGATGTCGCCTTCGGCCGGTTTCTCGCCAAGTAGCGATACGAGTTCGTCGTATATCGTCTTCAACACGTGCTCGCGGAGCGTCAGCCCGGCGGGCGTCTTCTCCTGCAGGCATTTCTTGCGTATGTCCGCGACGAGCTTGTCGATAAGATCGATGTCGACGTCCGACTGCAGAAGTATCTTTCGCAGGTCCTGCAGCACGCCCTCGACCGCTTCCTTGTCGACAGAGGTGCCTGTGATCAGGTTGCGTATAAGTTCTCCGAGGTTCTTTCCAAGATTGTCCAGCATACAAAGCACCGGCGAATCAATCTTCGCTTGCAAATCTTAAATCCTAAACTGGTTAGCCGAGAACGCGGCTGACGAACTTCTCCGCGTCGAACTTCTCGAAATCCTTGTACTCTTGCCCTATTCCGAGGAAGAGAATCGGTTTTCGCAGTTCGTTTGTGACGGATAATATTGCCCCGCCTTTCTCGTTAACGTCCACTTTTGTGAAAATCACCGCGTCCACACCGATGCCGCCGAACGCGCGTGCCTGTTCGAGCGCGTCGTTGCCAGTCATCGAGTCTATAATAAGCACCTTCAGGTCTGGCTTGTTCACGCGTACCATCTTCTGCAGTTCCTGCATGAGGTTCTGGTTCGTGTGAACGCGACCTGCGGAATCGGCGAGCACGTACTCTATGCCTTTCGCCTTCGCATGTTCGACAGCATCGTAAACTATCGCGGCCGGATCCGAGCCGTAGTTGTGCTTGATTACATTGACGCCTATCTTGTCAGCGTGCTCCTCGAGCTGCTCAATCGCAGCTGCGCGCCACGAGTCGGCTGCCGCAAGCACCACGCTGTGGCCGCGCTCCTTCAAAAAGTTCGCGATCTTCGCGATCGACGTCGTCTTGCCGCTTCCGTTGAATCCGAGGAACAGCAGCACTACGGGTTTCTTCGTATCCGAGAGCTTCTCCAAGTCGACCTGCGGCACGTCAAGGATGCCGAGCAGGCTCTGCCTGAACGCCGAGACTATCTCCTCGCTCTCCTTGCCGCGTCTGATCTCCTTGCCGACCAGCCCCTTCAGCAGGTCCGCCTTTATTCGCTCCGCGACGTCAATCGCCACGTCCGCGTCTATGAGATCGGTCTCGAGCTCGTTCAGCACAGGCAGCAGGTCCTTCTCATCTATGCGCTTCTCCGTCACTGTCTTGACGGCCTTCTCGAAAATCTTCGATATGAACGACTTCTTCTCCGGCGGTTTCAGAATCCCAACTTGCTTTACAATCTGCTCGGATTTTTTCGTTATGATAACTGGTTTCAATTCCTCCTTTTTTTCAGGCTTAGGTTTTGTCTCTTCCTTTAGAAGCGTAGGTTTCTCTTCAGCTATTTTTTCAGTCGGCTTTTCAATCGCAGGTGCAGTTACTATTGTGGCCGGCTCTGGAAAAAGTTGTTCGGTCGGCGTTTCAATCGGCTTCTCGATGGGAGCTTCGATTTTCTCTACGGGGTTCTCCACGGTCGATTGAACCGACTCCGGCTTTGGTTCTTCTTTCTTCGGCTCCTGCTCCTTCTCCTTGAACTTTTCAGAAATGGACTTGATTGCCTTGGAGAGCTTGTCCTTGAGTATGCCGAACATAGTACCGCCTGCCGACTACTGCGGCCCGCGCGAGCGTGACATCGCCTGCACCTCGTTCTCTATGCCCTGCAGCATCATGGCGACCGTCTGTATGTCCTTCTGCAGGACTTCGACCGCCTGTTCGAGGTCCTTGCGGCGCGCCTCCAATATCGACTTCGCATCCGCGGGCGTGCGTTCCACGGCCACATCGGAGCCTACTTCCACAATAAGCTTCGCATTCGTGTCCAGCGCGCCCTTCGCATAGACGGCGGTGCCGAGCGGCACCATCGCGTCGCCACGTCCGGCCGCGATTTCGTCTATCGCGCCGAGCGTGCTGTTGATCTCCGCGACCTTGGACGCGAAGCTGGCCTGCTGCCGCACGAGCGCATCCATCCTCTCCTCTAGCTGGCGGTATGCGAGTATCCTTTCCTGCACCAGCCTGTCGTCCTGCATCGCGTTTTCATCAGCCATATAAGTGCACCGAAGCGCGTTTCCTGCGATTTAAAGATAGTTTATTTTAATCAGATTTAAATAGAAGTTTGCGACAATTGTATTTAGTTGGACGGTTGCTTCGGTATGGTTTTCGGCAAACGCTTGATTGTTCTGATTGCAGTCCTGGTTGTGGCTATTATCCTCGCGGCGCTCTTCCTAACGGGCATGATACCCACGACAGGCGCTGCGGTCGCCCTGACGAACATATTCGGCCCGTCGAAGGAGACTATCGCGGCGAACGTCAAAAACTTGTATGAGCTGGCGAATCCTGGCGTGACGACATCGGTCGTAACGACGACCGAGCAGGACGGGATGTACAAAATCGTGTTAAAGCTGGACAGCCAGTCCGGGACTAGTTACAACGAGGTCTTTGTCACGAAGGATGGCGAGATGATGGCGGACAGCAGCAACATGGTGCCCGTGCAACAGTACGTGTCATCGATAACCAATTACAGAAACTTCGTAAGCTGCCTTTATGGGAAGGGCGTGCGCATAGCCGGCCTGACGAACCAGACTGCTACGGACACGCAGCTCAACCTGCTGGGCCGATACAGCCCCGCGTTGTTCGTCGACTGCGGGACAAACCTGAACGCGTGCATCTCCGCCAACGTCACGCAGGTCCCGAGCGTGGTCATAGGACAGTACGTCATACCTGGCGTGCAGAGCGTTGATTGGTTCACGCAGGTGACGGGCTGCAAGCTCGGTTGAAACGCCTGATAGCTACTCTTAATCCCAGCAGTTTCTGGAAGAAGTAAGTGGGTCCACCCGGAGTCGGACCGGGCTCTCCACCTTGTAAGGGTGGCGTCCTACCGATAGACTATGAACCCATTGGCTGCGACGCTATAAATTTAGCGGCTTCGTTAAAATAAAAAGCTTGCAAGCACGGCAGCCAAGAGCACCAGCTGCACGAGGCCGTAGGCGTCGAACTCCGGCAGACTCTTATCCGTGCCCCTCACCGACACCGGCACGCTGAACTGTATCGATGGCTGCGACACCGAAGAGACGACCACGTTCACCGTGGTGGACTGGCGGCTGACGAGGAGCGTCAGCTTCGCGTATATCTGCTGAACGTCGTTGTTATTCAAGGATTCTGTAGTCTGGGATCCGTCCGTCACCATCACCAAATTGGGGTTCGTAGGGGTTACGCTCACGCTGTACGTGTCCGTGAGCGTGCCGTTGTTCTTTATGGTTATCAGCAGGTTCTCCTGTTCTCCGAGGGTCGGATTCATCGTGCTAGGCACGCTGACTTCGAGAGAGCGCGGGTAGAAGTTTATTATGTTCTCGTACTTCGTCGACGGCTGCGCGGTGTCGTACGCGGTGCAGTTCAGTTTGTTCGCTACCGTGCGCGACCCTCCGGACGCCGGAGCGGTGTTGTATGCCGGGGCGTTAATCGTGCATCCGCCTCCTCCGGCCGGGCCGGTGTACGGGAACGGGTTGCAGTTCTGCGCGTCGTTGAGCGTGCATTTGACGCTGACCGAAATCCCTCCGGAGTATTCAGTCACCCAGTTCACATTCAGCTGGTTGGTTTTTGTCAGGAACGAAAACGACGTGAAGCGCATAGCTTGTGGCATGGTTGTTGTAGTGGTGCTTGGCGCGATGGTGGTTGTAGTAGTGGTGCTCGTAGTAGTTGTGGTTGTAGTTGGTATGCTCTGGTAGTCGGCCAGCACTTCGGCCGCGGTCAAGGCTCTTCCGAAAATCTTAACTTCATCAAGCGTGCCGTTGAAATTCCTGGAATACGCCCTCCACTGTCCGATGTTCAGGTTGGTGGCGGTATTTATAGAGCTTGTGCGCGTCCTCGTCGTGGACGTCACTAGGGCACCATTTTTGTATCCTTTTATCTGCGGGCTCGTAGCTGCTCCGTCGTCTACTGTTATAGCCACATAAGTCCATCCGGTATTCCTCATATCGCCCAGCGATATGCTGTCGTAACCAGTATCGCGCCCATCGCTAATATCGAACACTAGATTGTTTCCGGGCGCGGAATCTCCAAGGCCGGTGTAAGCCAACCAGAAGCCAAGCTTCGCAGCAGTGCCGCCGGTCCAGTCGCTGCTGTTGCTTTTGTCCATTATCGCGGTGTAGACCTCTGAGTTGAATCCTCCGTTTACCCAAAATGCGATAGTGAACGCCCCGGAGCTTAGGTTCAGGATCGCGCTTTTTCCACAGTCCATGTAGTCGTTCACGCCGTCGAACCTGAGACAGCTACCGGACTTGCAGTTCGCGCCGGTAGCCCATCCGCTCGTCGAATTACCGGCAATGTTCATGTTCGTGAGCGTTCCAGTGTTGCCGCTGCCTGACGAGTCCGCCGCGGTCGCATATCCGCTGCCGTCGTCTAGCTTCCAATACGCAATCGTGCCTGATGGGAGAGTTGTTGTCGTGGTTGTTGTGACGATTGTTGTGGTCGTAGTTGACATGCTCTGATAATCTGCCAGCACCTCGGCTGCGCTCAAGACGCTGTTATAGATTTTCACCTCGTCGATTGTTCCGTTGAAATAGTAACTTGCTCCCAAACGTCCCATGTAGACAGTGCTTCCTGCGGTTCCAGAATGAGATGTTCCATCGCATTGTGCGAGGGGCTGGTCAACTCCGTTTATGTAAATCTTGTTATTTCCTGTGTAATTCCCGTTGAAAAACACTAAAGTGACATAGGCCCACTTCGTGTTGATTGCCGACAGGTCCGTCATCCCATAAGAGTCGCCTGCCCCTGTGTTAAAGCCCATGCAACTCGCGGCTTCTATCCAAAAATCGTAGGTGTTTCCTATGTTGATTGGTATTTGGTTCGTCTTGCCATTCCAATACATCCAGAAGCTGACAGTGTTGTAGTTTCCGGCGGTGATATTAAGAGGGATGCTTGCGGCTGAGATGTAATCGTTCACGCCGTCGAACCTGAGACAGCTACCGGACTTGCAATTCGACGGGCTTTGCCAACCGCTCGTAGCGTTGCCGGTCGTGCTCATGTTCCTCAGCGTTGCGGTATAGCCGTTGCCCGACGAGTCCGCTGCGGTCGATCCGCTCCCATCGTCGAACTTCCAATAGACAAGCGGGCTTGCCGCACTGGCGCCCCTAGGCAGCGAGGAAAGAGCTACTAGGAAAACCAAAACCAAAACAACCTTCCGGATTTCCATATTAGTTATTTCGGTTGCGACATTATTTAATCGAACGCGGCCGGCCGGCCCTCAGGAGCTCGAACGATTTCAGGCAGGCGGCCGTCCTGAAATCCACGTCCATCGTTTTAATCTCGACCGGACTCGCCCATACGTGCGGCACGCGTATGCTTTCATCGGGAGAGTCTGCGGAAAAATTGTAGACAACTTCGACGACACCGCCGCGCCTCGCGACGAAGCTGCCTGTATATTCGACCGGAACGTCACGGCTGCTCGTAAACCCGTCGAGCGTCCTTCGCATGGTGTCGTCAAGGCTGCCGTTTAGGTTTCCATCGAACTCCTTGGAAGGGAACCCCATACATCCGCTCTCATCGGGACCTACCAGAAGCATGCGGCCGGCATTCTTCATAGCGAAAACGATTACGGAGACTAGCTTCGTATCCCCGAGCGCACGCTTCCTGGCCGCCTTCATCAAATTTTGTTCGCTCCGGCGTGTATTTAACGGACCGCCACCACTTGCGGTGGTGAAATGTGGACATGCTGCAACTTTCCAAGGTCGTATAACGTTATCAGCCTCTGTTCTGCAAATCAGAGTTATGAGCGGGGACAAGAGGGGCACGGTCGAGCGCACCAAGGGATACCTTACGAAGCCGTCGACGCACTTCGGCGTTTACGCTGCTGGGTGGGGCGCGCTGATCGGCGGTAGCGGAGGGCTAGTGAAAGGAGCGTACGACGCACTTTATGCGGAAGGCCCGTTGATAATAGCGGACGCGCTCAGAGGGTCGTGGCAGGATGCGGCTTATCACCTCGGAGTGGCCGCTGGCAGGGCTTTCGCGACCTCCGCGGCTTTCGCGGAAGCTAGCGCTTTCGTTGGGTACGCAGGCGGTTCGCTCATGACCGAACGCGCCCTCGGTTACGCTTCGTCATTTTCCAGATGGATTTTCGGGGATTCGAATCATGGCTAGATGTTTGGAGGTGGAGATTGTGAATGGACAAGGTACTGATAACAACAACGGTTCCGCCAGTTCGGCATATCCACGTGCGGAAGGACCCGTGTCGCACGGATGGTTCTCGTTGGGGCAGGGCCGCGGGATCAAGTGGACTCTGTGGAAGACTAGCGTGACCTTCCAGCGTCAGGAAAAGCAGGGTGACAGATGGATAGCGCTCGAGGAACTGCACGTCGCGCCTAAAGTGCTGAAGGAGATGGTCTGGCGCATACCGGGCTGGCTCGAGACGGTCGAGCGTAGCGAAGAAAGCGTAGGTAAGAAGTGACCAACGCTGGGGATGTCGCAAAATGGACAGGTTTATAAGAAACGGCCGACAGGAATTAATTCATAGGGAGACCGGCCGCTTCTTCCTCAACGAGCGCATGCGTTTGCGCGTCTCGGACAGCCGGTTCCTTGGCATCGAGAACATCGAGAGCGATGACGACGGCCGCAAAGGGAAAGCCGGGAGTGACGGTACGGTGAACCGAGAGGAAATCCTGCGCACGCTCGCCAGCTGCGGGCTGAGCGAGTACGAATCCAAGGCGTACGCTTCGCTCGTTTTCATCGGCCCGTCGAGGGCTGGCGCGATCAGCCGCGAGTCGAACGTGCCGCAGTCTAAGATATACGAAATCCTTGACCAGCTGATGGACAAGCAGATGGTCGAGATGTTCGACGGCCGGCCCAAGGAATTCAAGGCTGTCGCGCCAGGCGTGGCTCTGAAGAACCTCCTCGAGGAGCGCACGCACGAGCTCGACGCGCTGAAGGGCAAAGTCGGGGTCATCGGCGACTTCCTCAAGCCGACGAAGCCGACCGAGGTGCTGGGCGGCATCTGGACGATCAAGGGCGAGAAGTTCAAGGAGTTCTTCAACAAGGCCGCGGAGATGATGAACCGCAGCGAGCGGTACGTATACGCCATAACGCGCGACTTTTCGCGCACGGCATCGCTTGCGGACGCATTGCACAAGGCGAAGAAGCGCGGCGTGAAGGTGCGCGTGATAGGCATGGAACATGTTAACGAGCAGAACTACTACAAGGCAAGATGGTACACTGACCACGGCATAGACGTGCGCGTTTTCGAGACTGCCGTGCATCCGAGGATGCTCGTCGCCGACGGAAAGGAGATACTTCTTCGGTTGGACTACGACCCCGGCAAGCGCAACGGCTTCTTCTTCAGCTCGATGTGGTCGGAAGACGCCTCGCTCGTGGCCGTGATCGACAGCTACGTGAAGAACATGTGGGAGAACGCCGAATCACTGGACATCAAGAAAGTAAAGCCGCCCGAGGCGGCTCAGGCTGCGTGAATGTTATACGGCCATCAGTTCTATTATCGGTTTGTTCGTGGTGGAGTTCGTATCCACATGGCGCACCTGCACGCTGTAGCTGCCTTTCGAAAGCCTCAGCGAGCCGCTGATGTCGATGTTGTCATAGGGCACAAGCAAAGTCAGCTTGTCGTTCGCGACGCTGGTCACTAACACGTCGTCGAACTTCGTCTGGCCAGCGGGATTTGAAAGAACTATTGATGGTGTCATCTTGGCTGTTATCGTCTGCGTGCCTGTCGCGAGCAGCTTCTTGGCGCTGGTCTCGTACAGCGCCGCTATCTCGCTAGTGGAGAGCGAGCGGTTGAAAATCATGACCTCGTCGATGGTGCCGTTGACAGCTCCTCCTCCGTAAAGCGTGTTTGACACGCGCAGGACCGTATGGCCATAGTTAATCTGGCTGAAGAGTTCGTTACTTCTCGTCTGCACGCCGTCCACATATATCCTAATTCCAAAAGTGCTGTTGTCGAAGGTTCCTACAATATGATGCCATTGGTTCCAACCGATTGTGGATATAGACGTGGTTCCGACCTGGCCTTCGTTATTGTTTATCTGGAAAAGGGGGTAGCCGTCCGAAGAAACTTCCAGCGTGTATCCTGTCCATTTGGCCAGCACTATGTGCCTAGTTCCGTCAGAGCTTAGATTGACCCACGCGGAAACCGATATGCTGGCTGGTTCCAGAGAATTCGAATGGACCATTTCGACATAGTCGTTATATCCATCGAACCTTAGGCAGTTCCCGGATTTGCAGCTTTCATCGCTCTGCCAGCCGCTCGTCGCGTTGCCGGTGGTGTTCATCAGCGTCAGGGTGCCGTTGTTGCGGTTGCCGCTCCAGTCGTACGCCATGTTGCCGTTCCCTTCGTCCATGGTCCAGTAGCCTACAAGGCTCTCCGGGTTGGTCGGCAGAGCGAAGACCTGCCCGCCCGTTGTGCCGCTGATATTGGCTATCGTAGCGCTGAATTGCCAGTTTGCAATCGAGCTCGTGATGTTATGGTATGACGTGCCGTTCGTTATCGAATAAGCGCCTGATGAGGCTACAGCCTGGCCTGACATGTTTGTCCACGCGGGTGTGGCCTTAGCACCGTCTGCGTATGAGCCGAAGTATTCCGCGAACTCCAGTCCGCGCTCTATGTGCGCGATTCCCTTCGTGCCAGACAAATCCAAGGCCTCGGTCGGCGTGTATTCGAAGTACATCCAGTCATTCGTCGTGTCGGTTCGCATCATGCCGTCGGTTATAGTTATCGGAACGACCCTCCTCGAACCGTCCGGCTCCGATGCCACCTCCTTGACGGCGGCGTCCACGGTGGCGAGCGTGTTGAACTCGTCGTTGATCACAGCCGTGTCCCTCGCACGGTTGAAAGTCGGTGTAACGACCGTCAGCGTAAGACCCAGAGCGACGACTGTGAGAAGCGTCACGAGGACCGTGGCAATCAGCGGGCTGACGGCTTTCCTGCCAAGACGATCATCGCAATCATTAGCCATATAATTAATTCGTGCCCGATAAGAATATCCGAGCCTGTACGTCGGGACTATGCTTCCTTTATTTGGAGTGTCTGTTTGTTCGAAATCGCGTTTATGCCCATGTTCGTTATCTCTATCTGCTGCTGGCCTCTGGCCGCGCGCATCGAGCCGTTGATGTCTATGCCGTTGTAAGGTACCAGCAATGTTATGTCGCCGTTTCCGCTAGAGACCGTGACGTCGTCGAAGCTAGTCTGACCGGACGGGCTGGACAGGACTATGCTAACGTTCGTGGCTGGCGTGATGCTCTGCGTGCCGGTTGCGAAAAGCTTCTTCGTGCTGGTCTCGTAGAGCGCATTCATTTCGTTGGCTGAAAGCGAACGGTTGAAAAGCATCACCTCGTCGATGGTGCCGTTGAAATAATCGGAACTTGTCCCAGATGTCGAGAGTCCGATTTTGGTAGGCTGTGTGTTGCTGGAACCTATCGAGAAAGTGGCTGTCCCTATCTGCGCACCGTTTTTATAGAAAATCGCATGGGTGCCATTAGTTACGACGCCCACATGCTGCCATTGGTCCGGAGTGGTCGCATTCGAAATGCAGTACGACCAAGAACATGTGACAGAGCTTAAAAGGCAGAATTTGCTGGTCGAACTGTACAACATGTAGTTATAGTTGCCGCAATCGTTTGAAGCTTTTGTCAAAAGCCCAGCCTCAGCGGGCTGGTTGGAAAGCGGGTATATCCACATCGAAATGGCCAAGTTTCCTGTGATGTTTGGGGCGTTGCTTATGTTGACATAGTCGTTCACACCGTCGAACATCAGGCAGCTGCTGCCTCCCTTACAGTTAGCGGAGGATTGCCAGCCGCTCGTCGCGTTGCCGGTGGTGTTCATGCTCGTCAGCGTGCCCGTATTGTTTCTGCCGGAATAGTCGTATGATATCCCGCCCGAACCTTCGTCGAGCGTCCAGTAGCCGATCAAGCTCTCCAGGTTCGTCGGCAGGGCGAAGACCTCGCCTTTCGACACGGCGGACACGTTCGTTATCGTAGCGCTGAAATGCCAGTTCTGCAGCGTTCCCGACACGTTGTGGTACGCTGCGCCGTTCTGGCCGGAATAAGCCGAATCGGTTATCGCCCACTGCCCAGAGACGTTCTTCCATGCTGGCGCGGCATTCGAGCCTGTTACGTACCAGTTGAAGTAGTCGGCGAACTTGAGGCCGCTTTCGACGTATATGCCGCCTTTCGTGCCTCCTATATCCAGGCCGTTGGTCGGCTCGTACGTATAGTACAGCCAGTCGTACGTGCTGTTAGTGCCGTACACGCCGTCCGACACGGAAAGCGACACGGTGCGCTTGGAGCCGGTCGACTCGGAAGCCACTCCCTTGATGGTGGCATCCAGCTTCTGCATGTTCTGGAACGCATCCGACAGCGTCGACGTACTCCTGGCCGAGTCGAAGGTCGGCCCTAGAGCAATCACGGTCAAGGTGAGTGCGGTGACGGCAACAAGCGTGATGAGCACGTACGCTATCATCGAGCTTACGGCCTTGCGTCCCGGCATATTATCTAATTATGCCCCGTTAAAATTATCCTCGCGGCTACTGCGCGGTTATCTGCACGGTTGTCCTGCCTGTGGTCGCGTTGACTCCCATGTTGCGCAGCGTCAACTGGTACTCGCCCCTGGACGCGCGCAACGTGCCGTTTATGTCTACGTCCGAAAGCGGCACTACGAAAGTCAGCCTCTGCGAGCCGTCCGTGACCTCCACGTTGTCGAACGTCGTCTTGCCGAATGGGGCAGACAGGACTATCGCCGGATTGGCCACCTTCGATGCTATCGATTGCGAGCCGCCCGCTCCGGAGATTTTCTTCGTGCTGGTCTCGTACAGCGCCGCTATCTCGCTAGTAGAGAGCGAACGGTTGAAAATCATCACCTCGTCGATGGTGCCGTTGAAATAATTGCCTGTCGAACGCCTGCCTATCGCCGCCTCATCGATAGTCCAAGTCCAATAATTATTCGCATCGGTGGTCGTTATATTGGCGCCATTAAGCCAAAGATTTGGGTTGCCATTTATATCATAGACGACAATTACATTATTCCAAACATCGTTGACGAAAACGCTGTTCACGTTGAATGTGGGTTTTGTGTTGTCAGCGGACCCGACTCTGGTGATGAAGTAATTCGTCGCACCGCTGACATAGAAACCCAATCCGATTTTTGAATCATAATGGCCGAAAACAATCTGGTTGCCGTTTGCGAATGAGCCTTTGACCCATACCGAAATGGTCGCTGGAGTAGAAGGTAAATCGTTATCCAAAGCGTTTCCCAAACTGATGTAGTCATTCACCCCGTCGAACTTCAGACAGCTCCCGGACTTGCAGTCGGTGGAGTTCCAGCCGCTCGTCGCGTTGCCGGTGGTGTTCATGTTCGTCAGCGTGCCGTTGTTGCGGTTTCCGGAATAGTCATAGTCAACGCTTCCGTTCCCTTCGTCCATCGTCCAGTAACCGATGAGACTTTCAGGATTTGTAGGCAGCACGAACACCTTTCCGCCTGCGCTGCCGGACACGTTGCTTATCGTCGCGCTGAACTTCCAGTTCGTTATGGATCCGGAGATGTTGTGGTACGTGGTGCCGTTAATGCCTACGTATCTGTAGTCGGAAGTGCCCCAAGCGCCCGACATATTCTTCCATCCCACAGCGGACGAACCCGAACCACTCGCGTACGAGTCGAACCAGTCCGCGAACTTGAGCCCCTGGCGCACGAGGACATTGCCCTTCTGGCCTGAGAGCTGCGTGGGTTCAGAAGGGTCTAGCTCGAAGTAGAGCCAGTCGTACGTGCTGTTCGTGCGGTACGTCCCGCTTGAGACCGACAGAGACACCGTTCTAGTCGAGCCCTGCGCCTCCGATGCGACGTCGTTGACCGCAGTCCTAAGTACCTCTAGGGTCTGAAAAGCGTCGTTCACTACAGACGTGTCCTGCGCGCGATTGAACATCGGGCTCACGGCGCCGAGTATTATCGCGAGCATGGTCACTCCGAAGAGGATAGTGAAAACCATTTCTATGAAGGGGCTTATTGCTTTCTCGCCGGGCACCGCTGCGGCCGTCATATAACTAGATTCGGCCGTCGCGGTAATAACTTTTCCATCGACGAGAGGATGGCTCGCTCAGCTGAGTGTGATGTACTTCTGGTACTGGCTGACATGGCTGGCGCTCGCTCCCGCCAGCGCTACGTAGAAGAAGCCCGTGTAGGTGTCCTGTTTCTTCTTTGTCGTTATCTGTATCGTGTACTTCGTCGCCGCTCCCCCAGGGATGTTATAGGTAACGTTCATCAGATACGTGTCGCCCGGTTTCATGTCGAAAGTCGTGGCCCAGAAGTCGTTGTTCGCGACGCTGGAGTTCGAGCCCGTCTGACCGTTCACCTCCAGCGAGGCGTTAATCGGCGACCCGAGAGAGTTAAAAGTCGTGACGCGCAGCGCCTTAAGCGTCTGGTTGGCGACAGTTCCTACGAAGAGCGTGTCCAGGCTCATAGCCCTTCCCGACATCTCGGTACGAGCGAAACCGGCGAAGTCCACGATGTTCGCCGTGATGTTGCCAGGAGCGTTCGCGGACATGTCCATGGTCGCGTTGAACTCGTTCAGGACGTTGTCGAAAATCTCCGATTCCAGCGTTGACTTCATGACGTTCTCCTGCTCAACGGATGCAGGCGAAGACATGCTGAAACCTAGCACGACTAGCACCGCCACTATGACTACCGCAGCTATCAGGAACATCTGGCCCTTGCGGCCCGGCATGAACGCAAACATTTCAGTCGAACCCCCATAAATATACGCGTACCTCCCTCGGACTGTAGCTGCCGGACCACCCCGCAACGATGTAGCCGACCGTCACCACGCTGCTAGCGCCTGCCGAAGGCACGGGCAGTTCCGTTGTGTTGGTCGTCGAGTTGAACACCGCCACGCCGAGGTTTAAAGTGCTCGGGATGTACGCCTGCAGCTCCGTGCGTATGGCCGTAGCGTTGTTGTCCACAGCGTTCTCTCTAAGGTCG
>JAPLUY010000017.1 GCA_026397385.1 Candidatus Aenigmatarchaeota archaeon
CGTGTGCACGACTTCGAGCGTCCCGATGCCGAACGCGGCCGCCGCAGCGACAGTGCTTACGATTCTTACGATGTTAAGCGCAAACAGCGCGGCAACGCCGAGCGCGACGATCATCGAGCGCCTCTTCCAGCCGATGGCAAACGGCGTCGCGATCACGAGCGCGGCGAACGCGTACATGCTCTTCCATCCGGTGCAGTCCGTGTCGATGACGATGCCAGCCTGCAGCGGGGCGGTGAACACGATCGTGAAGCCCGAGCGTTCAGCCGTGTAGCCGAGCGCGCGGAAAATAGCGAACACCACGTCAGTCGTCGCCTCCTGCAACGCGGGCAGCTGCGTGCCCGACGCGAGGATTGCGTACATCGGGATCGCGAGGAGGTTGAAGATGACGACGAAGCGGACGAGCATGAGGAGCTTACGCTCGTGCATACTCACGAACTTGGCCGGTGAAAACATAACTCATCTTCCCTCGCGCAGCATGCGCACCGCGTTCGTCACGTTCTCCGACCGTCCGCTCATCAGCAGCGGCACGACATAGTCCAGCAAACCTTCGGCGTTCTGCTTCCTCAGAGAGTCCTCGATCTTCAGGAAGGACGTGCGCTGCGACTTGAACGCCCGGAGTGCCGCTGCCAGAGCGTCACGCTCGTGCTTGTCCTCGAGCTTGAGCTCGTCCCGTCCTCCCGGAGAGGCTTCCTTGTACTCCTTCTTGAAGGCCTTGATCAACTTGTTCTTCTCCGAGACGAGCATGGAGCGTGCGGGCACCCACATCATCGCTCCCAGGGAGCTTGCGATCTTCTGCACTGTGTGCGGCGCCGGATGAACGTCCATCGCTACAAGCAACGGCGCCCCGTGGTCGAGGATCTCGCGCGCGAGCTTCGTCTTGTTCTCGTCCCTGCGGCTCGACACATGCAGCAGCCGTCCGTGCAGGTCGAGGATGGCCACGCCCGTGCTTATTCCCGGGTCGATGCCGACGATGAGCGAGCGCATCTTGCCTCAGTACCTCTTCTCCGAAATCTTGTGGATCCGGGCCGCGAGCTTCTTCCCGATGCCCTTCACCTTCTTCAAGTCGTCCTCGCCCGCGCCGAACACGGCCGCGACGCTTCCGAACTGCTTCAGCAGCCGCTTCGAGATCTCCGGCCCCACGCCCGGCAGCCCGCAGACGATCTCCTCCTGCAGACGCTTCTCGTCCTTCGACTTCTTGCCGACCATTATCGAAAGCTCGCGTCCCGCGCCCTGCTGCTCCTTCTTCGCCAGCCAGAAGATCGTCAATGCCGTGTCCTTCGGGTTCTTCGTGTTGAGCACGCTCGCGTTGTACTGCGTCGCCAGCGTCGCGATCGCGGCCTTGAGCGCGTTCACGCTGATGTCGCGGTCGCTGTGGCCCTCGATGATGAACACCGGCTTCTCGAAGTGGTCGCGCATGTGATGCGCCTGCTCGAACAGCCGGCCGTCGATGATGCTGCCGACGAAATCAGAATGAGCCTTGCGCTCGACGACGACGCGGTCGCTGCAGACGAAATCCCCGACAACGAGCGCGTCCATGTTGACGACCGCGCCGAACATTTCTAAAAATGAAGCAGTCTCCTTCTCGCGATAGTCCACAGCGACGACTACCTTGCCTTCCGGCCTGAGGATGCGTTGTGCCTGCATACGTTATCACTTCGCTGCGTAATCCAATAAGTTCCCTTTCTTCTTCGCGGGTCGGCCGTGCTGTATCTCCGACAGCGCGTCGCGCATGCGCTTCTCCTTGTGCGTGGCCGCCCAGTAGTACGCCTCGTCGCGCGTGCCCTTCGTTATCAGGAAGAACACGTGCCCCGCCGACTGGCGTCCGACACGGCCGCGGCGCTGGATGTTTCGTATCTCGCTCGGCACAGGCTCGTAGAAAATCGCATAATCGACGCTCGGGACGTCCAGGCCTTCTTCTGCAACTGACGTTGCAACCAACGCGTTGAACTCGCCGCGCTTGAAGCTCGCGAGCGTCGCAATCTGGTCGTCCTGCCGCATGCCCACGCTCTCCTTCGTGCCCACGTCCTTTGTCTGCTGCCCGATGAACGAGCGCGCGCTGACGCCCTCCTCCTCGAGCATCTTGCGGATCGCCTCGACCGTGGCGCGATAATTAGCGAAGACGATTATTTTCACGTCCGGTTTCGCCAACTGCTTCACGATCTCGCGCAGCTTCTCCATCTTCGGGTGCTTGGCTGTCGCGGCGTGCGCCTCCTCGATCAGCGCGAGCGCCGCGTGCATGCGCTTGTGCTTCATCAGCCGGATGTCGGTGCGCTTCTTGCTCGCCGAAAGGCGCTGGAGGTAGTCCTGCAGGAATTCGATGCCCTGCGTCTCCAGAAGCTCAATCGCGTGCTCGAGCTTCACCGCCTCCGCGGTGCGCATCATCGCCCACAGCGCCCCGTAGTTGCCGCGGTTGCGCGTATAGCTTGCGGCCGCACGCTCCTGCGCCGCCAAAAGCATCTTGCGGCCGGGCTTGTAAATCGGGATGTAGTGCTTCTCCTTCAGCCACCAGACGTCCTCCTTCAGGATTTCCTCGAGCTCCTCCTTTATCTTCCGGTGCTCGGCCGGAAAGTCCACGTAGATCCAGTCCTGCTTCGTCTCCTGCACGTACTGCTTCACGTCTGCGTCGGCCTCGGTGCGCACTTCCACGCCGGTGATGTACAGGTTGGCCGTCACTTCGTCGATGCGGCCGCGGCTGCTGCCCGGCGACGCCGTCAGCCCGAGTATGAGCGGATGCTTGGCCTGCTTCATGTACTTCTCGGCGATGCGCGTGTACGCATAGTTCTTCACCGCGCGGTGCGCCTCGTCGAAAATTGCCAGGCTGAAGTCAGCGAAGTTCAGGCGGCCGGCCGCGAGGTCGTTCTCGATGCACTGAGGCGTCGCTGCGACGATTGTAGCTTTCTCGTAAATCTTTTTGCGTGTGTCCGGGGAGGCGTTGCCTGTGATGAGGGCGATGTCCTCCATGGGGATGTGCGTGAACTGCTCGAAGCTGCGCGTGTGCTGCGCGGTCAGCGGACGCGTCGGAGCGGTGATTAATATTTTCCCGCCGAACGTGTCCAGGCGTGCGGCGCCGACCATGACGGCGATGACGGTCTTGCCCATGCCCGTCGGGAGCACGACGAGCGTGTTCCGCTTCGCCGCTTTCTCAGCGATCGTGCGCTGGTAGTCTCGCGCTTCGAACGCGGAGGAGTTTATTATCGACAAGGAAAGGCACCTGATGGAATATCGTGTACGCTCGTATTTTAGCTTTTGAGGACTATCCGTCCTGCGCCGGGCACGCTTCCGCTGGCGGTTTTAAAACCTTGCCGCACAATCGAATAATATGCCTTATCCAGTGGAACTCGACAACATGGTGCGGGCGATAACGGAAGATCCGAAGGCGCTTGCGATATACGACGTCGTCACGTCCAACGGACGCGCAGGCCAGAAATGCACATATTATCCGCCTCTGCTGAAAGAGCTTGCCAGGCGCGGGATTGGCACGAACGACCGCGTCGGCATGAACGAGCGGCTGTGCAAGCTATCGCATGCGGGGCTCTTGGAGATAGGATGGTACAGCGAGAGCGCCGATATGTTCTTCGTGGAGCGGGCGGAGTCGCTGGTCGAATCCGAGTTCTGGTCCAGGTCGTTCAGGTCCACGGACGACACGCTGCTGCACACCAAGCTCGACCTCTACCGGAAGCTGAACGACCCGTCGTACGTGAAGCAACAGACACTGGCGGATTGATATGCGCGTAGCTGTTCTGTTCTCGGGCGGGAAGGATTCGACGTTCGCCACGCACGTGGCGCTGCAGCAGGGCTGGGACGTGCGATATCTTGTTACTCTTCTCCCGAAAAGAAACGACTCGTACATGTTTCACCATCCGTGCGCCGGGCTGACGACACTGCAAGCGGAAGCGATGGGAATAAAGCACGTCGTCAAGGAAACGGCCGGCGAGAAGGAGAAGGAGCTCGAGGACATGACGGCCGCGTTGAAATCGGTCGCGGGCGAGGTCGACGGCGTCTTGTCTGGAGCAATCGCGTCGCGCTACCAGAAGGACCGCGTCGACGCCGTGTGCAAGGATCTCGGGCTGCGCAGCATCGCGCCGCTGTGGGGCAAGGACCAGCACATTCTGCTGAAGGACGAGATCGCCGCCGGGCTGCAGATTGTCATGACGGCCGTCGCCGCCGAGGGGCTGGACGCGAGATGGTTGGGCAGAAAGATAGACAACGACGCGGCGAACGAGCTCGCGCTGCTGCACACGCAGTCGGGCATAAACATCGCGGGCGAGGGCGGCGAGTACGAGACGTTCGTCACGGACGCGCCGTTCTTCCGGAAGCGCGTCGACCTCGGCGCAATCGAGAAAATCTGGGACGCGGACACTGCGAGCGGATATATTATCTGCAAGGACGCGAAAATTGTAAGCAAGTGATCGGATGGGACTCATAACGAACGTCATCGGCGTCGCCCTGTCGGCGTTCGCGTGGTTCAATCCGCTGGCGCTGCCGTTCGCGCTGCAGATCGCACTATTCATCCTCGGCTTCGACATGTCCGGGCTGCTTGGCAAGATAGCGCTGTTCGCGCTGCTGTTCTTCCTGCCGCCCGTGCTCGGCGCGGACGCGGGCGCGTTCGTCGTGACGCTCTTCATAATGCTCGTCGTCGAGCTGCTGATATTCGCGTTCGAGATCGACCGGCTGTACCGGTTGGTGCTGAAGCCCGCGGCCGTTTTCGTTGCGGCGTACATCGCCATCGGTCTCGAGCCCGCGCTCCTGATTGCGGGCGTGGACCTGCTGATAAACGTGCTGAACAGGCTGAAGACGCGCAAGCCGGGCGCGGCTAAACCGGAGAAGGGCGGCCGGAAGCATCATGGCGATTCGCGCGGCGGCAAATGAAGGTTTTAATATTCCTGCGTCGTAATGAAATCAGTAAGCCGAGGTCGCATAACCTGGTAGTGCACTGGACGGCCGCCAAGGCCGGGTGAATCTCGAAAACCAGCGAGCGCAAGCTCTTAAGGGTTCAAATCCCTTCCTCGGCGCATTTTCTTCTATTATTTTTTCGGTAAAATGAATTCTGTTGTATGATTAGCCCTAGCAAAATATGCGGATGTCGCAGTTTATTTATATTTAAGGTGGTTTTTCATATCAGAACCAAGTGGCTAAGATGAAAGCTTTGTATTATATCGATGGGATAGTAGAATCAAGTGCACAACCTGCGGCAATTGTGGAAATTGATATACCCGAAGATGTCGACTCTTCGATATCTATCGATGTTTACATAGCGACACATGAAATCGCTGAAGAAAAGTTTGAAGCAAAATACGGACCTACTAAATTTCTCCGTGTGAATCTTATACCAATTTCTGAACAGGAGGTTTATACGTCGAAATTATCTCATATTCTCATAAAATAGTGATTCCTAAATATGCCGTAGTGTTTAGTGCGTTTAACTTCCAGTCTCAATCCATTCCTCGGCGCTTTCAAAACTTCTGCAGCCTCACGGTCGTGGACGCGCCCCAGCTCTTCGTGCAGAGCTTGTTTCCAATGCGGTGCATGTCAAGGCGGACCCGTCCGACGCTCCCGATCCATCGCCCGGTAGGCACGACCTCCGCATACGTTATCTTCATGTACTGCCCGAGGCACCACAGCGCGTTGTCGTCCTTCACGTCGTTGCTCACCTCGTTCGTCGTCTCGAGGCGCGTAAGGAAGCTTGTGATGAAATCCTCGAGCGTCTTCCCTGTCTCGCCTTGGTAAGCGTCCGTCTGCAGCGTCTGCAGGTATTCGCGGGGCGAGGAGCCTATCTCCAGCTGCTTCCTGCCGCCGACTGTTTTTCCTTTTCCTTGCCCGGGCATGAAGGACATGCTTTCGACCAGCCCCACCGACCAGCCGGGCACGGCGCAGATGCGTCCGTCGGCGATCGCCTGCGACTTCGTCTGCCCGGGGTGGTTGCTCGAATATTCCTTGGCAAAATAAACCATCTCGCCCTTGTCCAGCGCCGCTCTCAATGCGTCCCACACCCAGACTGTCTTCTCTGGATTCACGCGGACGTGCACCAGGCGAGCGGAATTTGAGCGCCTGGCCTGGTAGATCGTCCTGTCGGCCGCGTGCCTGAGCACGGCCGCGCTCATCTGTTCGATGAGGACGGGCACCGGCATCGCCATGGGTGTCAGCTCCAGGCGGTTGAAACCCTGCTTGATCTTCCGGCCTACGAGCTCCTTGTTGCGGACGAAAAGCTCTGCGACCTGCTTCCGGGTCGGCCGCGGATACTCCTTACCGTCTATCCCTACCACGCCTATGCTTCCCGATTTCGGAAGCAGCGTGAGCATGCCTGCGCGGTCCAAAGCGGTGACGCAGCGGTCGTACTCGCGTTCGACAGGAAACAGTTGTGCCATTTTCTTCCTCTTTCCAAATTAGAAGCCGCGTATCTTAATATACCGTTGGTCCGCCGATTCTCGGCTCTCTTCAAAAAGCATAAATCCCGCCGAATCCTAAGATTGATTCACGTAAACCCCGGAAGATGCATCTTATGGACTACAAGTGGGTCGTGCTGACCGTGACGACGGTCGGCGTGCTGATGGCGGGCATAGACTCGCGCATCGTCATCATCGGGCTGCCGCAGGTCGCTGCGGCGCTGCACGCCGATGCCGGCCAGGCGATATGGTTCACGCAGGCGTACGTGCTCGGCACCACCATCGCGCTTCTGCTCATCGGCCGCGTCACGGACATCGTCGGACGGACGAAGATATACACCGCCGGATTTGCAGTTTTCACGATCGGCTCGGCGCTCACGAGCATCGCGGCCGACCCGACGCAGTTCATCCTCTGGCGCGGGCTGCAGGGCCTCGGCGCGGCGATGCTGTTCACGAACAGCGTCGTCATGATAGTCGACGCCACGCCCAAGAAGGAACTGGGGATGTCGCTGGGCATAAACCAGATCGCGTTCCGCTTCGGAGCAATGGCCGGCCTCACGATCAGCGGGTTCATACTCTCCTTTTTCGACTGGCGCGCGCTCTTCTACATAAACATCCCGATCGGCGTGTTCGGCACGTGGTGGTCGCACCGCAGGCTGAAGGACATCGGCCGCGTAGAGAAGGGCGCGTCCATAGACTGGACGGGCTTCGTCGCGTTCTCCGTGTCGATCACGTCGCTGCTCCTGGCGCTGACCTTCGCCGCGTACGGGATGTCCGACCTTGCGCTTGTGTACGGCCTCGCGGCTGCGAGCGTCGTCTCGATGGCGTTCTTCGTCTGGCACGAGCGCCGGCAGGCGCAGCCGCTGCTAGACTTCAGCCTGCTGCGCGTGCGCGAGTTCACGGGCGGCGTGGTCGCGCAACTGCTGAACGCCACGGCGTGGGGCGCGTTCATGCTTCTGCTCAGCTTCTACCTCGAGCTCGTGCTGCGCTACAGCTCGCTCGAGGCGGGCATACGCATCCTGCCGTTCGACGTCGCGTTCCTCATCTTCGGCCCGCTCAGCGGCCGGCTTTCGGACAAGGTCGGGCACATGCCGTTCACGACCGCCGGCCTGGTCGTCTCGAGCGCAGCGCTTTACTTGTTTTCGACGATAACGCTCGCGACGCCGTTCGTGAACGTCACTGCGTACATGGTGATGCTGGGCGCCGGCCTCGGCATGTTCGTCTCGCCGAACATGAGCGCGGTGATGAGCAGCGTGGCCGAGCACAGACGCGGCATAGCGTCCGGATTCCGCGCGACGTTCTTCCAGATAGGCATGGTCGTCAGCCTGAACCTCGCCATATTGATAATGACGTTCGTCGTCCCGTACCAGACGATAACGCACATCATCACCTCGCTCGACCCGGTCGCGATAACGGACGCCGAGCGCGTGCTGTTCATGCAGGGCCTGAGCAGCGCCTACTTCTGGCTCGCCGTGGTGAACATCTCGGCGCTCGTGCCCTCGGTGCTGCGCGGCCGGGCTGCTCCCATCGAGAGCAAGGAGCACATCGACCTCTTCGCCGAATGACGCCCGCGGCGTGCAAGGCATTTAAGCCTGGACGGCGAAGATACAACAGGCCGGTCGAAGGCCGGTAAAAAAACTGCGGTACTGTTTTACTCTGTTTTTACGGGACTGCTGAAATCGGTTAGGAGGTAGTTTGGATGGCTTATGGAGAAGGAGGATACGGTAGAGGAGGATACGGCGGAGGCCGCGGTGGCGGAAGCTACGGCGGAGGACGCGGCGGCTACGGTGCCGAACGCGAACTGCCCAAGCCCATAAAATCGGGCGATGAGCTCGACGTCGAGATAGACGAAGTCGGGACGCGAGGCGACGGGATAGCGCGCGTGAAGAACTTCGTCGTGTTCGTTGCGGGCACGAAGAAGGGCGACAAGGTCCGCATACGCATCAAGGACGTCATGAGCAGATTCGCTACGGCAGAGCTGGTCGGCGCGTCCGCTGCTGCGCCTGCTAACGCCGCGGCTGCGGCTGTGGCCGAGTCCGAGGGCGAGGCGCCTGCGGCCGAGGAGAAGCCTGAAGTGGTCGAGGAGCAGGCCGAGTCCGAGGAAGCCAAGCTCGAGACCGACGAGGCCGAGGACGAAGAAACGGTGTCCGAGGACGCGGACAACGCCTAGGCCGCGCACGTATTGCGACGATCAGTTTGAGGGTTTTTTGATTTCCGTTTCCTGTTTTTACGTTTTTATTTTCAAGCCCGCGAAATAATAGATATGGACTATCCTGGCGGGTCGTCTGACGAGAAGGAGGAGGACGACGAGGTCGACTACGCGGTCGTCAGCGACTCGGGCGTCATGCGGCCGGAACCGCGGACCGACAATGGCGGAGACGAGGAGCGCGACGATGAGCCGGAGAGGCACGAATCGCCGCTGCTCGCCGAACGTGGCATAAGGCTCCAGACCTCCAGGAAGTCGTACCTGTTCACGTACGTGCTCGCCGCACTGGTGGCGGTGTTCGCATACCTGTCCTTGCGGCAGTTCGGCATAGCCTACTACTGGGCGCCGCAGGGCATGCTGCAGATCGGCAGCGACGCGGTCTACTGGGCGTTCGTGCTTGCGATAGCGAGCTTCGCGGGCGAGGCGGACTTCGAGCGCGGGATGCGGCACTACCTGATAACGAACAGCGAGATCGTCAAGGTAGAGGGAATACTGCGCAAGAACCGCGTGATAATCCCGTACCAGAGCGTGTCGAACGTCACGGTGCACAAGGGCATAATGGGGAGGCTGCTCGACTTCGGCGACGTGAACGTGGTCGGGTTCGACGCGCAGATAGAGATGAAGGGCGTCGGCGAGCCGGACACGTTCTACCGCATCATAAACAACAAGATATCCCGCATGCGCGGCGTGAAGCCTTCGATGCCGGCGCCGGTGCGCGACGAGGACGTCGAGGAGCAGCCGAGCATCGACTGGCGCTCGGAGCAGAAGTCGATCGGCTCGAGGATAGGGCAGCCTGCGGAGGAGAAACCGTCGCTGTTCAGCAGCCTGAAGAGCCGCGTCCAGTCCGCGCCCGCAGCGAAGCCGGCGGAGAAGCCTGCGCTGAAGCCGAGGAAGAAGACGGCCGCGAAAAAGGCGAAGAAGAGGTAGATGCTGGTGCTGGGTAACAGCAGGAGAGAGATCCTCGAAAGGAAGCGCATCGGGAAGTACCTATTGCTGGTCTTCCTTCCCCTGTTCGTCGTTTCCTTTATTGCCATCGTCCTGACGTACAAAAGCGGTGGGTCCGATGTCGAGGCCGCAGCGATGGGATTGTTCGCCTTGTCGATCATCCCTCTCGTGATAGGCGTCTCCTTCTACTGGAACGTGGTGCCGACTGCAGGATATCCTTTCGGCTTTGACGGCACCGTTCCTTGGGGCACGAAATACGATCTCCCGAAATGGGCGGACAGGCTCATTTACATTGCGGTCGTATTTCTTGCGTTGTTAATAGCGTCGCTGTGGACGTATTCATTTCTCTTTGCCAACAAATAGGACTGTCATCGAAGTTTGTGAGTGGTTTTCATGGAGGACGTCGTACGCAAGGCATTCGTGATACAGGCGCTGAACTCGTTCATCGCTGGCGCGATATTCATAGTGCTGCCTCTGCTCATGGTGGACAAGCACGTACCCATCGAGGAGATGGGGCTGATATTCGCCGTGATGCCCATCTTCATGCAGACCTTCCGGCTGGTGTTCGGCATCCTGTCGGACTACGTCGGCCGCAAGATATTCTTCTGGCTCGACGGGCTGATGAGCACCGTGTCGCTGGTGTTCTATTAC
>JAPLUY010000008.1 GCA_026397385.1 Candidatus Aenigmatarchaeota archaeon
GGCGGAAGGCATGCACACGTGGCTGGAGCTAGGCGCCGCGGCCGTGTTCGTATACGCCGCGCTGGAAATCGTTTTCATGGACGGGAAACGCTCCTAGAACACGGGCTGCGCGTCATCCTTACTGGCGTCTCTTCTTCCGGCCGTTGCGCTGGCGGAGAGCCGCGTCTACCGCTTTGAGGAGCTGGGCGGGCGTCCTGACGAAGAAATCCGGCTTCTCGGCCTTCAGCCGCCTCGACTTGTTTATGCCCCAGCCGACCGCGATGACCTTCACGCCGACCTTGCGCGCCGCCTCGATGTCGCGGACCTCGTCGCCCACGTACACGACGTCGGCCCGGCCGTAGCCGTGCTTCTTCATTATCGCCTTGATCCTGCGCGCCTTGCCTAGCAACGGGCTCCCGGTCTCGATGAAGTCGAAGTACCTGTCCAGGCCGGTGTGATGCAGGAATCCTGCGACGTTCTCGCGCCTGGTCGAGCTTATCATGCCCAGCCCGTAACTCCGGTCGAGCCTGGCGAGCGCCGGCTTCAGGCCGTGGAAGACCTTCAGCTTGACGAGCCGCCTGTAGATGCCGTCCTCGTACTTCTTCCCGATGAAGAGGATGTCCAGCATCGAGAGCTTGTACTTGCGTATGGCTTCCGTCGCGCTCATCATGCGCAGGTTGTCTATGTCGCTCTGGCTCGGCTCGATATGGCGTGCGGCGGCTATCTCGCGCAGCATCTGCATAGCAACGTCGTAGGTGTCGGCCACGGTGCCTGCGAAGTCGAAGATGACGCACTTGTGGAACCCGGCTGGCATGTGTTTGGCGTCGTCCAGGGCCTTCCTGCCCCCGCCGAAGACGCTTTCCCAGCCGAGCTTCTTCGCGGCTTCCACGGTAGACACGCCGCCTCCGTTCTTCGGTTTGCCCCTTCCGAAAAGGCCCTTGCTGCCGAATTCCATCGTATCCATCGTTCCAGACGTACAAATTCACCTATCTTGGTTCATTCTAATTGGAAGGATGGGGTTTTAAAAGCATCGTTCGCGGCCGTTTCCGGCAGCGGTTATTTGAGCTTCTTCACTTCCTTCACGAGCGCCCCGTAGTCGTTCAGGATCTTGCGCATGTCGAGGAAGGCGTAGCCTATCACGAGGAAGGTGAACGGCATGACTATGTGGTCCATGTACTCCACTATGCTGCCCGGCAGTATCGTTATGCCCAGCAGGTCCTGCAGGAGCGACGTCATGCTGAGAATGTACATCGGCACCAGGCCGAACATTATTATCCTGAAAGGCCGCCAGAGGCTGTTCAGCAGGCCGTAGATGTCACGGTATATGAAGTAGGCGACGATGAAGGGCGTCGTTATGGCGAGGAGCGTCGCTATCTGCGCGATCGGATCCAACGCGCCCAAGTGCACAAAGACGGCCATTTCTATCTGTATAGATTTTCGCGTACCGCCATATTAAAGCGGTTCCGGGCGCCTGTCGAGCTTTAATATCTCCGCCATTTTATTCTTTGTATGGCAGATTCGAGCGCGCCCGCCGGGCTGAAAGCGCAGGCCGAGAAGGAGATCGGCCGCATGGAAGCGGTCTTCAAGGAACTGAAGGTCGTGAACGCGGACGCGATGGAGCTTTACAACCTGGCCGTGTCGTACTTCTCGGACTCGAAGCATTTTTTCGCCAAGGAGGACTTCCTCCGGGCGTTCGAAGCCGCTGTCATCGCATGGGCGTACTGCGATGCCGGTCTGCACCTGCGGGTGTTCGAGGTGCCGGAAGCGCTGAAGAAGGACTTTACGGTGTAAGCCCCAGCAAACGGTATTTATCGTTTGCACGCGTCTTACTAGTTATGAACAAGGGCCAGCTCCTCGCCATGCTAGATGAGACGATAAACAACTACTCGGAGTCGATAAAGATTGCAGACGCCAAGTTCAAGCTCCTAGCCAAGGATCCCCGCCTTGCGTACTTCGACGGCAAGACATCGTGGTCCTATTCCACGGTAACCGGGAAGAAGGAGTCTTTCGGGACCGCGAGCATCGAGCACGCGAAGGAACACATCGTCACGGACATCGAGATTTTCACGAACAGGAGGAAGTTGGCTGAGGACGTCAAACGGCTCGCGTCACACGACAGCTCGTCGTACCCGAACGTCCTAGAGCGCGCTGCTCGTCGCCTGTACGCAGAGTTAAAGCTGCTGCAGGAGCTTTCCACGTACGACGTTGGAAAGGAACATGACTGGTCCTTGCAGTACCGCAACTGCGCGATCATGAGCGTAAAAGACTACCTCGCCGGCGTCCCCGCCGAGGCGGAGATGAAGCTAATCGCATGATCGCTCGCGGCGCCAGACGTTTTCTGAGGAACATGGCGGACTTGTCGCCAAGCTCGAGCTGGTCTGACGGCCGGCCGCGCTAGAAGTACACCAGGTTCCTGTACTTTTCGAACCGCCGCTGCACGTCCTCCGCGTTTATCTTCAGGAACCTCTCGATCCCGAAGTCCTCCACCGCGAAGCTGCCCATGACGTTGCCGTAGATGACTGCCTCCTTGAGCACGAAGTCCGCAAGGCTGTCCCTCCTTTCGATGTGGCCGATGAAGCCTCCGCCGAACGAGTCGCCGGCGCCCGTGGGATCCACCAGGTCCTCGAGAGGATAGGCGGGCGCGGGGAAGCAGTAATCACCTCCGTCCTTGAACAGCAGCGCGCCGTGCTCGCCCTTCTTGATTATCACGAGCGTCGGCCCGTACCCGAGCAGCTTGCGCGCGGCCTTGATCAGGTTGACCTGGCCCGTAATCTGGCGGGCCTCCTCGTCGTTGACGATTATCGCGTCGACCATGCCGAACATCCGGTCGAGCTCGCTGCGCTTGCTCTCTATCCAGAACTTGATCGTGTCGCATACCGTCAGCTTCGGCCGGTCCAGCTGGCCGATCAGATGGATGATCTGCGAAGGGTCGCTGTTCCCCATGTACACGTAGCGCTCCTTCCGGCACGCTTCGGACAGCGTCGGCATGTAGCCGTCGGTGACGCCCACCTCCGTGGCGTGCGGCGTCCGCTTGCCTAGGTCCATGTCGAACTCCGAGTCGTAGAAGAAGCTCTTGCCCGGACGGACTTCTATGCCGGAGACGTCCACCCGGCTGCGCAGCACGTCCATGTACTTGTCCGGATAATCGCTGCCTACGGCTGCCACGACCCTGACTTTTGTGAAGAAGCTGGTGGCGAGCGCCGTATAGCTGGCGGCCCCGCCCATTATCCGTTCGGCTGTGCGGAACGGCGTGCGCGTAGTGTCGAGCGCGACCGTGCCGAAGACCAGGGCCATATCCTTCTATTGAAGCATATGGGATTAATATTTTCAGGCCGAGTGCGCCTTCTTCCCTTTCAGGAGCGTCGGCAGGATCTTAACTGCCGCAGGGACGAGCGAGACCGCTATTATTCCCAGCACGAGCAGCGAAAGGTTGTCCTCGACTATCGGCAGCCCGCCGAAGAAATAACCGGCCGCGAGGAACATCGCGACCCAGACCACGCCTCCGGCCACGTTGTAGAGGAAGAAGCGGCTGTACGACATGCTGCCCATGCCGGCCACGAAGGGCGCGAACGTGCGGACTATCGGGACGAAGCGCGCGAGCACTATTGCCTTGCCGCCGTGCTTCTCGAAGAAGTCGTGCGCCATGCCGACGTACTCCTCCTTGAAGAGCGCGCCTGCCCGCTCGTGGAACACCTTCGGGCCGATCCTGTGGCCGATCCAGTAGTTCACGCTGTCTCCGATTATCGCGGCAGCGGTGAACACGACGAACAGCAGCGTCATGTCCAGCGTGCCGGCTCCGGCCAGCGCGCCCGAGATGAATATCAGAGAGTCGCCCGGCAGGAACGGCGTCACCACGAGCCCGGTCTCGCAGAACACTATCGCGAACAGGAGCGCGTACGTCATCGGGCCGAAGGCCTGTATGAACTGGGTAAGGTAGACATCGACGTGCAGCACGAGGTTCAGCAGGTCCGTCAGCAGACTCATTCATCCTATCTGGCGTCCGAGGATATATTTCCTTATCTACGCTCAGACGGCCGTGGTCAGGCCCAGTATCAGCAGTACGCCCACGACCGTGGCGGCCATCATCCTCCAGTCCGGGTGCTTAATCGTCTCCGGCAGGAGGTTGGCGGCGCCTATGTACAGGAACTCGCCCGTGAACACGGCCAGAATCAGCGCAAGCGTGTATTCGGGAATCGCGATGAAAGAAGTCAGCGCTATGCCAAGCGCAGGCGCGAGCGCGTCCGCTATCAGGAACTTCGTCGCGGACTTGGCGTCGTGCCTGTTCTTCAGCATGAGCGTGACGGTGTTTATCCCGTCCGTGAAGTCGTGCGACACCACGGCCAGCGCGACTATCGTCCCTATGGCGGGGTTGACCTGGAACGCGGCGCCGATGGCCACGCCGTCGAAGAAGCTGTGCACCGCGAGGCTGCTCGCGCCCACCGGCCCCATTATGTGGCCGTGCTTCTCGTCGCCTTCGTGGTGGTGCGTCAAAAAGTACTTCTCGAGCAGGCTGTAGAACAGCAAGGAGAAGACGGCCGTTATCATCACGTACCTGGTCGGCAGCTGCGTCGCCTCGGCCAGCGAGATGCTTTCCGGCAGTATGTCGAAGAAGACGACTCCGAGCAGGCTGCCCGCGGCGAACGCGAAGAAGTATGGAAGCACCTTCTTGAACCGCAGGGCGAACGCCCCGCCGACGAGCGTGGACACGAACGTCACGAACGCCAGGCCGAAAATGAGCAAAGACATTATTCCTAGATTGTTTTCGAGGGGAAAAAGGATTGTGCCTGCATCGGCGGGGCTGTAGTAGCGCCCATGGTTCACGGGTATGAGGATGGATTTAATATCCTGCTTGCAGAATCCTTTTTCAGGCAGATTCATGAAACCTGACAGGCTTTTCAGGCTGGCGACAGCGGTTCTCGTGTGCGAGCTCGCCGGTCTCGTGGGTTCGGCATTCACGTTCCGGGCCATACCGACATGGTACGCCGGGCTGCAGAAGCCGTGGTTCTCGCCGCCGGACTGGCTGTTCGGGCCGGCGTGGGTGGTGCTGTACGCGCTGATGGGCGTCGCGCTTTTCATCGTGTGGGAGCGCGCAGCGAAGAACAAACGCGGCTTCAACGCCATCGTCGCGTTCGTGTTCCAGCTCGCGCTCAACACTCTATGGTCCATAATATTCTTCGGCCTACGCTTGCCAGCCGCGGCGTTCGCGGAGATACTGCTCATGTGGGCAGCGATCGCGTACACCATCTTCAGCTTCTGGAGGATAGACAGGCGCGCCGCGTATCTGATGATGCCGTACATCGCCTGGGTCAGCTTCGCAGCCGCGCTGAACTATTACGTGTGGATCCTGAACGCCTAGGACGCGCTTCAGCCTAGCCTCTCGGGCGTAAGGAGTTGTTCCAGCCGGATCTCGGCCTTTTCAGGCCGGCTGTAGACGAACGCCGTAAGAAGCTTTCCGTACTTGAGGTCTTTCAGCTCTTCGATGACGTCCTGAAGGATCATAGGCTTCATCGACTTGATTGCTGCCACGGACGAGACCGCAGCATGCTCCTTACCCAACAGGTCTATCCGGTAGCCTTTCTCGTCCAGTTCGGTCTTGAGCCCGCCGATGTTCCGCTCTCCTAGGTATTGCAATATGGCCGACATTATCCTATGTTGGCCCGTCAAGGATTTAAGACTCGTGTGCAGGAAGTGTGTCTGCGTATGGCCAGACTAGAGCGAATACTTTTGAGCTAATTCTAGTCTTTCAACCGTAACGACATGTGGTAGGACTTCATCTCTTCCAGGATTTTCTCCGGATAGCCTTTGAATAACCTGGGGATGTTCGGAATCGCGATCGAATAGCGCTTCGCGACCCCGTTGTGTTCAAGGAGTATCTTAGCGGCCTCGGGCTCCTGTCCGGGCGCGAATGCCAAGAAAAGGTCTTTACGTGACCCTGTCGGAGTTGGTTTCTTTGTCAGTGCACTGGCATCCGGCGAATACTGCACGGAAAAAAAGCTCCCCTCGTCGTGCATGAAATCGATGAGCTCGTTGAACGGAGTTTTGGTAATGCCTGATCTTTCCCGAAGTTCGCTCAGGGCGATGGGGCCGGTCTCCCTGAGCAGCGAGGATATATTGTCCATTCTGTCTATGTCCGTCTTCAGCCCAGCAATCTCCTTATCTCTTAAAGCCCGCAAGGCACGCTCCCTCTGGCCTGGCAAGTCCAGATAGTAGACGTGATTGGGCATCTTTCCTAAGTGGCATATGGAGTCGTCCCTGGCGATCATGTTGTGAACCGTCTGGTAAGATACGTCGCCGCTGCCGAAAAGTGCGGATTCGATGTCCCCGAACGTTGCGGGGGTTCTCTCCAAGTAACTCTTAATCGCGTGCATCCTTTCCCGTATTTTGCTTCTATGCTCATCGGAATTGTAGTTCGGATTGCAACCTATCCCGGCCGCCATCTTTGCATTGTTAAAGGTTCCGAACTCCTTCCGGATGCGGTAAAACATCCCGGATGGAAGGTTTCTGTTCGACACTTTTGGCCCGAGACCCCTGAGCTCCTCCAATATCCTATCCCTGGTGTATTTCGTAGGCTCCATAACATCCGACCTTCAATATTCCAATAACTTGGAACATACCTTTAAATCCTGTATGTGGAATCGGGCAGACGTGTCGTTCAAGCGGTTAGAACGAACGGACTAGAAAAATGTGCAGAGGGTGGGATTTGAACCCACGAAGGCACTAAGCCATAGGCTCCTCAAGCCTACCGAATTGACCATGCTATCGGACCCCTGCATGTTACAATCCATAATGCCGCTGGAGATTATTTAAGCTTTGTATTTTATTAATCGATTGATTCGCATGGATGACAGCGAGACTTTCGACTCGAAGTACGTCTTCTTCACGAACCAGGAACGGGCGTTGGAGTATTTCAAGGACAACTCGATAGCTCTCGACAGTGTACTGCACGGGGCCATATACGGCAGCTGGTACGAAAGGGTACCGGCATGCTACCGTTTTGATAGAAAGGAGACGTACGTGTTCGCCTTCAACCTTTCGATGGAAGCTCGCGCGTTCAGGCTCTTGGACAGGATTACGTTCGGCAAGATGGACGCTTTCGGCAGGCGTGTCGACAGCTACACGGCAACGCATTTTGCAAAAGTTTTCAGCCATGAGCAAATCCATGATATACTCGACAGGTTCGTAGGCGACGAGCATAGCATCTTCCGCTATCCGAATACCGAGGAGGTTTTTGTTCTGGACGAACTTGCGTGCGAATTGGAAGACTTCGGCAAACACGACGGCCCTTTCGTCGAACCCGTGTCTTACGACGGCTCAGCCAACGAAGACATCGAGGATCCTGAAGACTGACTTCACGGCCACGAACTCCGTGACCATGCTGCCTGCGATCGGGCGTATCTCGTTGCAATCCATCCCAATCAGCCCGCCTTCCTCGAGCGCGTGAAGCATCTCCAGGAACGCATCCCAGCTTATGCCGTTCGGCTCCGGATACTTGACAGCGGGCGCTATCGACGGGTCGAAGACGTCCATGTCGAGGCTCAGGTAGAACGCGTCGTCGCCTACGAACTCCGCCAGCCAATTCGCCACGGCGTCGGCGTCGCGCCGCACGTCATCCGCAGTGAAGAACTTCATGTCAGTGCTCTTCAAAAATTCCAGCTCTTCCTCGTCGCCCGAACGCACGCCCACGAGCGCCACGTTTGCGCCGTTGTCGCCGGCCACCTCGCACCATCTGCGCAGCCAGCACGCATGACTGAAGCGCGAGCCTTCGTACTCGTCCTTCACGTCCGCGTGCGCGTCGAAGACCACGAGCTTCGTGCCTGCGGGCATCGCATTCATCGCGTGCAGCGTTATCGTGTGCTCCTTCGCGAGTATCAACGGCAGCTTCTTCTCCGCCAGGATTTCCTTCGTCTTCTTCTCGACCGCGTCCATCTTCACTTCCCCGGCGTCGAACACGCGCGCGTTCTCGAGCCAGTTGCGCCTGTCCGTGAAGTCGAACGGCTCCACGAGCTGGCTGGCCTCGCGCAGTGAAGGCGGGCATTCGACGCCGAACGCCACAACGTTCGCATCGGCTTCGCTGAAGAAGTCAGTCACGAACTTCGCGCCGCCGTTGCTTCCTGGCATAATCCCTATTTCGAAAGCAATCCTTAAAAACCAAGCACGGATGCAACCAGTACAAAAGAAGAGCGCTTAAATAAAGCAATCGACAAGGAGTACCTTAACGTAGAACCTGCATATAGATTCTGCGGATCCGCTAAAGCGAGTAGGTGACGACTTTACTGTTATACCTACTTGGGAAATGATACTGCCCGCGATTACCATCGTGCTGGGAGT
>JAPLUY010000053.1 GCA_026397385.1 Candidatus Aenigmatarchaeota archaeon
TTCTTCGCCGTGGCCATGTTCGTCACGATGCCGATACTGCCGACGTCGACGGCGTTCTTCACCGCGCTCGTCGTGTCAATCATCGAGGCGCTGCCGCTGAAGATAAACGACAACCTCGTGCTCCCGATTTCGGCCGCAGTCGCGATAAGGCTGCTCAGCATGCTTTAGAAAATAGTCCAGCCGCCGTCGACCACGAGCGTCTCGCCCGTTACGTAGCGCGCGTCGTCCGATGCGATGTACGCCACGGCCGCGGCTATGTCCTCCGGCTTGCCTATGCCGAAAGGCGCCTTCGTCGCGATCGTCTGCTTGAACGACGGGTCCTTCACTATCCCGGCGACCATGTCTGTGTCTATCACGCCCGGCGCGATGGCATTGACGCGTATCCTGCTGTGCGCAAGCTCCGCCGCCATCGTCTTCGTCAACGACAGCACCGCGGCCTTCGCAGCGCCATAGTGCGCGGCGTTCGCGCAAGCCATCAGCCCGGCGATGGACGCGATGTTCACTATGTTCCCGCCGGTCTTCTGCGCGATCATCTGCCTCGCCGCGGCCTGGCCGCAGAGGTAGACGCCCTTCACGCCCACCGCCAGCATGCGGTCGAACGACGCCTCGTCCAGCTGCAGGAACGGCTTCATCTCGAATATGCCGGCGTTGTTTACGAAAACGTCGAGCCGCTTGAACTTGCGCACCGTGGCCGCCAACAGCGCATGCACGTCCGCGGCCTTGCTAACGTCCGCAGCAACGGCAAGCGCATGCCCGCCCGCTGCGGCGATGTCCCTTGCCGCCTTGTCGGCGTCGGCTTGCTTGCGGCTGTTCACGACGACGTATGCGCCCTCGGCCGCCAGCCTGATCGCAATGGCCTTGCCTATGCCGCGCGAAGAACCAGTTACGACCGCGACTTTCCCTTTGAACCTGTCGGGATGATGGTTCATATAATAATTTTCGATCCCGGAGGATAAGAAACAGACAGGGTTTATAACAGGTATTGTATGTTCGCGTCAAAGAGCCTGAGGGCCGCCAACGTCTCCCCGCAATCGAGCTTCCTCTGCGCGACCAGCTCGTTCACTTCCTTCGGGTAGCTGTAGAATTTGCATCTCAATATCTTCTCGTTCGCGTCCGGCCGCAGGCGCGCCTCGATGAGATCGTCGACCTTTATCGCGTAGCACGAGTTGTAGCCCGCGTAGAAGGCCGTGTCCTCGTTGAACCCTCCGAGGTTGTAGACGCTGATTGCGGCCTTCCCGGTTTCCTCGCCGAGCTCCCTCACCGCAGCGACGTCCATGGTCTCTCTCGGTTGCATGAAACCTCTCGGCAACGCGTGGTACAAATGGTTCGAGTTGTCGCCGTTCGGCCTGTACATCGGCAGGGGTCTCTCCTCGTCGAGCAGCCCGACGTACATCCCGTCCGTCTTCGTGTAGTACGGCACTATTATCGCGCCTGCAGATTCTGCACGCTTCCCGTCCACGGCCGGCCCGAACTGCATCCGCGGCTGGTCCCAGCGAGGCTTGCCATCATTGTCGCATACGAAAACCATTTTGATTTCGCCATGCTTCTCGCTCGAGAACCCGGTTACCGTCTCTTTGCCGCCGATAATCTCCGCTATGGGCTTCCAACCAGTGGACGCCGACGGCTGCTCTCCGAGCACCTCGCCGTAACCCCTGACTTTCATGTTGACATAGTCGCACACGAAGGCTTATAAGCCATTCGGCAGAAGCTCGGCGCGCCATGGGAAACGCTTTATTATGCATGAAAGCGAATTCCATAACATGATGTGCGAAAAGTACTTGGACTGCAAGAAAGCCTTGAAGTCCGCGATAGTGCTGTACGCACTGATATTCACGTTCGTCTCGGCGCTGATGTTCTATGTGCCGCAGGCGGCCTACAATGCCGTCTCGGTAGTCATGGCAGCGGTGCTGATATTCATCGTGGCGAAACATTACTTCCGTGCATACAAACCCGCGAACCCCGTGGCCAGCGGACTTGCGCTCGGAGTGACTTTCGCCGTGGTGATGTTCGTGCTCGACGTGGCGCTGATGGTATACGGCTTCGCATCCCAGCTCGGATGGTCGTATTTCGCCAGCTACAGCCAGATGGTCGGATACGCACTGACGATCGTGTTACCGGTGCTAGCGGCGAAGATGGTCTGGGGCAAGAAGGCCGCGCCCGCGAGGGCTCGTGCTAGAAGGTCCAGGTCCAGACGATCCCGAAGATAGGATCCGAAGGACGGGATTGCCCCGAGCGAACGATTGAAGATTCTTTGATTTCTTTCTAATTTTATCAGTTCATCAGCCCAGGAAAAGGTAGGCGTAAGCGACTACGGCCGCACCGGCTACCCAGCAGTAGTATGCGAACATGTGGAACCTTCCGGAATCGAAGATTTTCTTGAGCGCGCGTATCGCAGCGTATCCTAATAGCGCGGACACGGCGACGGCCGCGGCGGTCTCAATGCCCAGCCCGCCGATCGTGGACGGCGACGACATGTAGACCTCGTAGGCGTTCGCGCCCACCACGGCGGGTATCGAGAGCATGAACGAGAACAGGAACGCCTTCTGCCTTTCGACGTGGCGCGACAGGCCGGCGGCTATGGTCGAGCCGCTCCTGGATATGCCCGGCACCAGCGAAAGCGCCTGCGCCGCTCCAATGAACAGCGCGTCCTTCGCGCCGACCGCGCGCTCGCCGCGGGGGAACTTCGTAACGTACAACAGCGTCCCCATCAGCATCATCGACACGCCTATCGCCATCGGGCTGCCGAAGAGCGCTTCGACGGCGTCGTGCAGCATCACCCCTGCCAGCACCACGGGCAGCGTGCCTATGACGACCATCACGGCCAGCCTGCCGTACTCGGACCTAAAGTCCAGCCTGAGCACGGCATTGGCCATCTTAAGGACGTCCTTCCAGAAGAACGCCAGCACGGCCAGCAGCGTGCCCGCGTGCAGCGCGGTGTCGAACAGCAGCGGCGCCTGCAGCCCGAGCAGCGACTGCGCGAGCGCCAGGTGGCCCGAGCTCGACACGGGCAGCCATTCGGTCACGCCCTGCAGCGCGCCGAGGAAGACGGCCTCTAGTATGCCCACCATAGAGAAATATTCTTGTCCGTGGGTTTAATACTTTATTCCTCGTACGCCTTCGATGCATGTATATAAAATTCAGAGTGTATATAGTTTTATATAAGATTTCATATTGCGCGACATGAAACGACGGCTTTGGGTTTTATACGGACGGACGACGAATAGGAGATATCGAGGGCACTCGCATGGGCGTTGACTACGACGCGAAGACCACGATACAGGTCTCGAACAGGATCAGGCTCAGGCTGAAGACCATCGCAGGCTGCCGAGGCTGCACGTATGAGGACGTGCTGGACGAGATGACCCAGAAGGAGCTTCTGAAGACCAAGATCGAAAGCGACCTGAAGGCCAACTCGAAGGCGAAGTGAGAAATTATGGCAGACGACATCGTGGCGGAAGTGCAGAAGGAAGCGGCCGCGGTCAGGGACAAGTCCAAGACCATGATCACGCGCGTGACCATGCAGGGCTTCAAGAGCTTCAACAAGCGCGTCAGCGTGCCGCTGCTGCGCGGTTTCAACATCTTCTGCGGGCCGAACGGGGTCGGCAAGAGCAACATCGTCGACGCCATCTGCTTCGTCCTGGGGCGCACGAGCGCGAAGAGCATGCGAGCGGACAGGCTGCACGAGCTCATCTTCCACGGAGGCGAGGGCCGCGCGAGCGCGAAGCTGGCGGCCGTGACGCTCTATCTTGATAATACGCCGCAGGACGGCCATGCGAAGCCGTTCGAATACGACGACACGGAGATCTCTGTCACGCGCAAGGTCAACACGAAAGGCGTGTCCATCTACAAGCTTAACGGACGCACGACCACGAGGCAGCGCATACTCGAGCTGATGTCCGGCGCGCGCATACAGCCGGACGGCCACAACATCGTCATGCAAGGCGACATAATGCAGATAATCGAGATGAACCCGATCGAACGCCGCGGCATCATCGACGACATATCCGGCATCGCCGACTACAACGACAAGAAGGCCAAGGCCGGCAAGGACCTCGAGGTCGTGGACCAGAAGCTGCGCGAGGCGGAAATACTTATAACGGAGCGCTACGAGCGCTTCAAGCGGCTGGAGAACGAGCGCAACTCGGCCGTGCGCTACCAGGCGCTGCAGAAGGAGATGCTCATGCTGCGCGCGTCGCTGGCGCACAAGATAGTCACCACCATCGAGGCTGACATGGTGAAGATGGACGAGGAACTTCAGAAGAGGCAGCAGCAGGTGGGGCAGGCCGACGACGCAATCGAGGCGGTCGAGGGCGAGCTGGAGAAGCGCGAAGGCGACATGCGTGACATGGCCGACAAGCTAATCGACATGTCCAAGCGCATGGGCGAGGAGCAGCGCGTATCCGAGCTGCGCTCGCGGATGCTCGTTGCGAAGAACACCGTCGACTCGAAGCGACATGAGATCGACGCGATCAACTCGCTGGTCGAGAGGCTCGAGTCGTTCGAAACGAGGAAGACCGAGTCGTCCGAAAGCTACGGCGGCGGGGTGCCGCGGCCGGTGCAGGCGGTGCTGCGCCAGAAGCTGCGCGGCGTCTACGGCACCGTCGCCGACCTTATACGCGTTCCGGAGAAGTACAGCATCGCCATCGAAGTCGCGGCGGCCAGGCACATGTACGACGTCGTGGTCGAGTCGGACGACGTCGCAAGCTATTGCATCGAGTACCTGAAACGCGAGCGCCTCGGGCGCGCGACGTTCATACCGCTGAACAAAATCAAGCCGGGCATGCTCAACGACGTCTCGGGAATGGGCAAGGACGGCGTGCACGGCGTCGCATCGACCCTTATCAAGTACGACACGGCCGTGATGCGCGCGATCGAGTTCGTGTTCGGCCGCACCATAGTCGTCGACAGCCTCGACGTGGCGAAGGCCGTGGGCATAGGCAGGCAGCGCATGGTCACCCTCGACGGCGACCTCGCGGAGTCCTCGGGCGCGATGACGGGCGGCTTCTACATCCGAACGCACCCGAAGGCCGTTGCGCAGGCGGCGTCGGACGACATGGAGCGCAACAGGCAGCGCCGCCGCGAGCTCGAGGAGGAGGTCAGGCTCGTGTCGCAGGACGTCGCGGAGCTGGAGAAGGAGCTGAAGAAGTACGGCGCGCCCGAGACGACGAAGGAAGCCGTGGACATGGAGAAGGTGCGCGTCAGCTCGGAGACGGAGCTGGACGAGCTGCGCTCCAAGCGCAGGCAGGCGTACGAGAAGAAGGTGCGCGTGCAGACCGAGCTGAACGCCGTGAGCATCGCGCGCGCCAAAGCCGACGCGGAAATAGCGAACGCGCGCGTCGAGCTGAGCCAGTACGGCCCTATGGAGTACGTCGACGATACGGTCGCGTCGCTGCAGAAGTTCGTGCGCAAGGCGTCCGACGAGCTGCAGGCCATCGGCCTGGTGAACATGCGCGCCATCGAGGAGTACGAACTGTTCAAGTCGCAGTTCGACGAGTACAAAGTCAAATACGAAAAAATCCTCGAGGAGAAGAAGGCCGTCATCGGAATGATGGAGGAGATCGAGTCGCGCAGGATGGAGACGTTCTACCGCTGCCTCAAGATAGTGAGCCAGCACTTCGCGTACATCTTCACGAAGATGACCGGCGGCCAGGCGTCGCTCGAGCTGGAGGACGCCGCGAACCTCGAGTCGGGCCTGCTCATACGCGCCAACCCCGCGGGCAAGCGCATGATAAACCTCGACCTCATGTCGGGCGGCGAGAAATCGCTGACAGCGTTGGCGTTCATCTTCGCCATACAGAAGTTCCGCGCAGCGCCGTTCTACGTGCTGGACGAGGTCGACGCCGCGCTGGACAAGGAGAACAGCCAGAAGATAGCCGAGCTCATCAAGGCGCTGTCGCGCGACGAGCAGTTCATAATGATAACGCACAACGACCAGACGATCAAGTACGGAGACCGCGTCTACGGAATAACGATGGACCGCGGCGAGTCCAAGATCCTGGGCGTCGAGCTGCCGAAGAGGTGAGCTGAATTGGTCGAAGAGGAAAGCCTGCTGAAGATGGTCCTTGAGAAGGAGAACTGGGAGGAGATACTATACCAGGTGGTCAGCCTGGAGAACATCGACCCCTGGAACGTGGACCTCATGAAGCTCACGGCAGGATTCCTGCGGTACATACGCGGAGCGAAGGAGCTGGACTTCCGCATACCCGCGAAGATCGTCTTTGTCGCAGCCATACTGCTGCGGCTGAAGTCGGACTACCTTTCCATCTTCGAGGAGAAGAGCGCCGTGGAAGAGGCGCTGGCGAAGGAGAAGATGCTGCCCGAGCTCGGCATCGATCCGAACCTCATCAAGCTCGGCGTCCCCATCAAGCGCCTGCCGAAGCGGCAGGTGACCCTGGACGAGCTCATCGTGGCGCTGAAGCGCGCGCTGGACGTGCGCGAGCGCAAGGTCGAGCGTGTGCAGCGCATACGCAGCCGCCTGCGCGACGAGCTGAAGGACGAGGAGGACACCGTCCAGCGTATAGAAAAGGTGATGGGCGAGATAGAGGAGCACATGAAGGCCGCGGGCAAGGTCGGACCGGACGGAAAGCTGAACTTCCGCGACATCGTGGAGCAGTGGGACCGCGACCAGATCGTCGCCCATCTCATACCAGTGCTGCACCTGGAGAAGAGCCAGAAGATATCGACGGAGCAGCCCGAGCTGTTCAAGGACATCTTCATCGTCAAGTACCAGCAGATGACGCCTGACGAACTTGAAGCGGCGAAGCAGTCCGAGGCTGAAGAGCTGCGCGAGTTCGACGAGGAGCAGAAGCGCGAGGAGCGCCGGGCTGCGATCGCGCTGCGGAAGAAGAAAGGGTGATTTTAGATGGAGAAGCAGCGCAACAAGCAGCCGATATGGAAGAAACGCAACACGCAGAAGCCGGCGAGGAAGAAGTTCGAGAAGCTCGCGAGGATGAAGTGCGACAGCTGCAGCAAGAAGTTCTGGCCCGACGACATGTACGTCAAGCACAAGCCCATCACGTACATGCACATCCCGCGCGTGCGTACGGAGGGCATGCGCGCTTCGGAGTTCAAGCGGCTGTACTCGGACAAGCGCCTGCGCCCGTTCCACGACCGAAAATGCAACGTGATGATAGTCTGCGGGCCATGCTTCACGGCGCTGAAGAAGAAGTTCGAAAAGTCCTAGGCTTCGTCCAGACACATCCTGCGTCCGTCATTCTTGCAGAAATGCACTTCGACGAGCGTGCCGCGGTCGTTGGACCACACATGCCACGCGTTGTGCATGCGGCGACCGCACTCGTCGCACGTGAACGTCCTGTACTCCGGCCTCTTTTCAGTGTCCCATCTCGCCGACGCGGCGCGCAGCTTTTTTGCAACGCTGGCCGGAAATTTCAAGCCGAAAGTTTTACGGCTTATTTTCACTTCCGGATTGGTGTGTTCTATCTTTCCGGATCGGAATTTTTTCTCGCAATCGGGACAGAAATGCACGGGCGTTTTATATCCTGAAGCGTCCAGCCAGTGATGCCAGGCCTTGCGCATCGGCCGCTGGCAGTTCGCGCAGCGGAATCCGCGGTACTCCGGCCTCTCGCTCGGCCGCCAGGTGCGCACGATTCGCAGGAGCGTATCCATGAATCGGATTTCGTTTTCCGCCGATATAAAACGACCACGCGCCGCGGTGGCAAAGAGAGATTACGGCCGTGTCTGCATCTCTGGTTCAGAAAGGACGGGAGGTGCGTTTCATGGGTGAAGATGGAAAAAGCTTTTTGGACGGGTTGAAGCCGACGTGGCGCGATGCGTTGTACGCCGCGCTCGGGATCGGCGTAGGCATCAAGGCGCCGGGGTACCTGCGCGCGAGGGAGGAGGAGAACGCTCGACGCCAGGCGAAGTTCATCGCGGAGGAAGTGCAGAAGCAGCTCGGCCTGTACAAGAAGGCCGAGGGGTGAGCGGCGATGAGCGACAACCCTCCGGAAAGCCTGATGGAAGAGCTGTATGCCGTGGCCGAGCCTTTTTTGTCGCAGGAGTACCGCGCGCTGGCGAAGAGCTTCGCCGGGATGATGATGAACGCGAGCTGGCCCGACACGGTGGACTTCCTCGCGGGCATCGCCAAGGAGTACGGCCGCGACGGGAGCGGGCAGGGCTACAGGCAGACGCGGGCCGTGCTGGACGGCATACTCGGCAAGGTGGCTTCGTATGAGCGCGACAAGCAACCGCCTCTTCCGCGCGATTGAGTACAGGTCGCGGGTGGGGAAGCTTGCAGTCTCGGGGCCGTCGCACGCGGCGTACCTTTC
>JAPLUY010000042.1 GCA_026397385.1 Candidatus Aenigmatarchaeota archaeon
AGCAGCTGCGAGAACATCGACGCCTGGCCGCTGTGCTTCAATCACTTCACCTGTATGTCGTAGTTGCTGCCGTCCGGGAAGAGCGACTTGGTTATCGTGAACGCGTTCTTCGCGCTTATCTCCGCTGACACGTCGAAAGGTATCCGGCTGACGCCGTGCTTGAAAGCCGTCGAGCTTACCACGCCCGCGCCGCTCGACGACTGCGTCGCGCCTCCGCGTGCGCCCGCGCCGCTTGAAAGCTGTATGGTGTCGATGATCACGAGCTTGTCCTTTATCTGGACGTTGTACACGAGCGACTCGGAGACGCCCTTGTACGTTATGGCCGCGTCCTCGAACGCGGCGCCGCTTATCGTCACGAGCCCGGCGACGTCGCGCGAGACCGCCTCTGCGGATCCGAGCGCGAACAGCGACGCCATGCTCGACATCATCTCCGGCAGCGCGAAGATGATTATGCAGATTATCGCTGCCACGCATATCAGCATGAAGACCTCCATCCATTCCGCTTGGCCTTTGTTCCTCATCGAAACACCACAGACGTATTCAAGATTTCGCTATACCTTGCAGTCGTCCTTTGTCGCGGGCTGCGTTATCCCGTACGCGTCGCATCCCGTGGGCTGCTTCGTGCTCCAGTCCCACGGCGTCGTGCCGTATGCATTCGCCTTCCAGTCCCCGCAGTACGCCAGCTTCTTGAAGTCGCAGCTCACGGTGGTCGCCTCCACGACCGAAGGCGACGCCCACTTGTAAAATATGAATATCGCCAGTATGGCGAACATCGCTATCATTATCACGAGCACGAGCGTGTGAACAGCAACGCCGCGCGACGGCGCAACGGCAGAAAACGGGCTTGGCATAGTTATATTATGTGCCTACTAAAAGAAAATTCCCGCTTACCGCGCTCATGTGCCGGGGTTGAGGATGGCATCGCACGAATCCGACAATACAAGTTTGCCTTGCTGGTTTGTATTAGAACTGCCATCGCCGCCGAGTTTGATACTCTGGCAGTTCGGTGCATAATTTGTGGTGCCTGTTGGACCCTGAGAGAACCATTCAGGATTAAGGTTAAAGCCTCCAAGTAATGGCACACCATTTTCGACTTGGTAGTTATTAATCTGCCATGTCCTGCAGTATTGGTAGGCTTGGGCTTGGCACTGGGTGGCTGTCATCTGGGAGCCTCCCGAGCTTTGCATGATGAAGAACCAGTAGCCGAGTATCGCGACGACGGCTATGCCGAGCACGAGCGCGATTATATAGCCTATCGGGATTTCTCCTTTCGCCATCGCAGACTCCTTATAATAGTATTCGGCTCGCCAGCTTAAGAATTTCAACTCACGACAGGTTCTCGCAGCTTGTCGGCGTCACGGACAGCGCCCACGCCGTGTAGCTGCAGCAGTCGGTCGCGTAGTACTTGTCCTTGTTTTCCTTCGTTATGGTGCCGCACGCGGCCGAGAAATCCTGGCCGCCGGGCTTCGTCTGGTAGCTGGCCATCTTCCACTGGTTGCAGTAGAAGCCGAGCTTCGACTTGCACACGACCTCGGAAGACACCTGGTTGAACATGATCCCGTTGGAGTACATCCAGTACCCTACGAGCGCTAGGACTATCACGAGCATTACTATAGCGAGTATCTGCGGTATCGGCAGCTCTGCTTTTTTCGAAATCATAAGAATTAAACGCCGGCAGTTCAGCCAGTGCCGGACAGTATCTGCTCGCAAGCGCCAATCATGCCGACGTTACCGGTCTTGCTTCCGATCGTGTGTCCTATGGGGCTGGAATCCAGCATGTTATACGTGGAACACGATGGTGAATAGGCGGCAACGTCCGCGGCCGTGTCCGCGAGTGAAAACCACTTCGTCCCACCGTTGATTAGGCCGAGATTGGGAGCGAGCGTCGCCTGGTCGACAGCGTATCCGGTGTCGCGCCAGATGTTGCAGTACGTGTAAGCGGCGCTTCTGCACCTGTCCATCGTCATCTCGCCGCCGCCCTGGCTCTGCACGACGAAGAACCAGTATCCGATTATCGCGACGACAGCGACGCCAAGTATAAGCGCGATTATGTAGGAAATCGGGACTTCTGCTTTGCTCATCTGGAATACCTAATACTATTATTGGGATTTCCGCTTATTAAGGTTTTGGTCATCTTTTTACAGCCGGAGTTCCCATAAGTTTAAACTAGCCCGCCGCAAGCAGTTCCGCATGTAGTCTGGGTGCCGCAGGCTCCGGCCGTCGGGCAGCAAAACTGGCCCGCGGGGCAGTTTTGCGTTCCACACCTGCACGCGCTTGAAAGTTCAATCTGACAATCGCTATAACCGCATGGCGGCAACGTGGTGGTCGTGGTCGTGGATGTCGTAGGACCGGAACCGGATCCGCCAGACGATGTAGAAACCGGCTGCACGCACTCGCAGATGTGGCAGTAGGGATTGTTGGCCGTCCCTGGTTCGGTGCAGCTGTTCACCGTTGGATTTCCATATCCTACGCTCGTGCATTTGGCGCTGCATGGCGTCGAGCACGCGGTCTCGTCCACCTTCGCCTGCGTCACAGGACACGTGAGCCCTTCCTGCCAATCCGTGGTCTGCGTGCTGGGATTGTTGCAGCATGCGAAAAACTTCGGTTGCGGCATTATGCCGACAGCGCCGGCCCAAGCCAATGAGCAACTTCCAGCGACGTTGTCGCACAAACCGTTCGGACAGCCTTTGCCGCAAAGCCGGCAGTTTGTGGTTGGGAATCCGCAGCTTGACTGCCAGTTTTCAACAGAAGATTGGAAGATGCCCACTGGCGGGAAGCCGGAATCCGCTCCGGCCGACAACGCGGTCAGTCCATCCAACGAGCCGAGTGGCTGGACCCCGGGGTTGCAATAACCGTCTGTATCTGGCTTTCCATCGTTGCCTTTCGAAGGGTTGCCGTAGACGTTCAGCGTCTGAGTCTTCGCGGTGAACGTGGCGTATTGATCCGAGGAGGCGGACGGCGCCGGGCTCCAGTAGACGTTCGCGCCCCCGCTGGTCGCCGCGCCTCCTATGTAGAAGGCAATCCCGCTAGTGCCGAACGTATCCCATTGAGAAACGTCGAACGAGCCGCCTTTCTTGAACTTGAAAGTTATTATGATGTCCTTGCTGCCGTATATCGACGGGTTCAGCATCGACGGCATTATCGGGTGTGATGCGTCGCATACCGTAGTCTCAGCGCCCCAGTACGTCTTAGACGCGTCTGGTGACGAAGGCACCAAGTGTGTTCCATCGTAAAAGAGCAATCCCGCTCTGTTGTAGCTGCCTGACGCGGTAACGGGGGTGGCAGCGCAACTGCCATCGAGTTTGCCACATCCTCTGTCAACTAAGCTTATGTCCACGCCTGCGAAATCGGCGGCTTTGAATCCTGGCTGGTTTATGCCGTTCCAAGACCTGCCAATGGCCGCGAATATGTTCAGCTGCTTGTCGTCCCCGCTTCCCTGCAGGATGTTGGAATCTCCCTGGACGTAGAAGCTCAGCTTGTAAATGTTATGGGTTGCATCGTCCACGAGCGCCGCGTCGACCGGCTTGAATCGCACGCATGGCTGTGTCGCCGGGTCAAGCTGGCTGCACGACATGGAGTCGGTCGTGCCCCAGGCGTAAGTAGCGGTCCAGTCCGTGTACTGATTCAAGCCAATTCCTATATTATACGGGCTCAGACAGACAGGGGAAATTTGTGTGGTCTCCGTCCATATGTAATACGGTTTAGGATTGAGCCTGAAGGATTTCGCGCAGCATGATGCGCTTGGCGCCTCTCCTTGTTTGCATTGCGTTTTCGCGCAATAGTCTCCCATTTTGCAAGAACCGCTGCTCTCCAGGGTCTGTTCAATAAGCGAACTCTGGAAGTTCATGTATTTGCCTGTGTGGTATCCTGGCGTGTAGTCCGGTGCTATCGCAGCAACTGCGCACTTCTCTTCTACGTCTGGACAATCAACCATCCCAGCAAGGTCTGCAGTTGAAAGAGGTAGCGCTTCGGTGGTCTTCACGTAGACCGGATGGTCCCTTGCCAGCTGGCCGCATACATGCCCGCCGTTGTCGCCGGAGTCGGCGAAAGGCGTGCAAAAGTCCGTCTGGCAGTTGAGAGTCGCTTGACTGCCTTCTGCTATGTTGATGCTTCCCACCTCGTCGCATCCCTCGGTGCACCGTTCGTAAGAGCACTGAATCGCAGCCAGCAGGTTCTCCTGGTCGTAGATTGCCGAACTGGATCCGAGCAGGTTCTTGATGTAGTCGACCAGCCCGTTCGCGACGCCCAGCACGTTGAACATCCCGTAGATGACGATGACCGCAAGGACGACTTCGAGCACTACCTTGACACCCGATACTCCCATATCGCCCTTCCGCGTCGCACGTCTCTCGGACATGGTTATGCCACTAAAATTTACACGCCCACGACAACCTTGCAGACTCCGGGCCACGAGAGTATGCCGCTGCTGCACAGCATGCGCTTGAACGCCGTAATCATATTTTCTACTGCAGTAGATATAAGCGGCACCGAACCTGTGAGGAACGCCCATAGCAGAAGGAGCGCGGCTATGGCCATCACGAGCTCTATGACTATCGTTATGACCTTGCCGCTAACGGCCTTCCTGCCAAGCATTCGCACGACCTTCCCTTGATATAATTTATATCTGCGCCGGATTATTTCAACTGGTTCAGCAGCAGGCTCTGCACCATGCCGAACGCGCCCGCATATAGCAGGACGAGCGTTATGACCAGCATTATCAGCAGCACGACCCCCCACAGCAGGTAGCGTTCGACGTCGCCCTTCGTCCAGGCGTTCAGCGGAATCGCGAGTTTTGCGGCCATGTCATACCCTCACTGCGCAAGCCCTGTCATCGGTATGAGCGCCGAGAACACGCTGTAGCCCGCGACCATCACGATCGCGTATATGGCGAACGCCATTATCAGCGTCTTGCCGAGCGTCATGCGCTTCAGCAGGTCCTCGTCGCCGTTCTGGATGATGCTCAGGAAGACCGCGAGCATGCCCACGACCTCTATCATGTAGATGCTCACGATGAGCTGGAACGACTGCACGGACATCATCTTGTCCACGCGCAGCACGGAGTCGAACAGCCCGCCGCTCACGCCGAGCGGGCCGGCGCCGGTGAAGGCGCCGTACATCTGCTCGACGGTCTTGTTCAGCATGAGGAGCATGTTCATTATCAGCGCCGCCAGCGCGACGACGATGCCGGACGACAGCGGCGCGAGCAGCATGGCCTGCATCTGCATCGTGGACGTCACTTCGCTGAGCATGTCCTTCAGCTCCGCCTCCACCTGCCGGGAGTTCTTCATGTACGTGGATATGGTTATCATCGCGCGCGACGTCGTGTCCATGCCGCGCTTCGATATCTCCACGACGGCGTGCATTATCGCCTTTATCATCCTCGACGGATAATCGTGTATCGCGCCCTGCTTCTCGTCGAACACGGCCTGCTCGAGCGTCATTCCGAACGTCTCGATGTTGTACAGCACGCGGTCGAAGAACTTGGATATCTTCAGGTCGCGTATCTGCGGCGTGACGGTCCGCAGGGTCATCTCGAAGGGGACGCCGCGCATGAGCTGGTTGCCCAGCTGAAAAAGCACCTCTATGAACTCGTTCTCTATCTGCACCACCTCGTCGCGCAGCTTCATCTTGCCTATGGCGTACGATATCGAATACGCCACTATGCCGCCGCATATGCCGACGGACACGATCAGCGAGGAGATGAGCTGGTTGAAGCTGAACACTCCCGTGGCCGTGAAGACGCCGTACAGCCCGAACGCGATCAGCGGCACCGCCACCACCAGCCCTATGGCGGGGTACACCCATTTCTTCTCGTTCCGGAACTTCGGGTTGTCCGACATGTCGGGGTTGTGGAAGCTGTACGGGCGCTTGTCGAGGTACGTGCTCATCAGCCAGTAAACCACGAGCGGCAGCATTACGTTGTAGCCTATGGCGATGAATATCGGCTGTATCGCGTCCGGCATGAATATGCCCATCATCGGCAGGAAGACCATGCCTATGATGGGCAGCAGTATGCCCAGCGCGTTAATGACAGTCACGGGCGTGCGCAGCTCGAGCGAGTAGTCCTTCATGCGGTTGCGCGTGCCCTGGAGGATGACTGACACGGCCTCGTCCAGCACCTTCTCGCGCCGAGACTGGCTCTCGATGGTCGCGGTCTTCACGAGGTAGAGCGCGTCCGCGAACTCGCTGTTGTCGCGCTTCCACTTGTCGATGAACCAGTCCATGCCGGCCGCCGCGGTGTTGTACTTGCGGGTGTATATGTCCCACAGCAGCTGGTTCAGGTCCATCGCAAGCGGCCCGCTGAGGTTGTCGGCCGAGAATTTGATGGCGTTCTCGATGTTCGGGCTTATGCGCATCGAGATGGTCATGTACACCGTGGCCAGCACCATCTCCGCGCTGGCCCTTATCCTGAAGACTGTGGCGTGGTGCGTCGGATAATCATAGAGGTAGAAGAAGACTGCCGTGACGATGATTGCTATTATCGCGGCAGTGGACTGGGAGAGCTGGTGCAACGGAAACGCCACGGCCGCCGGGACCAGCGCCGTGAGCAGTGTCGCCAGCACGACGAGCGAGAACGCCGACCTGGGCGTGACCTTCAGGTGGCTGAAGGTTATGGCCTCCGCATATTTGTCGTCCAGCCCCTTCCACGGCGGGAGATGAAGCAGCCTGTCCGCGTAGCCGCACGCCGTTTCGTAGAGCGTATGCTCGGACTGGGCCGCTTCGCTGCGTATGAACTCGTCGTAGTCCTTTCCTCTGTTCATCTGCCTCGGGCCCTGCGGCATCTTGCAACCTCGCGTCTCTGAAAATTACCTAATGTCATTTGTTATTTTATTTTGCATGAGCTTTTCTTTGCATGCCGACCGGTGCGCCTACGGCGCCCTCAGCTTCTCCTTGAACCACTCCTCCCACCTGCCGTATATCATCTTCGAATCGAGGCCGCCGACCTCCTGCCTGACCTGGTCGGCCGCGAGGTGCATTATCTCGTTGCTCTCCACGGTCCAGTCCGCCTCCAGCACGTCCGGGCGCTTGAGCTGTTCGGAGTATTTCAGCATCGCCTCCTTGATGCGCGCGCGCAGCATTATGTTGTCCCACACGTCCTCCCATCTGCCGTGCCATTCGCGCACGTTGCGCGCGATGCTGTTCAGCACCTCCGACTCGCCGTCCGTGAGCACGGCAGTCGGCTTCAGCTTGTCCTCCTTCGCCGAGTACTCCATGAGGTTTACGAACCCGCCTTCCGCATCCGGGTCGGTGCGCCAGTGCTTGCGGACCTCGGTGAGCGCGGTGATGCGGCGGAAGCGGTGCATGCCGTCCGGGCTGTTGAGCATGTTGCAGATGGTGATTAGGTCTATGGCCTTGAAGCTCGTGTTAGGCACGCCGAGGTCGTTCACGATACGGTCGTACACCCCGTAGGCGGACTCGCCGTGTATCGTGCCGGCGACGAAGTTCGCGAGCGCGCCGATGCGCATGGCCTCGAAAAGCGCCTTGCCTTCCACGCTTCGCACCTCGCCAAGGATGAGCACGGAGTCGCCCAGTCGCAGCGCAGTGCGCAGGGCCTCGTCCGCCGGCAGCTCCGTCTCGATGTGCGTTATGACCGAGCGCGACTTCAGACGGCTGACGTTGTAGCCAAGCTGCCGCATCTGCACGGCCGGCAGTTCGAGCGTGTCCTCCTGCACGATCAGCCTGTACTTGCGCATGATTTCCAGCATCATCGCTCCGAGCAGCGACGTCTTGCCCGAGCTCCGTCCGCCGGATATCAGGCAGGCCCGGCCGCCGTCGATGATGAAGCTCATCAGCCCGGCGTACAGCGGGTCCATGTATTTCGCCTGCATGAAAAGCGGGAACGTCCAGGGCTTCTCCCTGTGGCGGCGGAACGCGAACGCCAGCCCTTCGGGCGAGAGCGTGCGCGTTATGGCCGCGACACGCGCGCGGCCGCCAGGCACGATAAGTTCGGTGTCCAACACAGGATTGGCCTCGTCCAGTGGCCGGCCCGAGTACAGGCGGAACCTCGTGGCCCACGCCTCGGCATCTTCCTTTGTCGGTATGAGGTTAGTCTCGCATTCCTCGAAGTCCGCATGGTACAGATAGATGGGCGTGCTGCCGATCGGGGAGTTTATGAATATGTCCTGCACCTTGTCGTCGCCCAGCACGAGCTCGAGCACGCCGAAGCCCGCGGTGTATCGCGCCAGTATCGTGGCTAGGCCTTCGACCTCCTTCTCGTCGAGCTGGACCTTCATCCCGGTTGCGATGTCCTTGATTATGCCCGCGCCGACGTTCTTGAACAGTTCGCGCGCACGATCAGGTTCGGAGACCTCGCGCTCGCTCGGACGGTGATCGGCGAGGTAGCGTCGCGCGGAATCCAGTATCTGGTACTTCTCCTCGGAAAGCTGGAACTCCGCGGGGGTTATGTGGTACTGATAGCGCACTCGTCCCGGGAGCTTGAATATCTGCACGAGCGTGTTCGTGCTTCCAAGGTAGTACTTGGCCATCAGCCTGCCGCCCTTCGGCTGCTCGGTCATGTAGCGCGTCAGCATGAAGTTCGGGCGCACGACCGGATGGAAAAGCTCGCGGTACACGCGCCGGTCGCCCGGCTTGTAGTCCGGTATTGACGTGTTCAGCATCGGCAACGCAAGTTGTATCATCCTGCAGGAGTCGAGTATGCGCTTCATGGGTTCGAGCGCGTTCTGCACATAATAAATATAGCACTGCCGCGTCTGCTCGTCCTTGGTCATGGACGCTCCGGCGTTCTCCCTCGTCAGCATGTGCGTCAGCCTGACGTACGCTCCCACCGGATCCTTGCGCAGCGCCTCAGTGACGAGGAACTGCATGTCCGCCAGCCGCTTCGGTAGGAACTGCTCGCACCCGGTGGTGCCGAGCTTGTCGAGGGCCAGCAGCTGGTCCTCCTCGGTTATGCGCCTGTAGGCGTTCGCTATCTCGACGAGCATGCGAGTCTGCACCGAATCGTACTCGTTCTCGCGCGTCTCCGCGAGCACGATGCGGTCGACGTCCGGATCCTTCGCGAGCTTGTCGATGACCATGGCCATGCAGGCCTCGAAGTCCTCGATGCTCGAGCCGTAGACGCATCCCAGGCAGCTTATGCGCAGCGCGCCTTCCTTCACCTCGGATTCACATACCATTTACAGCACCGTCAGCCTCGCGGGGTTCCAGACCGGAGGATTAAACCTATTTAAATTTATTTGCGGCAGCACAAATTCTTTATCAGTAGCATCATGCGGGGTGTTGTGATTGGTTTTTGAAAAGTCCGAGGAGGCGAACGCTGCTCTTTCCGAGCTGCTGAAGCGCATAAACGAGGACAGGCGCAGGATGAGGATAACAGAGCAGTCCATCGAGCGCCTGGAGAACAGCCTGTCCGCGCTCGAAGAGACGGTGCTCGCCCAGCTGAACGATTTCAAGTTCTCCCTGGAGCGCGTGAACGCCAAGATCGAGGCCACTGCAGGCCGGCTGAACGCGATCGAGGCGAACACGGCAAAGCTTGCCAAGGCCTCGGACAAGGCCGCGACCAAGCTAGAGCTCAGGCAGATCGAGAGCTTCATCGACCTCGTGAATCCGGTCACGTCCAAGTTCGTGACCAAGGACGAGTTGGACCGCGCGCTGGAGGAATTCGGCAGGGACACCGCAGTGGAAACGATGAAACTGCCTTTTTTCGGTGAGAGCAAGAAGGCCGAGGAATCGGCCGGGCGCGGCTACGTGCCCACTGACCGCGTGCGCGAGCTGACAGGACGCGGCTTCTCCGAGATCGACAGCATCGACGTGCTGAGGAGGGAAGGTTTCTCGCCGGAGGAGATAGACAAGGCGTTGACGCAGACTCTCAAGGAGGGCGTCACCGGCGGCGGTGCCGAACCCGAGGCGCAGCAGATGCCTTGGCAATATCCTAACACACAGCAACAGCCGCAGGCCCAGCCAGAGACGCCCCCGCAGCAGCCACAGCAACAGTTCGCGCTGCCGCCCGCAAGGCAGCCTGCGACGCAGCCGCAAACGCAGAGGGAGGAACAGCCGAAGGAGTTCAAGCTCCCCACGCTGGACGACATACAGGGCAAGGCCGCGGCCAAGCCATTGGTCCCAGAGAGCTCGCTGCCAGACGAGTATTACCAGGGTTACCCGACCGAGGATTACATAGACTATGTCGTGCAGGAGCGCACGCGGGACGTCATGGAAAAGATAAACGAGTTCTCGTTGCGCAACCGCGAGCTCGATGCGAAGATACGCGAGATGAGCGAGCGCGTGGCCGACATGTCGAAGATGCGCATAAACGAGCAGCAACAGGTGTTGAACACGATCGAAGGCCTGACCGACAGCGTCAACGACGTGAACATGCGCATCGCCGGCATGGAGAAGGCGTTCAAGGACACCCTTCCGGCGCTGATCGAGTCCGTGCGCGCGCTCAGCGACCTCGTCGGCCGCGTCAGGCGCGAGTCGTAGGCTGCGCGACTGCGAATGGTTTTTCTCCTTTCGGATACAATTCTTATCATGGCAGACGCCGGGAGTGCGCAGGAGATAGCGTCGCAGATACTGCTCGTGCCCGCGGACTGGTTCAACAGCCCTATGGTCATCATAAGCCTGGTGATCCCGCTTTTAACGACCGGCCTCTTCTACTACCTGATCCTCTCAAGGAAGGTCCACATATTCCGGAACACCGCGGTCAACCTGACGCTCGGATACGTCTTCGCCTTCGTCTCCGTGCCGTTCTTCATAGTGCCGAACCCGTCCTTGATGCTGTTCGTAACCGTTTTCGGGATAGTCACGCTGCTGGGGGACAGGATAACCCTCGGACGGTTGGCTCTCGCAACCGGCGCCGGCATAGCCGCTTGGGCTATCACCGGATACGGCGCGTACCTCATATCGCTGTTCTTTGTATAGCCGCCGTTGAAAAAAATCTTCAGGACTGTAAACATGCGAACCAGAAAACGTCTCGTGATTGCGCTGCTTCCGTTGGCGCTGGCATGCGTCATCTGCGCGACCGCGGTTCGGGCGCAGTCCGAGCTGCCTTCGACCGAGGACTTCATGAGGGCGGTCGTGATCCTGATATTCGGCGAAGACTTCCCGAACTACTGGATCACGTACAGCGGGTTCATGCAGTTCATCGTGCTACCGTTCGTGGCAGTGTTCGCCGTGATTTACGGGATA
>JAPLUY010000034.1 GCA_026397385.1 Candidatus Aenigmatarchaeota archaeon
GCTCGCATCTGCGAGCTTCCGTCCTATACCAACACGCCGGTACCCGCCCATTATCCATGTGCCCATCGTTGCAACGTGCGCCATCTTGTCGCTGTACCCATGCCCGAGGCTCAGAGTCTGAACCCCGATTATCCTTCCGTCCGTGTCGGCGACGAATATCTTTTCCCTCGGGGAGAGCTTCTGTATGTACTCCCTCTCCTCCGGTTCGCTGAACCTGCGCATCACTGTGTACTTGTCCTCGTCGACGATGGAAGCTATGACGTCCGCCACGCCTTTCGCGTCGTCGGGCGTAGCCCTACGTATTTGCACGGTGCATTCGGCCATGAAACTAAATCCAATAAATAAGCTGAAAAAGGCATATCATTAATTATAATGAACAGGGTGTCCACGATATCCGGCGATGAGTATGGCAGAAGCGAGAACCCGCCAGCCGATAGTAACCGTGCTTGGCCATGTCGACCACGGTAAGACGCTACTCATAACGCAGCAGGTCGGCGCGAGCTTCATACCAATCGATGTCATACGCAAGACGTGCGGGGCGCTGATGAGCAGCCTGAAGACGGAGATAACCATACCCGGCCTCCTGTTCATAGACACGCCAGGGCACGAGGCCTTCACCACGCTGCGCAAGCGAGGCGGCAGCGTCGCGGACCTCGCCATCCTGGTGGTCGACATCACGTCCGGGTTCCAGCCGCAGACCGACGAGAGCCTTGCGCTGCTGCGGGAGTTCAAGACCCCGTTCGTGGTCGCCGCGACGAAGGTCGACAAGGTCACCGGCTGGCAGCCGCACAATGGCGCGTGCGTGCTCGACAGCCTGAAGGAGCAGCGCGAAGACGTGAAGACGGAGTTCGAACTGAAGGTATACGAGGTCATCGGCCAGCTCTCCGAGCGCGGGCACAGCGCTGAACGCTTCGACCGAATCGAGGACTTCACCAAGCAGATAGCCGTTATTCCCTGTTCGGGCATGACGGGCGAGGGCGTGCCTGAGTTGCTGATGATGCTCGCGGGCATTGCGCAGCAGTACCTTGCCGGCAAGCTGGTCACTTCGGAGCGTGGAGAGGGCGTCGTGTTGGAAGTGAAGGACGTGCGCGGCTTCGGCACGACCATCGATGTCATCCTATACAACGGCAGCGTGCGCCGTGGCGATTACGCGGTCATCGGCAGCCGCCAGCCCATCGCGACGAAGATCAAGGCGCTGCTGCTGCCGAAGCCGATGAAGGAGTTGCGCGTGGAGAGGCAGTTCGATTCAGTAGACGAGGTCACGGCCGCGGCGGGCGTGAAGGTCGCCGGTCCTGATATGGACAAGGTCATCGCGGGCTCGCCGATAATTTTCGTACGCCGAGAAAGCGAGATCGAAGCGGCCAAGACGGAAGTGCAGAAGGACATGGAACAGGTCGAGTTCAGCCGCGACATCGAGGGCATCATCGTGAAGGCCGACACCCTTGGCGCGCTCGAGGCGATGATAAAGATCGTCGGAGCGGAGGGCATCCCCGTGCGCAAAGCGGAGGTCGGCGCCGTGAACAAGCAGGACATCATCGAAGCGCAGAGCCCGAAGGACGAGCTCAAGCGTGTGGTGTTCGCGTTCAACGTGCGCACGCTGCCCGATGCCGACGAGATTGCGAAGGATATCAAAATCAAGATTTTCAGCAGCGACATCATCTATCACACCGTGGAGGACTACAAAAAGTGGACGCACGAACGCAGGGAGCGCGAACTGGAGGAGAAGCTGGCCAAGGTCATGCGACCCGTTAAGCTGCGAATCCTTAAGGACCACATATTCCGCGCGAGCAAGCCCGCGATCGTCGGCATCGAAGTGCTTGCAGGCGTGCTGAAGAAGGACGCGCAGCTGAAGCGTGAGGCCGACCCGGATGGCAAGGCGGTGGGCAAGGTGAAGACCATCGAGCGCGACGGCAAGCATATCGATTCGGCGAAGAAAGGCGACCGCGTGGCCATAAACATGGAGGAGCCTGTCGTAGGCAAGACCATATTCGAGGAGGACGTGCTCGTGTCCTACCTCTCGAAGGACGACCGAAAGGTGCTCGCAGAGGTGCGCGAGAAACTCTTCGCGGACGAGAAGGACCTTTTGGCGGAGTTATAGGAATTTCTTACCAATCTTTCCCAGATGCGTGCCGTCTAGCATGTACGCGTCCGTCTTCTGCAGCTTGAGCGCGCCGGACTGCATCAGCGGCCCGAGGTAGCCATCTTTGGCGTGGTTCGGCGAGTTCATCGGCATCCCGCTGATTATCGGATTGAAAGACGGGAAAACGATCGTCTCCATGCGTCCGAACTTGAAGTTCTCCTTCTTCATCCTCGCCGGTCCGAGGCTGTATTTTTTCATAAGCACTTTCTCGTCGAGGAATCCCTTGGCCCAGACTTTTTCAACGAGCCTGAAGCCGAAATTGTCCACGAACTCGATGACCGGATGCATGTGCGCCGTGAACAGATAGTCGCAGCGCAGCAGCTCCTTCGCAGGCCACGCGTGTCCGTGGAAGAATCCGTAAGGCCCGACTGCGAAGCCGTCCGAGCCGACGATTTCGATGTGTTCGCCCGCGAGCTCCTCGAGCTCGGTGTCGTGGTTGCCTTTCACCAGGATGGTCTCGACCTTCTTCGATATCGGCTCTATCAGCTTGGGAAGCTCGCGCACCTCGCGGAAGCTGATGCCGGGTATCTTGTGCTTCAGGTCGCCTAGGATTATCAGCTTCGTCGCCTTCGTCAGCCGCAGCAGCGACTCCAGTTCGCGGTGGAACTTCTCGGCCTGCGGCGCTATGACTACGCCGTTCTTGTAAAGTTCGTGCTCGATGCCGAGGTGCACGTCCGCTATGCAGAGCATGCGGCCGAACTTGCGGTCAGCTATAAGCAGCGCGGGCTTGTTTCGCAGGAAGCGTATGGCCATATAATCATTTTATGAGCTTTATCGCACTATTATCATTTACTGCAACAATCGGAGAGGCTGAAATTGGAGGGCAAGTTCGTTTCTATTTCTGTTACTACTATACAGTAACATTTATATACCACCTGAATGGAGTACTCTATTATGATACCGGCCGAATACAGCGTCTGTTCCGAACTCGTAGACGTGCCTTCATTCACTGGCTACAATCTTTCCGACAAGCCTGCGCTGGATGCTCTGAAAGCCCTGTCATTGGCGTCTGAAACCCATGAACTGGAGGTCGTCGGCGGGTTCGCGGTCAGGATGTACGTAGCCAATAACTGTGGCGACAAGGACGTCCTGGCCATGGACAGGCGTTCAAAGGACATAGACGTGGACACCACGGAACACTACTCCAAACCCAGTTTCAGGAGTGGCATCGGAAAGGAACTGGCTGGGCACTTGTATAGCATGGGATATTATCCGTACGTGTGGACGAAGGGTCGCAGGAACTTCGGAGTCGATGTCACCAACGAAGATCCGAACGGCGTGCTTTTCCTCAGCCTGCCGAGGAGGTCCGACAAGAACTACCAGATATTCAAAGACATCGTAAAAAGAGAGTACGACAACGCCGTCGAACTCCCCGTGCCTGGATACGAAAAACACAAGCTGAAGGTCATCAGGCCAGAGGACATAGTTCCTGCAAAGCTGCACCGGTTGAAGCCTAAGGACTTCACGGACATAACGATGCTGCTGAAAGTAACGAAGGATTCGGACGACATCCCGTTCGACTGGAGATACTTCAGGGAAGCCGACCTGCAGTGGTGCGGCGGCGTCGACAAACTTGTGGAAGACGATATCACGAAGCTGAAGAAGCTACGCGAATGTCTTTGAAAACACGCAAGTTCTAACCTATAGGAACTACCCTTGTGACCTCGTCCTTGCCTTTGTCGCGCTCCAGCCGGTAGAGGTTGCCTGTTATCGCGTCCTCCAATGCCTCCTCGTGCGTGATGACGAAGCACTGGTCGATGAACTCGGCTATGCCTTCCTTCAGCGTGCTTGTCAGAACTTTGATGGAGTTCGCGTCCAGGTTGACCATCGGCTCGTCGAGCACGAGCATGCGCAGGTGCGGCACGAGTACGAGAGCGAAAGCTATGCGCATCGCCAGGCATGCGATGCTGCGCTCGCCTCCCGACGCAACGCCCTCGACGTTGACCCAGTTCAGCGAGCGCTCCTGCAGCTGAAGCACATAGTCGCCCTCCTCGATGCCGAGACGGATGCCGATGAAGTCCTGGTATGGGTACAGCGTCTGCCACAGGCGGTTCATCGTGTAGTTCACGGACTCGATGAACTCTTTGCGGAGGCTGGCCTGCGTCTGCTTCAGCGCCTCGGCGAAAACTTTCAAGTCGGCCGCGAGCCTGTCCAGACGCGCGGCGTCCTCCGCGTCCTTGCGCGCGACCGCGACCGCGCGTCCGTACTCCTCGGCACGCAACTGCTTCTCCTTCGCGAGCTGCTGCGCCGAGAGTATCCTCATCTCGAGCTCCTTCTCCTTCGCGGCCAGCGCGCGGAGCGTGCGCTCGGCCTCGTCGAGCCTGCCCGTCGGCATCTGCTTCTCCAACTCTTCGACCGCGGCATGCATCCTCTCGCGTTCGGCCTGCATCTCGGCCGCGCGCGCCTTCTGCCCGTCGTACTCTTGCATCTGCGACGCCACTATCTCCAGTCTCTGCTTTTCGTTAGTCGCGGCGTCGAGCTCCTCGCGCACGATGCCGATCTCCTTTGCCAGCGACTCGAACTGCGACGCCAGCCTTTCCACGGAGCCGCTCTGCAGCGCTAGCGTCTGCCGCGACTTGGCAAGCTCATCGTTCACCATGTCAAGGTCCGCAATCTCCCTGACTAGCTCGTCCAGTTTCTTCGCTGCCGCCTCCAGCTGGTACGCCTTCTCCTCCGTAATCGCCCGCTCGTCTCCGAGCCGCCTCGCCTTTTCCGACAGCTCGCCGGCTTCGCGCATCTTCTCGACGACTATCATCTTCTTGCGTTCGCTCGAAAGCCCGGAGCCGCACAGCGGGCACACGCCCTCGACGGTCGACAGCCTGGCCATCTGCTCCTGCAGGTCCGAAGTGCGCGCCTTCGCGGCCGCCATCTCCTCCACGAGCCTCTGCAGCCGCGCGGCGTTATCCTTCAGCTGGTCGGACACGTTCTCGCCGGTGCGGTCGCGCAGCCGCTGGAACTCATCCTTGGCAGCGAGCTTCTCCTCGAACTCGCGCTCCAGCCGCGCAATCTTCTCGTTGCGCAGCATGTCTATGCTCGCCTTCGAAACGGACAGCTCGTGCTGCGATGCGTCGTACTCGGACTGCTTGCTCCGCAGAAAGTCGCCCATCTCCGAAATCTTCTTCGCATGCTCCTCCACGACTGAAGTTATGGCCGCCACGTCCTCCAGGCTGATGTCCGCGTCTGGCTTGCCAGCGGCCGCATAAAAGTCCTTGAGCGCCTTCTCCATCCGCTCGATGCTGCCGAGCGTCACGGCCACGGACGCGTCGACGCCCGAATAATCTCGCTTGGCCTTCTCCAGTTGGTCGCGCACTCGGAGCAATTCGGACGCCTCGGTCTCGGCCGCGTCCATGCTGCGTACCAGCTCGGAGAGCTCGTTCTTGAGCATCGCGCGCTGCATGTCAAAATCCGCTACTGCTTTCTGCAGCTCCATGGCCTGCTTCTCGGCCTCGGCCACGTTCACCCGGTCAGCCGCCGACTGCTTGGCCAACCTGCGCTCGATGAGCTTGTTCGCCAGCTTGACGGAGTTCGCACGCGCCTCCTCGAACCGGTCTATGGCGAGCAGTTCGTCGATCTTCGCCATGCGCTGGCCCTTGCCGAGCGTCAGGAAGTAGTCGATGGCGTTTTGCTCGGAGTAGATGGCCTTGCTGAAAAGTTCGTAATCCACTTTGATCGCGCGTTCGACGGCCGCGGTGACGTTCTTCGTCGCAGGCGACTCCACTATCCGCCCGTCCTCTCGGAACTCGCAGTAGCTCGTGCCCTTGTCACGCTCGATTATGCGCTTGACCGCGAAGTGTTTTCCGTCCGTCTCGAACTCGAGCTCGACCTCCGCGCTCGTCTTGGCCACGGGCTTCTTCATTATCGTGTCCTCGACCTTCAGTTTCTTCAGCTGCAACTTCGGGAACGTGCCGAAGAGCGCGAAACATATCGCATCCAGTATGCTCGTCTTGCCGCTGCCCACGATGCCGACGAGACCGTTGGTTCCGGCGGAGAACTCGAGCTCGCTCTGCTCGTGCGACTTCCAGTTCTTCAGGCGCAGCTTGGTTATCATCTTATCACTTCTTCGCGAGCCCTGCGAGCGTGGACTGCTGGCCCGTCAGGATGTCGAATGCGCTGTCGACCCGGCCGTCCACAAGCAGGTCGAACACGGGCTGCGTTTCGAACGAAGAGCCGAACTGCAGTTGCTGCAGGCTCTCGTGCAGCAGCTGGAGGCCTTTCTCCTCCACGGTCATTCCCTGGTCGCGCATGCTGCGCAGCATCTCGGCCTTGTCGGCCATCTCCGGGGACTCTAGGTCGTTGACGAAGCGCAGTATCGCGCGGTCGCCGTACGCGCGCTCTATCTCCTTCACGTCCTGCGGCACGTACTCGGACTGCTTGCCCGTTATCTTCACCCGGACCATCGGCTTCTTCGCGAAGCCTCCTGCGAGTATCGAGTCGAGCCTGCTCTCGATGTTCTGGCGCAGGCCGCCGTCGGTCGCGACCTCTTCGAAGAAGAACCTGCGGCCGTTGGCGATAGGCCTGAACGCGACCGCCGGTAGTTCGTTCGGCAGGAGCTCGACGTCATAATAACCCTTGTCCGCGCCTGCCTCGCCCTTCTCGAACTGCGTGATGACGGTGCTGCCGACGAACATCAGCGGCGTTCCGTCCACGGTGTCCGAGCCGGGACGGTGCAAGTGGCCGTCGAAAATCAGGTCGAAGCCCTTTGGCATGTTCGCGGACGTCAGGCTCGGCGCGTCGAGCGGCGAGAATATGTACGGCGCGATGCTCTGGTGCATCATCAGGATGTTCGTGCAGCCCGCGATCGGCTGTGGGTTCCACTCGTCCAGCTCGCGCTTCGCGTAGCGGTCAGGCACCCACGACATGCCGTGGATGGCGACGCGCACGCCGTCCTTCTCGAAGACTATCGCGTCCTTGTGCAGGTGCACGAGCAGCCCGGCGTTCTCGAGCGCCTCCAGTGTGTTGCTGTCGCGGCTGCGGAACTCGTGGTTGCCATGGAGCGATACGACCGGCAGGTGCTGCAGCGTGTGCTTCGATATCGGCTTCAACTCCTTCGTGCAGCTGACCATGCGCACGCCTGTGCTTTCTTGCAGCAGCGGACGAGTGAGTATTCGCATCGCGTGCGTCCACACCGGCGTCTTCGGATAGCGCAGGTCGAATATGTCGCCCGCGATGAGAACCAGGTCGGCCCCGCCTTCGATTGCGCGCTGCATCGCCTCGTCTGCGTTGTCGAAGCTGTCGGTCTCGAGCTCGGAGTTGTAACCGAAGCCGAAGTGAAAATCGGATAGCACGGCGAGCTTCATCAGTACCAGCGATTAAATAATCGGGCTGAAAGGATAAACGCTTTTGCGGGTGCTTCGTTCCGCTGGCGCCGCCGGACGCATGAGAGGCCAATTTATTACCGTAATCCTTATAATTTCCTATTAGAGAGTGGAATTAATGGCCGAACAGGAAGGGCTGACAGTCAAGAAGGCTGACAATTTCAGCGAGTGGTACACGCAGGTCGTCGAAAAGGCGGAGCTGTCGGACATACGCTACAACGTGAAGGGCTTCGTCGTATTCCGACCGTGGGCAGTGATGTCTATGGAGCTGATGTACGACGCGCTCGAGCGCGAGCTGCAGGCCAAAGGCCACAAACCAGTGTGGTTCCCGGCCGTCATCCCGGAGTCGAACTTTTCCAAGGAGGCCGAGCACGTCAAGGGCTTCGCTGCCGAGGTGTTCTGGATCACGGAGGCTGGCAGCCAGAACGAGAAGCTCGAGGAGCGGCTCGCGCTTCGTCCGACGAGCGAGACGGCGATGTACGGCATGTACAGCCTGTGGATACGCAGCTGGCGCGACCTGCCGCTGAAATTGTACCAGCGCGGGCAGGTATGGCGATACGAAGGCAAAGCGACACGTCCGTTCATACGCAGCCGCGAGTTCTACTGGATTGAGTCGCATGATGTTTTCGCGACGCGCGGCGAGGCCGAGGCGCAGGTCACAGAGGACATGGAAACTACGCGCGCCACGGTGCACGACAAGTTCGGCGTTCCTTTCCTGTTCTTCCAGCGGCCGGAGCACGACAAGTTCGCCGGAGCGATACACACGTACGCCGCGGACACGATAATGCCGGACGGACGCGTGCTGCAGCTGCCGAGCACGCACCTGCTAAGCCAGGACTTCGCCAAGTCGTTCGGCGTGAAGTTCAAGGACAAGGACGAGAAGGAGCAGTACGTGTGGCAGACGTGCTACGGCCCTGCGGTCAGCAGGATATTCGCAGCCGTGGTGAGCGCACACGGCGACGACAAAGGCCTGATAATACCGCCGGAGATAGCGCCCACGCAGATCGTTATCGTTCCCATACACAACGATCAGACGCGCGACGCGGTGCTCGTGGAGGCGCGGAAAATAAAGGCCGACCTAGAAAAACGCGGCGGGTTCCGCGTCGAGCTGGACGAGCGCGACGGTTATACTCCGGGCTGGAAGTTCAACTACTGGGAGTTGAAGGGCGTTCCTCTGCGCATTGAAATCGGACCGCGCGACATCGAGGCCAAGCAGGTCGTCATGGTGCGCCGTGACACCGGCGAGAAGAAGGGCGTGCCCGTTGCGAAGGCGTTCGTGCTGGCGAAGGCGGCGCTGCGGAACGTGCAGCGCGAGCTGACAAAGCGCGCGGACAAGGGCTTCAAGCAGCAGATGCGCAAGGCTACGACGATGCGCGCGCTGAAGGAGATACTGCGCGAGAAGGGCGGCATGGTCAAGGTCGCGTGGTGCGGCGAAGCCGACTGCGCCGACATGATTAGGGCGGAGACGGACGGCGGGACCGTCCGCGGCACTCTCCTGGGCGAGAAGCAAGCCGATCTGGCGGGCAGGAAGTGCGTCTACTGCAAGAAGCCGGCCGCGGCCGAGGTTTACGTGGCGCGGCAGTACTGAGCGATGGCTCACGAGGCCGAAACAAACATATTTAAAAGCACGGACACAATTAGATTATCATCTAAGATTCTGCCTGGTTCTGGATGGTGTTCGTCGTTCGGAAGAAAAGAGACCGGGCGCTTTAGGGAATGGTGATGATCATGGCTGAAATGGATAAACCCGAAATAAGGAAGACTGGTACTACTACTATCGGAATCGTCTGCCGCGACGGAGTCGTGCTCGCAGCGGAGAAGAAGAGCACGATGGGCTACCTCGTCGCCAGCAAGGAGACGGAGAAGATAAGCCAGGTCGACGACGGCATAGCCATGACCATAGCGGGCGCAAGCGGCGATGCGCAGACGCTCGTGCGCTACATGCGCGCTGAATTGAAGCTTTTCGCGATACAGAACCAGCGGAAGATTTCCGTCAAGGGAGCGGCGTCGCTGCTTTCGAACATGCTGTCGGGCGCCAGGTACGCGCCTTACATGGTGCAGCTGATAATCGCCGGGTTCGACAAGGAGGGCGGGCAGGTGTTCAGCCTGGACGCCATAGGCGCAATTGAGCAGGAGAGCAAGTTCTTCTCCACGGGCAGCGGCTCGCCTTTCGCGCTCGGCGTGCTCGAGGACGGGTTCAAGGAAGGGCTTTCCGTGAACGACGCAGGCAGCCTGGCCGTGCGCGCGATAACTGCGGCGGTCGAGCGCGACATCGGCTCCGGCGGCAAGGGAATAGACGTCATGAAGATAACGAAGGACGGCATCACAAAGGAAAACTATCCGTTCTGCCCCAAACCGGCCAAGTAGGATTCCCGTATTTTCGATTTTTGGATTCAAGGATGCAAGTGGATTTTGATTATCCGCATTGTTAGACTTAACAACGGTGCATGCTAAATGGCAGAACTGGCGATACTTGAGAAAGTGAAGGACCTGCTCCCGAAGGACGCGATCAGTCGCGTCGAGCTAGAGGGTTCGGAGATAATCGTCTACACGAAGAGCAAGGAGTTCTTCCAGAACCACGAATCAGCCGTGAAGGAGGTCGTCAGCACCATAAAGAAGCGCATAGAGGTGCGGCCTGAAGGCAATCTCACGAACGACGAGGAGGCGACCAAGAAGCGCATCATGGAGATGGTTCCTGCCGAGGCGGGCGTCAAGGACATTTATTTCGAGCCCGAACGGAGCCTGGTCGTCATCGTCGCGGAGAAGCCCGGCCTGGTCATCGGACGCGGCGGAGAGACTTTCCGTGCTATACGCTCCGAAACGATGTGGGTGCCGCGCATCGAGCGCATACCGTCGATAAAATCCGAGATCATAGAAGGCATACGCAAAGTTTTGCACAAGGAGGTCAAGTTCAGGAAGAAGTTCCTGAACGACATAGGCAAGAGCATATTCAGCGAGCGCAAGACCAACCGCGACTGGATACGCGTCATAGCGCTCGGCGGGTTCCGCGAAGTCGGACGCTCGTGCATGCTGGTGGAAACACCGAAGTCGAAGGTGCTAGTCGACTGCGGCGTCAACCTCGGTGGCACGAACGGCGGGCAGTATCCCATCCTTCAGACGAAAGAGTTCGATCCCAACGATCTTGATGCTGTAATCATATCGCACGCGCACCTGGACCACTGCGGCATGGTGCCTTACCTTTATGAGTACGGCTACAAGGGGCCGCTCTATTGCACGACGCCCACCGTGGACCTTTTCGCGATGCTGTGCCTCGATTACATCGATGTAATGCAGCGCAACGGCGTGGCTCCGATTTACACCGCCAAATCCGTGAAGGAGGCCGTTCGCCACAGTATCGGACTGGACTACGGCGAGGTGTCGGACGTCGCGCCGGACGTGCGGCTGACACTGCAAAATGCCGGACACATCCTGGGCAGCGCGCTCGTGCACCTGCACATCGGCGAGGGCATGCACAACATCGTGTGGGCGTGCGACATGAAATACGCGCGCACGACGCTTTTCGAGCCGGCATTCACCGACTTCAGCCGCCTGGAGACGCTCATCATCGAATCGACGTACGGCGGCGAGGACTGCATAATGCCGCACCGCCAAGAGGCCGAGGCGCAGCTGCTCGGAGCGATAAACCGCACCATGGAACGCGGCGGGACTGTAATAATACCGACTTTCTCGGTCGAGCGCGCGCAGGACGTGATGGCTATCCTCGTGGAGAACGACTTCCAGCATCCGGTATTCGTGGACGGCATGATATGGGACGCCACGGGCATCTTTACGGCCTATCCGGAGTACATGTCGCACACGATGCAGCGCAAGATATTCAACAACGAGGACCCGTTCATCAACCCTATTTTCAAGCGCATCGCATCGCCCGCGGACCGCGAGAAGAGCTGGAAGGAGAAGCCTGCCGTGATACTGTCGACGTCAGGCATGCTCGTGGGCGGGCCCGTACTAGAGCATTTGAAGATGCTCGCCGAGGACCCGAAGAATTCGCTGCTGTTCATCGGCTACCAGGCCGAAGGCACGATGGGACGAAGGATTCAGCGCGGTTGGAAGGAGCTGCCGATACGCGGGGACAACGGACGCACGGCGACCGTGCCGATAAACCTGGAGATATGCACAGTGGACGGCCTCTCGGGCCACAGCGACCGCAACCAACTCCTGAGCTACATCAACAGGCTGGGCGCCAAGCCTAGCCGCGTGCTCGTTGCACACGGCGAGGTCAGCCGTGCAGTCGACCTAGCGAGGAGCATATACAAGCTCTTCAGAATAGAGACGAGCGCGCCGCGCAACCTTGAGAGCATAAGGCTGAAGTGATTCAGATTGGATATCCGACTCCTATGTTCAGCTCGTACAACTCAAACATGTCATAGTTCTGCACGTTGATGTATGAAGCGACGTAGCCCGTGCCGACGTTCGCAATCTGGGCCGAGGGCGACGCGGATTCCTTGTTCGCCGCCCACAACAGCATCGACATGACGAGCGATTTCTCGCTGTCGTCGAGGCTGTCCTTGCCGAACTCGGGCAGCCACGCGGTCTTGCCCGAGCCGTAGCTTCCTATTATCGCCGCAGGCTGCGTGGCCGAACTTGCGAACACCGATTGCAGCAGCACGCGGTCGTTGTTGCCGTCGCGCGGCTGTATCAGCGGCGAGACGCGCGACCCGGAAGTGAAGCTCAATATGTCGCCGAACTGGTAGCCCGGCTGGAACGAGAGGCTGATGCTGTTGAAACCGTTCACGTAGCTCATCAGCAAGCTCGACCCGCCGACGGACACTGTCTGTCGCGCTGACACCATCGTGTCGCCGCCGCCAGTCCCGTCGGTGTCGATCCACGCCGATACGGGACTGCACGTGTCGAACTCGTACGATACGCCCTTCAGCGTGAGCGTGCCATTGCCTGTAGGATTGTACGTGCATCCGGTCACTGCGCCGCCGTTCTTGGAGATGTTGAGCATGATGGGTATGTGGTGGAAGTACTTGTACGGCTGGTAGATGATGTCCGACTCGCCGCGGGGCGTCCTCGAGAATTCCGTCCTCGTAGGCTGGCCCGTGGTCAGCGAGCCCCACCTCAGGCCGAAGATGCCAGTCTGCACGCTGTCCGATTCGACTTGCGACGACTGGCTGAAGTCCTTCAGCTCAACTATGCCGCCGCCTTTGGACACGTAGTCTATAAGCGCTGCCGAGGAAGCGCCCAGCGGCTGGACGCTTCCCCATATGAGGAGCACGTCCGAGTTGGCCAGGCACTCGTCCGACGCGACCAGGTTCGCGCGGCAGAACTCCATGCTGATGTTGCGTTTGTTCAGCAGCGTCCTTCCAGCCCAGCCGTTCATCTGCGCCACCTGGATGCTCGTGCAGTTGCACGCGACCTTCGTCGTCTCCGCAATCCCGCCGCTGATGCTGTGCCACACCACCGCGTTCGATCCCGTGAACAGCTTGGTCAGGAACGCGTCCATCTGCCCGCTGTCGTACGCATATGCATGCAGGTTGCCCGTGCGCTCGAGAGTGAGCGCGGCATCGCGTGCCTTCAGCGTTCCGTACGCATCGTCCCACTTGTCCTTGTACGAGTTGCCCGGGAAGAAAACGCTGAACGATACGAAGAGCGTGACCACTACGAGCGACAGCTCTATCACGTTTATTATTCCCTTGCGGCCGCAAACCTTTGCCATAATAGTCTCACCACATCTGTGTTATCAGCTGTCCATAGCCGCCCGTGTCGAACGCGACTAACCTCGTTATCGAGGCAGTCACGTCGCCTGCTGCCGCAGGGCTGCATATCGTGTCGGCCACTCCGGCGGAGTCTATGCGCGTGAGCGAGAAGTCGTGCCTTGCGCCGACCATGCTCTTCACGGTGGCGTAGCCGCCTGCGCCGACGCACATCTGTTTCATCTCGGACAGCTTCGTCTCCGAAACCATGTTGGTCACGTTATTGCTCTCGTCGGACAGGCCTACGCGCTTTATGTTCGACTGCTGCGGCGTGCCGGCCAGGTTCTGCCAGTTCGCGGGCGCGCCCGCGTCGTCCACTAGCATCTCGCTCAGCCTGTACGACTCGGCGCGCAGCGTCTCGCGATGCACTTCGTTGATGTACGCGGGCTTCTCGGCCATCATCCTGAAAACGAAGTACATGGAACACATTATGAACAGGATGAGCACCGTGAGGTACTCGACGTTGAAAAGGCCTTTGCGCGCGCGCCCGTACTCGATAGCCATGCTTAATCCACCGTCCTATCCGAGCAGGCCGACACGGACCAAAAAGAGGAAGGTGCCGAACGTTATAGCGAACAGTATCATGCTGTGCTTGATGCCGGCGCGCACCGAGTTGTCGTTTATCTGCCCTGCTACGAGGCCGGAGCACACGGACTGTATGAGGCTCATGTAGAAGAACAGCGATATGTAGTAGGCGCTTATGCCGGTCGGGTCCACGGAGAAAACGAGCGAGGCCGTGCCCTCGTAGAACCCGCATATCGCGCAGGTCGCGGCGAAGCACGTGTTGCACGGGTTGCTTATGCCGATTATCCCGCCGGCGCTCGCGGTGGAGGCGGCTATCTTGAATATCGGCATCATGAGGTTGTTGATGGAAACGACTATGCCGATGAATATCAGCGATATGGCGTACATCAGCAGCACGTACTGGCTGAGCACCGCGCTGCGCTCCTTCTGCGCCTCCTCGAGCATCGTGACGTTGTCCGAGACCGCCTCGAGCGTGGAAGCCACGTCGCCGCCGGAGTTGTACGACTCCTGGATGATCTTGACGCTCGATAGTATGCGCTTGCTGCCTTTGACGCGCGTCGAGAACTGGTCCAGCACCCTGCCGAGCGGCATGCCCCAGCTGAGATGGTTGGCCATGCGCTTCACCTCGGGCGACAGCTTGCCGTAGTCGAAGTTCGACGCGGTTGTTATCGCGGTGTGCAGCGGCATCCCCGACCGCAGCGTCTCTATCACGTCGCGCAGGAAGACCGGGAACTTCTCCTCCATCTCCTTGACCTCGCGGAAGCGTTCGTATATCAGCAGGAACTGCGGCGCCGCTATCACGAAAGTCGCGAGTATTATCGATATCGCCAGCACGCCGTTGTCGTGGGCCATCATCGCGAGCGCAACGAGCACGGCTGCCGCGGCCGCGGTGATGCCAAGCACCTTGGTCCGGCGCGGCAGTTCCTTGACGCTGAACTTGCGCCGCCCGCCGCTGCGGAGGTTGAACATCTCCTCCTTGCCTGTCGGGGCGTCCTCGTCCCTGCGCTTCTTCGCGTCATCGTCCTTCGGTCTTTTCGTCTCGGCCATTTATAATCGCTTCCTATCACTCCTCCATCGGCGCGCTCGCCTTGATCATGAGTATGAACAGCGCCGTCACTAGCGGCATGAAAACGAATATGAGCAGGAACTGCAGTACGACTATGCCAGAAGAGCCGCTCTGGCTGATCCCGCTCATGATCGATGTCAGGATGGTGAAGAATATCGCGCCCAGCACTATCGTCGTGAGGTAGACCTCTATGAAAACTGTCAACTGGTTCGAGAACTCGTACAGCTTGCGCTTGTACTCGGCCATGTTGCTCGCGGCGGCGCTGCGCATGAACGCGGCCACGTCCCCGCCCGATCGCATCGTGGACAGCATGCCCCACAAGACTTCGTTGAAGGCCTTGGACGGCGAGCGGTCGACCGCACGTTCCAGGGCGGTGTTGATGTCGAGGCCGAAGAAATCTATGTCGTTGTTGATGGCCTTGACCTCCTCGGTGAGTTCGCCGTAGTCCCCGAACTTGGCGAATATGCGGAAGGCCTTGTCGAGCGGCAGCTTCGAGCTCGCCGCGGTCGACAGGTACAGCAGCGCGAACGCGAGCACGTTGTCGATGCGCTTCGCCTTCTCGCCTATGACTATGTTCGGCCAGTTCATGATCAGGAAGAACGACCACACGGCCAGGCCCAGGGCCGCGGCGAAGGACGCGACGAAGCTGAAGAGGAACGTCTGGAACACGAAGCCCAGCAGGAACGAGAGCACCGGGAAGGCCGCGACGAAAACGATGAACGACGTCATGATTGCGACGCTGATGTACTCCTGCACGGACAGTCCCATCTTCGCGCGCTTCAGGTTCGAGCGCACCTCGCCGAAGTACTCGGAAACGCCCTCGCTGAACTGGCTGAAGAACCTGAACGAAAGCTTGGTGTAGTACCCCATGACCGAACCACCCACCGCTACGCAGGAGCCGCTCTCCGCCGCGCCGGCTACATGCGCTCCATTATCATGGATATAGTGCGCTGCGGATAACTGTAGTACATGTTGATGACCTTGTTGACGTCCTCATAGTCGAGTACGTTGCTGCTGCGCATCCACTCCAGCACGACCATCCTCCGCTCTATCTCGTCCGTGACTTCCTTCTCCTTCATCCCAGTGCGCCCCATTATCTTCCGCAGGACGACGCTCTTGTGAGACTCGAACTTGTCGTTCTCCGAGTTCCACTTGAACACGTCGCTGACCATGGGCTTGTTGCGCTCGGTGTCGTAGTCGACCATCTCCACTATCTCCGTGACGCGGCGGACGAACTTGTCCTTGTACTTCATGCGCGCCATGAACACCATTAGGTCGAGGCTGCCGACGAGGCTCGGCGGCAGCGATATCGGCGGCGTCGTGAGGCGGTCCACGAGCTTCGGCAGGTTCTCGGCGTGGATGGTCGCGAGCGAGGGGTGGCCGGTCGCCATCTGCTGGAACAGTATGTACGCCTCCTGGCCGCGGACCTCGCCGACGATGATATAGTCCGGGCGCTGGCGGAAGCTCTCCCTGAGCAGGTCGAACATGTCCACGTCGCCGCGCGCCTTCGTGCCCCCGCTCGACACGGTCGTGCGCGCGACGGTCGGCACCCAGTGCGGATGCGGCAGCTGCAGTTCGGCGGTGTCCTCGATGCTGACGATCTTCTTGTCTGGCCGGATGAAAAGCGAAAGCACGTTCAGCAGCGTCGTCTTTCCTGAAGCTGTACCGCCGCAGACGAGCAGGCTCGCGCCGTTGTCGACAGCGAACCACAGGTACGCGAGCGAACGCACGTCGAGCGTGCCGCCGGCCAGCAGGTGTATGGGCGTGAGCGGCTCCTTGGTGAACTTGCGGATGGTGAAGTTGCTGCCGCGGCGGGCGATGTCCGTTGCCAGCGTCGCTTGCAGGCGGCTGCCGTCCGGGAGGCCGCCGTCGACCAGCGGCTCGGCCACGCTGAGGCTCTTTCCGCACAGCTGCGACAGCCTGGTTATAAATGAATCGAGGTCCGCGGCGTCGTCGTACTCGACGTTCGTCATGGTCGAGCCCAGCTTGGCGTTGCGGTGGAAGATGAATATCGGTATGCCCACGCCGTCGCAGCTTATGTCCTCTATGTTGTCGTCGCGCATCATCGGTTCCAGCCTTCCGAGTCCCATGAAGTCGCGTTCCACGTAGTATCGCAGCACCTGCTTCTCGTATTCGTTGACGTGGAAGTCGAAGTACTCTATGAGGTCGTCCATCTGCTTGGTGATGTAGTCCGTGGCCTCGAAGCGCTTCAGCTTCGAAAAATCCACGTCCAGCTTCTGCTCCATGAGGTCCTTTATGCGCGCGAGCAACTGCTTCAGCTTCGGCTGCAGCTCCGGTTCCACTATGGAATACATGTACTTGTGCGTGCGGTCGTCCCAGGCTATCTTCGCGTACGCAAAAACCGGTTCTCCTTTTGCGGGCTTCGACGGTATCAGCGGGTACACGATCGGCTGCAGCCTCTCCTCGGCCTGACGCATCTCGCCCGGCTTCACCTTCGAGTACTTGAAATCGGGTATCTCCACTCCGCGGGCGGCCGCCTTCAACGCCGCCAGTCGCTCCTCCGGATGCTCGAGCTCCAGTTCCAGTTCCAGCTTCTGCTGGTCCGTGGTCTGCATCTGCGACTGCTGGGCGGCGTTAAGCTGCAACTGCTGCTGCAGGATCTGCACTAACTGCGGTTGCATCATCACTGGCGTGCCCGCAGGCATCGTCTCGGCCGTACGGCTGGCGTTCAACAGCCTGTAGCCCCGCACCATGTCCCGGAAAATCTTGCCGCCTATCATTTTATCTCTAATGTATTTTGGTTTCTGTCGTATGTTAAATTTATGGGTTGAATGGAGGCGGCCGAACCTTGCACGAACGTGACCGTCGCGTTCAGGTTGTTGACGGAAGTGTTGTACGAGTGCGTCGGAGGGGCGGTCGCCACGGACAGGCCGCTGCCGCTAGCTGACAGCCGCAGGTAGTAGCCGAACACCGTGTCGCTGATCCGGAGGTCGTTCTCGACGATGCCGCACTGCTTGCACGCGTCCACGCTCGCGACGGCGGCGGAGGCGAAGTAGTTGCCCATCAGTTCGAACGCGCTGCTGGAAAGCTCGGACTGCAGCGACTCGGACTGGATTCGGAAGAAGTTGCCTATGCCTATGAAGAGCGTCATGCCCACAAGGAAGAAGATTATGAACTGGATCATCTGAGACTGGCCGGAGCTCATACTAGAAGAATGTTGACTTCGGTGATAATTAACGTTTTGCTGCACTGCGGCGGCGAGCACGTGTACACACGGTTGTTCTCTATGCGGACGGAGCCGCTCGTGCCGGATGTGTCACCGCTTGGGTCGCGGACGAGGTTTATCTTGTAACCGCGCGTGCCGCTCGCATCGTCGAGCTCCCTGAACCAGATCCTGTATCTGAGCCTGTAACCGTCCGACAGCACGGTAGACTTGGCGCAGACGACATATGCGGGATCCAGCCCCACGATGCCGCGCTCGGGCGGGCAGCTGCCGCCGTCCGTGAGCGATACCCAGTCTATGCCGTTCGTCGGCGTGGAGATCGCTATTGTAGACACACGGCTGAACGTCTCGAATTCGAGCGAGTCGTTGTCCAGCGTGGCATCCGTGTACTCGTGCAGCGTCCAGAGACCGCTGACGTCGGAGATGAATATGTCCTGGCCGCCGTTCTTCACCACCGACTCGAACTTGCGCGAGATGGAACTCGAGCTGCCGCGGTCGAAGTAGTTGTAAACGCGGTCGGTCGTCGACTCGTCTTGGCGCTTGGTTATGAGAGGCACGGCGTACATGTACGCCGTGCCGACTAGAGATATGCCGATGAGCGTCACGAGGACGACGGAGAGAATCTCGGATATCGCCTTGCTACGGCCGCGGAGGAGAGCCATAATTGTAATTGTGTTCGTATTAATTTAGTATTTTAGGATTTTCCTGAGGGAGGGCTGCGTTACAGCTGCGGCCTGCGCAGCTGCTGCGGCGGGAGCATCGGCCGCCTCATCTTGGTGTTCAGCTGCTCCACCGACTCCATCACGCTCTCGTTGCTCTCGACTATCTTCTTGTTCGCCTCGATGAGCTCGT